>JAFUIY010000052.1 GCA_017473925.1 Clostridia bacterium | reverse complement strand
TTACCCATAGCTTCGGGAGTTGTAAGACACTGATATGAGCCGACACCTGAACCGGCACCGTTATTATCTGCAGGAATTACTTTACCTGCACACTGAAGATAGAGGTGATAAGCCGTTGTGCCTTCGGGAGCATATACCCAAACACCCATTGCCGTGGGTGAGCCTTCGTATCTGTAAGCGGGAGTTGTTTCACGGAGATAGAAGTTAGCATTACTTAATTTGTTAAATTCTGCGAAGTCAAATTCAATTCTGAGTGACTGATTGCCGAAACGTACGGGCTCGCCGTCGTCTGCAGAAACAACTGTAGCCTTTGCTGATCTGTTATTTGCATCACTAACCGCAGCATTGGGCCACATATAAAGAGGAATATCCTGATTGTTAAGAGCCGTTGCAAGGTCTGTTCTGCTTGCATAACCGCCGTTACCGTTAGCACCGAGCCATGTTGCAGAATATGTGGGGAATGTGAATGTGGATACATAGTTGGGAGCATCCTTGTTTTCTTCGCCTGTTACATATTCAAAGTCATGAAGTGTAACCTGCTTTGAACCTACGAAAATTGTAAGAACAAGGGGCTCAAGCTCTGTATTGCATACAAGGTCTGCAGTTACTGTTGTATTGTAAGCACCGTCTTCTGCACCTGTAAATTCAAGACCGTTGAATGTACCTGCAACATTGTTGAGGTCAGCACTTGTTGACTGGTCAACGATTGTCCATGCAATGTCGCCGGCTTTCATAATGACATCTCTGTCCTGATACTTTGCAACAATACCGAAGTCTGTTGTAATGCCGGGGCCTACAGCCTGTTCTGCACTTGCAACATAGAGTGTTTCGGGAACAACGATTGAAACTGTTGTTGAGCCCTTTACAGCATCGCCGACCATGTAGTTGACTGTAACTTCACCTGTGAAGCCTGCAGCTGCTGTGAACACGCCTGTTGCGGGGTCAATTGTACCTGCAGCTTCATTTGCAAGAGCAAAATAGCCTTCTGCGGGAAGCTCTGCTGAAGCACCTGCACCGTCAACAGCTGTTGCTGTGAATTCTACAGTTGAACCGGGTGTGTAGAGTTCGTTGACGGGAGCAAGGTTTGCATGGTCAAACTGACCGTCGGGAGTTGCGTTTGAGTAAACAAGAAGAGCTGTTGAAACGATTCTTTCAACACCGTCTGAGGGGCTGTTTCTTACTGAAAGTGATGATTCACCTTCACGCTGTGAAACGATTGTTGCTGAGCCGCCGCCGTCAACCTGCATAGCTGTAACACAGCCGAGTGAAAGCATCTGCTGAGCATTTTCTTCAAAAGTCTGACCGCATGATGAGGGAGCCTGACGGCCGTCAGCTGTAACAAGGATAACCTTGCCGTCTGCAGTGAGACCGATTGATGTTCTGGGGAACTTTGACTGATCGCCCTTGATGTTGGGATTGACAACACCGTTCTGAACGAGCATTACTTCACCGCCGACAACTTCAACAGCGTTTGAGGGAACAGCACCTGAACCGATAACTGCTGAGCCGTCATCAAGAATAGCAAAATATGATTTGCTTGTTGACTTATAAGTTTTGCCGTTCATTACAAGAGAACCCATGGGTTCACCTGTCTGCATGTTGAAGAAGTCGCAGTTGATACCGCCGACAACTTCAAAGTTTGTTTTGCCGAGAGTGTTCTTGTGATAGTTCTCTGCTGCTGCAGCCTGGTCACGGACTGTCTGCATGCCCCATTCGGGAGCGGCAGCAAGATCGTTCATGTAGTTCTTATAGCTGGCGATAAGACCTACATTGGGGTTGGACAAATCAATTTCAAGAGCGTATGCCTGAATCTGATTTGAACCGTCTTTGTCGTGAGTAATGATGTGTGATTCTGTGATGCCGGGAGCAACTGCATAATCTGTCTTTGATGTGAGCTTGGTGTTTGCACCGACATTCTCAACATCAACAGTCAGAGCCGTCGCTGTGAAGGACATCATGGGAGTCATTACTGAAAACAGCATTACCATTGTCAGAAGTAATGCAAGACATGATCTGAGTCTTGATTTCGTTTTCATAATTCTGAATCCTTTCTTTTTCAATGTTATATCATTATAGATATACAATCGCATTATAAATTAAAATAAAATAAAAGTCAACATTTAATACAATTCTGTCGGTTGAAAATACAGGAAAAATGATAATTTTGTGTAAATAGCATAAAAAAAGGAGCTGTTTTTTAGCTCCTTTTAATTCTTATTTGGAAATATATGTAATTTCTTTTATGGAATCACGGACTGCTTTATCCATGAAAACATTGTCTTTAAATGAATCCTTAAGACATGCCGTATAGAAGACCATTTTTGCATTGTTGCTGCCCTGAACCTTTGAAAGCAGGTCCGTAAGCATTTCTTTTTTCGGGGGATTCTTTTTTGCGATAATATTTTTAAGTATTATTTTCAGCTTGTTTCCGGGCTTTATAACCGTGTTGACTGAAATTGTACCCTCAGATATGTTCATGGAAACAGAAACACGTTTGCCGTCAATTGTGGCATAGATTTTTTCACAGCCGGTGATATCTCTGAATGACAGAGTGTAATTTCTCTCTGCAGGGATAACACTTGAGTCACCCTCTGCAGGATTGATTGTGAAAATCATATCATTTCCGTCTTCTTCAACATCAAAACGGGTTTCTGCGAAAGCACCGTTCCTGTAGTTCATTGTTTCGCCGTCATCCTCATAAAGAGTAAAGGTGCCCTTGCCTCTGTAAATAAGGATTTCCATGTCTTCGGGGTTCTTCCAGTCGTTCGTTCTGTCGTTGACTGCAAGAGGGATTATTGCGCCCTCCTTTGCAAGAACGGGAATTGAAGAAATGTCACGGAACATCTTGATTTTTCTGCCGCCCTCATAGATAAGTCCTGTGAAAATATCGGTGTATCTGCCCTCGGGAAGCCATGTTGAAGCAGGGGCTGTGAGAGTTTTTCTGCTTATCTTTTCTGTGATGGGAGATACAATAAGCTCCGTTCCGAACCAATACTCATTCGGGACATTGTATGCATCGTCATCCTCAGGATTTTCATAATACATCGGCTCCATAAGAGGTCTGCCGTCACGGTGGGTGAGCATGTTCATGGTGTAGATGTAGGGTATGAGCCTGTGTCTGAATCTGAGCCATTTTGTGGCGTTCAGCTCCGTATCCTTGCTGAATTTCCAGGGCTCCTTGCCAAGGAATTCATTGCTTGTGGAGTGAAGTCTGTTGATAGGACTGAAAACGCCGAACTGAAGCCACCTTATATAGAGCTCGTCGTCACGTCTGCCCATCTGATGACCGCCTATATCGTGGCTCCACCATGAATAACCTGCATTTGAAGCCGTCGCAGTGAAGTAAGGCTGAAAGTCAAGAGCACTCCACAGCACAAGGGTATCACCAGAGAAGCCGAGTGGGTAACGGTGTGAGCCGGGACCTGCATAACGGGAGAGAATGAGAGGTCTTCTGCCGTCACGGGCAAGGTCGATGCTGTGATAGTGGTTGAGCCACCAGAGAGGGTCAAGACCTTTTATTGCAGAGCCCGTACCCTGCTGCCAGTCAATCCACCAGAAGTCAACGCCCTCTTCCTCATATCTGTTGTGCAGGAATTTAAAATAACCCTCGGTGAATTTTCTGTCCGAAACATCAAATTCAATTGTCTTTCTGCTTTTCGGGTCAATGCCCATAAACTGAGCAAACTCATCATACATGTCTTCAAAGAAACGGACACCGTCACAGGGGTGAAGATTGACCGTTACCTTGTAATTATTATCCTGAAGAGTTCTGAGAAAGCCCTTGTAATCGGGGAAAAGCTCTGTGTTCCAGCTGTAGCCTGTCCAGCCTGATGACTGGAATGCAGCCATGATATTGTTTTTTATTCCGTCAATTTTACGGTTCTGCTTTATGTATTCGCTGACATCCTTGCCGAACTGCTTTTTTATATCAACCCAATGCCAGTCCATGTCAATTGTTGCGACGGTAACGGGAATTTCCGAATCCGTGAAGCGTTTCATCAGGGTGAGATATTCCTCCTGAGTGTACGCCTTGTAACGGCTCCACCAGTTGCCCAGTGTGAAACGGGGAATAAGGGGAGTCTTACCCGTAAGACGGTAGAAATCACGCAAAGCACCCTTGTAGTCGTGACCGTATGCAAAAACATATCTGTCAGTGCCGTTTTCTCTTCTGTGAAGGTACTCATCACGGGGACGCACCGTGCCGTCATCAAGAAGGACAAGTGTTGTTGAGTCGTCCATAATTGCAGCACCGTCACGGGAGAGAATGCCGTCTTCAATTTTCACCTTACCCTTTGTCATGTCAAGAGTACGGCGTGTGCCCTTGAGATTTCCCTTTCTGAAATCGTTGTCGTACATATCTTTCATGACAGCCTGAAGGAGCTCGCCCTCAGGTGAGAAGACAAATGATACATCATCTGTTTTTACTGTAAAGCCTGAGGGACTGTCCGTCACATCAAAGGACGGTGTGTCAAAGCTTCTGTTGAGCACCGTCTGTGTCGGCATGTCACAGAATCTTCCGTCAGGCTGTTTTTCTGTTCTGATAAGCCTTGATGTGAGAACACTGATTCTTACACCGTTTTTTATGATGATATTACTGTCTGGAGTTTTTCCGTTTATTTCATCACGGAATGCTTTTGCAAAATGTTCCATAATCTTACCCCACAATGCTATTTGATAATAAAAAAACCGATTTCTCCGTCAGCAACCAGCTTAAGCGGAAAATTCGGCTCATAACACCATTACCCGGCGGCAATGGTGTCAGGTCAGTATGTACTTTCAGATTGTATTATTCGAAATCAATTTCGCCGAGAAGCTCTTTGAGAGCCTTTGCATCAGCAGCTGTAAGAGTAACGCCCTTACCCATTTTTTCGTGGTCGGGACCCCAGTCACGGATGTCATACTTGGGCTCTTTACCGTTCCAGCTGATAAGGTTGAGTTCTTTTGCCCAACCGCCTGCACCTTCTGAGATGACTCCGAATGATTTTACGATTTCATAAGTGAATTCCGGCATGATAATTCCTCCAGAAAAATTTGTTCATAATTATTATATTTATATTTGTAATAAAAATCAATAGCTTTTTGTGAATTTTATGATTATTTTGCATTAAAAGACAGTAAAATTCCTTGAGAATGTGAACTTTTTGTAAACAAAAACAAAAATGCAGAAAAACCGAACCTTTTCAGGTTGCGATTTCCGTCAGTTGGGGCTAAGGGTGAGAGGAGTATATGAGTATTTCTCTCAGGAAGAGCCGAAAAAACAGAGGTGACGGGGCTGATTCCCGTTACTCTTTCCGGAAAGGATGATGAGATGACAAAACTCAGCGACAGGGAAGAGCTGTTCTGCAGATTGTATCTGACCTGTCGTAATGCCACGGAAGCAGCTGTCAGGGCAGGGTATACGACACGGCCCGAAATAACGGCGGTAATGCTTATGGCAAAAAAGAATATAAGAAAAACTATTGAACGCATGGAAAAGGAAAACACCGTCTGTGACAATGAAGTCAGGGCAGGCTTAAGACGGATTGCATTTGCATCCTCAGCCGATGCCGTGAGACTGCTCCTCTCTGACGGCACTGATATGCAGGACACAGACGGACTTGACCTTTTCAATGTTTCGGAAATCAAACGCACAAAGGGCGGTGCCATCGAAATCAAATTCTTTGACAGAATCAAAGCCCTTGAAAAGCTCGGCGAGCTGACTGCTTCAACGTCAGCTGACAGTGCAATGCCCTTTTACAGGGCACTTGAAAAGGGTGCCGAGGCACTGGGCGGTGATGCAAGGTGACTTTCACGGCATTTTCCCCCAAACAGCTTAAGGTGCTCACATGGTGGTGCAGAAACAGTGTATATAAGGACCGTGATGCGATAATCTGCGACGGTGCTGTCAGAAGCGGAAAAACAATGTGCATGTCAGTTTCATTCATCGCATGGGCAATGGGCAGCTTCAATGATACTTCCTTTGCACTGTGCGGAAAGACTGTCACATCACTGCGCCGTAATGTCATCACACCTCTTCTGCCCATACTCAGGGAGCTGGGATTTGAGTGCAGTGAAAAGGTCTCGAAAGGGCTTGTTGAAGTGACATACGGCAGGACATCCAACCGTTTTTATCTTTTCGGCGGCAGGGATGAGTCGTCTGCAGCGCTTATTCAGGGTCTTACTCTCGGCGGTGTGCTGCTTGATGAGGTCGCACTCATGCCCCGTTCATTTGTTGAGCAGGCACTGGCAAGATGCTCTGTCACGGGCTCAAAGCTGTGGTTCAACTGCAATCCCGAAAACCCTCTTCATTGGTTTTATACCGAATGGATAAAAAAGGCAGAAGAGAAAAACTGTCTTTATCTTCATTTTGTTATGGAGGACAATCCGTCGCTGTCAAAGGCTATCATCGAGAGGTATCACAATCTCTATTCGGGAGCCTTTTATGAACGTTTTGTGGAGGGGAAATGGGTTGCGGCAGAGGGACTTGTATATCCCTTTTTCAACAGTGACGGACATGTTTCCGATGCACCCGTGTGCTGTGAGAAATATTATATTTCCTGTGACTACGGTACGGTTAATCCCTTTTCTCTGGGACTGTGGGGTCTTTATGACGGTGTGTGGTACAGGATTGATGAATACTACTGGTCGTCAAAGCGTGAGGGCAGTCTTAAAACGGATGAGGAATACTATGAAAAGCTGTGTGAGCTTGCCTGCGGTAAAAATATTGAGAGTATTATTGCAGACCCATCTGCCGTAAGCTTTATGGAATGCATACGCCGTCACGGAAAATTCAGGGTTATCCCTGCAAAAAATGATGTTGCCGACGGTATACGCAGGGTATCCGAGGCAATCAGGGGCGGCAGAATAAAAATATGCGGCTGCTGTAAGGATATTCTCCGTGAATTCAGTCTTTACCGCTGGGCTGACGGCACACAGAAGGATGCTCCCGAAAAAGAGAATGACCATGCTATGGATGACATGCGTTATTTTGTCTCAACTATTCTTTACGGTGCAGGTGATGACGGATTTGCCGTCATTGCGGCAGAAAGGATGTAAAATGAAACTTTTTAAAAACGGAAAAAGCGAAAAAACAGTACAGGCTTCAGCTTACGGTGTGCCGAGACTTACATCGGGCGGATTCAACATGTACGGCGGAAAGGAAGAAAGCTTTTTTGCTCTCAGACAGCTTTATGACGGTCTCAGACGGAATGTGCCCGTCATCGACGGTGCAATTTCAAAAATTGTAAGGCTGACGGGAGGCTTCACCGTGGAGTGTGATAATGAAGATGGCAGAAAAATGCTTGAGCAGTTTCTGTCAGAGGTGCCCGTTGACGGTACGATGTACGGCATCGAAGCATTCATAACGATGTTCCTCGAGCAGCTTCTGACTTACGGTACTGCAGTTGGTGAAATGGTCATGAACCGTGATATGCACTCCTTTTCACTTTACAACGGTGAGCTTGAGAATATTGTTCTCAGCCGTAATAAGGACAATCCTCTGCAGGTGAATATAGGCAACGCTTCGGGAGGAAAGAGCTTTCCCGTTGCAGAAAACGGACGGATTCTCCTTTCGGTGCTTGACCCCGGGGCAGGTGACCTTCACGGTAAATCACTTCTCAGCGGTCTGCCATTTATCAGCGGAATACTTATGCAGATTTTTGAAACTATCGGTACAAACTGGGAAAGGGTGGGCAATCTCAGATATGCGGTAACATACAGACCTCAGAACGATGCTGTTGAAAAAGCCTATGCAGGTGAGAGGGCAAAGCAGATTGCCGCAGGCTGGAGTGAAGCGATGAAATCAGGAGAAGTCAAGGATTTTGTTGCCGTCGGTGATGTTGATATAAAGGTCATCGGTGCTGACAATCAGGTTCTTGACAGTGACATTCCCGTCAGACAGCTTATGGAACAGATTGTCGCAAAAACGGGACTTCCTCCTTTTCTTCTCGGCCTCAACTGGTCAACCTCAGAGCGTATGGCTAAACAGCAGACGGACCTGCTGACAAGTGAGCTGTGGCATTACAGACGGATTCTGACGCCCGTTATACTCAGAATCTGCAGAATGTACCTGAGAATGAACGGTCTTGACGACAGATGCAATGTTCTCTGGGATGACATCTCATTGCTTGATTCAACGGAGCAGGCAAGAACACAGTACTATCTCGCACAGGCTGAGAAATATCACGCCGAAGCAGATGCTTTGGGGAAGGAGAAATAAATGAATGAAAACAGAATAACAAAAAGTGCTTTCACGGGATGTCCCGAAGCAGGTGTTCCCACTGATGAGGATATTGAACTCATTTCACAGTTCACACGGAAGGCTCCCTCAAAGGAAAATATATATACCTTCTCCGTCATTCTCTGCGATAACGAGATTGACCGTGACGGAGAAAGATTCTCTGCAGAATCACTCGATACACTCTGTTCTATGTTCCGTGGTGTGACGGGCATATCCGACCACAGTATGAAAAGCTCGGACCAGACGGCAAGGATTTATAAGACTCAGGTCTGTACCGATGAGTCAAAAATCACAGCCGCAGGAGAGAAGTATATTTATCTTAAAGCGTGGTGCTATATGCTCAGGACAGAGAAAAACAAGGATCTTATCGAGGAGATTGACGGAGGAATCAAGAAAGAGGTCAGTGTAAGCTGCAGCTGCGAAGCAAAAATATGCTCTGTCTGCGGAAAGGATATGCGCAGCCGTGAATGTAATCACAGGGTCGGTGCAGTCTATGCAGGCAAGACATGCCATGCTGTGCTTACGAATCCCACAGATGCCTATGAATGGTCATTTGTTGCCGTTCCTGCCCAGAGAAATGCAGGCGTATCAAAGTCGATGAAAAAAAGAGGTGCAGATGCTTTTGCATGCACATCGTCGGACCCCGAGGAGGTCATCAAATCGGCAACGGATACAAAGAGTGATGTCACATTCACACCTGAGCAGATAAAGGCATTCGGAAAATATCTTGACACACTGAAGGCAGATGCCGTAACGGGCAGAAGCACAAGGGAAAAGGCGGAAAATGAAATCATTTCTCTTTCCGCATTCACACTTCCCGATGCTGATACACCCATGCTTAAATCAATTCTTACAAAGCTTACGGGTGATGAGGTGCTTATGCTCCGTAAGGCTCTCGGTGACAGAGCAGAAAAGCTGGCTGTGTTTACCGGTAATTTCTCTCAGGATAAACAGAAAAGCTTTAATGATAATTCACATTTCAGAATCTGAAAAATGAAAGGATGTAAAAAATGAACATTTCAATCAACGGTTACGGCGAAAATACAGCCACATTCGGCACACAGGGTATCGTCTGTGCTTCACAGCCCGTTAAAATGACAGGCAATCTTACTGTCGGTCCCTGTGAAGCAGGTGATGACTTTACAGGTGTTGCAGTAAATGTAAAAAATGAATATGCAGGTATTCAGCTTGCAGGCTTTGCAGAAGTTGGCTATACGGGTACAGCTCCAGTTGTCGGTTACTGCTCACTTACAGCAGACGGCAAGGGCGGTGTAGCTGTCGGTGAAAACGGCAGAAAGTATCTTGTTGTCAGTGTTGACACTGCAAAATCAGTTGCAGGAATTATTCTCTGATAAATGAAAGGATGAATGAAAATGGCAGATTTCAATAACATTAAGCTTGAAAAGGGTATGTATGCTTCTTCAAAGGGCTTTTCAGCCTGTCTTGAGGAGCTTGACCCCAGTGAAAACTACAAGGGTACAGCCCTTGAAAACCTTGACGCATTTCAGCGTCAGCTCAAGAGATTTGACATCAGGGTAAGCGGTAAGGGCTCAGACTTTGTTGATAAGTTCTTCCGGACAAGCGACTCTGCTGCACTCTTCCCCGAATATATTTCAAGAGCTGTCAGACAGGGTATGGATGAGGCTGATGTTCTCTCTTCAATCGTTGCTTCAAGAACTCAGATCAACGGTCTTGACTACCGTTCAATCACTTCAATCCCCTCTGAGGATGACAAGGAGCTCAAGACAGTTGCCGAGGGGGCAGTGATTCCTCAGACAACAATCAGAACTCAGGAAAATCTTGTTTCACTTCACAAGAGAGGCAGAATGCTTGTTTCTTCTTATGAGGCAATCAGATTCCAGAGACTTGATCTCTTCACTGTCACTCTCCGTCAGATCGGTCTTTACATTGCAAGAAGTCAGCTCAGGGATGCCGTAAATGTGCTTATCAACGGCGACGGCAATAACAATGCCGCTGAAATCATCAGCGCTGCAAATGAGGGTACGCTTACATATGCAGACCTTATTAAGTTCTGGAATACATTCTCACCCTATGAGCTTTCAACAATCATTGCCTCAAAGGACATGACAGAGAAGCTTCTCGGACTTCCTGAATTCAGGGATGCTGCTGCAGGACTCAACTTCCACGGTAAGGGCAGCATGATTACACCTCTCGGTGCTTCACTTATCAAGGCAGCCGATGTACCCTCAGACATGATTATCGGTCTTGACAAGTCATGTGCACTTGAGCTTGTTGAAGCAGGCGGTATCGTGACAGAGTATGACAAGCTTATCGACAGACAGCTTGAGCGTGCAGCAATCACATGTACTGCAGGCTTCTCAAAAATCTTCCCCGATGCATCAAAGGTGCTTTCTGTCTGATGCTTGATTCTCAGGCTGTCTTTTGTCGTCTTTTAAGCATGATTGAAAGCTTTGAGGATGACGAAACCGTAATGAGACCTTACTGTGAAGGGGCGGCAGCTGTTATCAACGGCAGAAAAAAGGCGGATGCTGATGCATCGGACATCCGCCTTGTCACAGCGGCGGCTGCAATTGCATACTGCAGATATCTTACTGCAAAAAGTGCCGCAGACGGTGATATCGGCTCAATCAGAGCAGGTGATATCACCATATCGGGCAGCGGTGTGAATGCTGTTGACACGGCAGAAAGAATGATGAATGCCGCAATAGAGGATGCTCTGCCTCTTCTCCTTGATACTCAGTTTGCTTTCGGGGTGGTCTGAATGAATATTGAAAGGATTTTCAGACGCTACGGAAGAAAAATCAGTGCAGTTGATGATAACGGAAATGTCGTCTGCAGTGCTGAGTGCTTTGTTCAGCCCCTGAGATACAAAAACAAAATGTATCTCGAGGGGACTCCCACGGAAATAGGTCTGAATGAATCAGGCTATTACCTGTTTCTTGCTCCTGCAGGGTATTCTATAGAAAATGCGGCAGATAACGGTTATCTCACCGACGGAAACAATGAATACCATATTGACCGTTATGAGGATATATATGTCGGCGAAAAAATTTATTTCCGATGGGCTATTATCCGTCTCCGTTTCCCCGATTCATACCCTGCGTACAATCATTTTACTTAAAGAGGTGATAACGTGTCATTGATTACAACACTTCCCGACAGAATGTGTGAATGGTTTTCCGATATGAATTCATTTCCGGACTGTTCATTCTGCACACAGTTTCCCGTCAATTCAAAGGCTACGCCCCTTGAAAAGCCTGTTGTTGTTTTCGGTACGGATTCGATGAAGGTGCTCGACAACACAACGGACGAAACGGGCACAATCATAACCGACAGCAGAATTGCACAGATTGATTTTTCAATAGGTATCCATATGCCGAGAATCAACGGCGGTGTGGGCTGTAATGCACTGTTTGACAGAATCTGCGAAATGATTCTTTTCAATACGCCCCTTTCCGTAAGTGCCGTTAAGACCGAAAATATTGAATACATCAGAAATACCGATTCACTTTATCTCAGAGCCGTATTCACAACGGACGAAACACTTGAAAGAGGATCAAATTATCCCGAACCGCTGACGCTGTAAACAGTAATTTATCGCTGAGTGATAAATTACTGTAGTGATATATTTTCCTGCGGAAAATGTGATATATCCGTCTGTGACGGATGTGATATATTTGCTTCGCAAATGTGATATAATTTGCCTTCGGCAAATTGTTTCGGAAGCCCTTCGGGCTTGGATTATAAAATTATGCATTATGCATTATGCATTGTGCATTATCCCGATAAATTCTGATTTACAAAAAATCAGTCTGCAGATTACCTGATGTGCTCCCTGTCAAGTAGACAGACGAAATAACAAAAATAGTTGTTAATCTATCCATTCCCCACCCCTCCTGTACAGGAGGGGTGGGGAATTTTCACGCCGCGTAAGCTGCATGGTATTCCATC
>JAFUIY010000051.1 GCA_017473925.1 Clostridia bacterium | reverse complement strand
TTACGCAATCGGCGGGTTGAGGGCAACCCGCCCTACGAAGTTTGTTTTTATTTTGTATGAATATTCGATGAAAGAGCATTTCATTGTGCATTGTGCATTATGAATTATGCATTAAACAGTTCGACAAATTACTGTTTGTTTTTCTCATAAAAAAAGAGCTGAATTAACAGCTCTTTTAATTATTTTTTTAGAATGTGCCTGTTGCTGCATACTCTGTAAGAAGGTCGGGAAGAGTTCTGAGGAACATGGGAAGCCATGTGCCGAGTGCATATTTTGCAAGGCTTGCAAGGCTGCCTGCCATGTCTGCAATATTGCTCTTCTGAACATTCTCACCTGTGAATGTTGCTGTGTTTTCGCCTGTTGCCTTAACGATTGTAAGCTCATCAATCATCTTGGTTTCTCCTGATTCATCACCGACAACATATGATTCAATGTGAAGAACACCGTCAACAACAGTTACTGTATTGAATACACCGCCCTTATTTGTTTCATCAAGATTGTCAAGGTTGCCGTTTGCGAAGTATTCACCGTTTGCCTGAGAAACAGCTACATCAAGAATTTCCTGTGAGAAGTAGTTGTCAAGGATGAACTTACGGAATTCATATCTCTTTGAACCTGCTGTACCTGCAAGGATATAAGTAGTACCGTCTTCCTGGTCAACAACCTTGTTGTCATTGAGGGGCTTTGTTCTTACATACATATGGTCATGACCTGACATAACAAGGTCAACATTTGTTTCGTCACAAACTGCTGCAAGCGATTCCTGAAGGTAACATGCATCGGGCCACTTGATATCCTTACCGAGTGAATAGGGTGATTTGTGCATAAACACAATCTTCCAATCCTTATCAGTTGAATTCATGTCATTTTCAAGCCATGTAAGCTGTGCATTTGAAATTGCAATCATGTCATTTGTATTGACAACTGCAACATGAACATTGCCGTAATCAAAAGAATAGTTTACACCGTTGTTAGTCTGAACACTTTCTGTTGTGTCAAGGGCAAACATTGCATCAAACCAACCTGAATTGCTGTCATGGTTGCCTGCAACGGGAATGATTGTCTGTGCAGCATTGATGCCGTCCATAGCTTCTGCATAGTAATCCCATTCTTCGTTTGTGCTGTCATTTGTGAAGTCACCGAGATTTACATAGAAATCTGCAAAAGGCATTTTTTCAAAAGCCGCATTGATTGTAGCCTGACCAACCTCAAAATTTTCAAGGCTGCTTGCCTGAATATCTGCAACTGCAACAAAATTAACAATATTGTCACCGTTATCCGTTGTAAATGTACCCGACTCCCATACTTCACCGTCGCCGATTCTGTATGTATACGTAACACCTGCAGTAAGACCGCTGATATCTGCTTTATGCATATAATTGCCGTCCCATTCCTTGCACTCCGTTTCGATTGTAAGAGCATCAGTAACATTAATGAGACCGAGTGAATAGATTTCTACAACAGTGTCTGTTTCAACATTTGTAAACCAGCTGATACCTCTTTGTGTTGCTGTATCACCGTTAACTGTACAATGGATTCTGCTGATTTCAACTGAACCTTCAGCACTTGTGCTTACTGCACCGCCGAAAAGAAGAGCAAAGCAAAGCACGACGCTTAATACTTTAAACATTGACTTTTTCATTATTAAAGCCTCCAATTAAAAATTTACACAGATATTTTATACTATTTAAAAAGAAAAATCAAGCATAATGTGTAAATTATGCTTGAAAAAGTTTATTAAAATGCAGGCTCCTTGAATCTTTCAAGGAAGTCATTGCAAAGAGCTTCCCTGAAATTAGGATGTGCAATCATAATAAGTGCCCTTGCACGGTCCTTCATGGTCTTGCCCTTAAGCTGGGCAATTCCGTACTCGGTAACAATGTAATTGACATCATTTCTTGTTGTTGTAACAGCAGAATACTCTGTTATTACGGGAACAATTCTTGACACGGTTCCGCCTTTTGCGGTTGAAGGCATTGCAATAATCGACCTGCCGCCCTTACTCATTGTGGCACCTCTGACGAAATCGACCTGACCGCCGACACCTGAAAACTGAGTAAGACCTATCGTATCGGAAACAACCTGCCCCTGCAAATCCACCTGAAGACATGAGTTGACAGAAACCATGTTGTCATTCTGAGCAATTACGGAAGGATTGTTGACATACTCAATGGGATGCATCTCAACAGCAGGGTTATGGTCAAGGAAACGGAACAGCTTTTCTGTGCCGAAGACAAAGCCGAGAATACTCTTGCCGTGATGTATCGTCTTTTTCGAGTTATTGATAACACCCTTTTTTATAAGGTCAATTATGCCGTCACCGACCATTTCGGAATGAAGTCCCAGGTCTTTCTTGTCATGAAGCTCTGCACAGATAGCATTGGGAATACCGCCTATGCCAAGCTGAATACAGTCGCCGTCATTGATAAGTGATGCACAATGCTTACCTATCGCCTTTTCAACTTCCGTATTTTCAACAGAGGGTACTTCAGGCAGAGGCTCATCGATTTCAACAAAGCAGTCAAATTCGGAAACATGCTTTATAGCTTCACCGTGAGTTTTGGGAACATACTTGTTGACCTGAGCAATTTTGACTTCACAATAGGCAAGCGTGCTTTCTATATAGTCAACATTTGTGCCCAGAGAAACATAACCGTTTTCATCGGGAGGGCTGACAGACATTATTGTCACACGGGGCTTCACAACCTCACGGAGCACCTTGGGTATTTCATAGAAATAACAAGTAGTGAAGTCTGCAATCCCGTTTTCAATTGCCTTACGGCTTGAGCCTGATGCAAAAAATGAATTGAATGAAAAATGACCTTTTACTTCATCACGGACCCAGGGAGTTTCACCGATAAGAAGCATGCTTGTGACCTGAACATCATGATAATTCTCGTAATTCTCAACAAGTGCTCTTTCTATGCCGATAGGCTCACAGCAGCCGAAAGCCGTGACAACTCTGTCACCGTCTTTTATAAGCTTAATTGCTTCTTCGGGAGTTTTAAGTCTGCTTTCATATATTTTTTTCCATACCATAAAATCACCTCGGGAACAATCTTATTCAACAAAATCTGTTAAAAGTGTAGCATATCTGCTGTTTTATTGTCAATATACAAATATAAGATTTAACATTCAAGAAACACATTTAAAACAAAAAACACAAAAAGCGGTCAGTATGACCGCCTTCTGTGTGTGTTTGTGAAAGGAAAATTTATGTTAAAAGAAAACCGACAAAAAAAGTTTTATGAGAACTTGTCACAGAAGCATTTGCTTACTGTGATTACAAGTATACTCATAAAACTTAAAGAAATCTTGAAACTTGATTAATATTTAAGAAGATCTTCAGGATTGTCAACAATCTTCTGGAATGCATCAAGGAAGGGCTTTACCTCGCCGAAGTCAAGCACTCTGTGGTCAAAACAGATTGTAAGAGGTACGGTTGTCTTGATTGAAATTTCATCTTCACCATTCTCGTTCTGTACAACAACGGGCTTCTTTGTCATTGCATTGATGCAGATAGCACATACCTGAGGAGGAATGATGATAAGCATTGAAACAGAACCGTCATGAGCTCTTGAAATTGAGCCGGTGTTTGAAATTGTGATTGTACCCTGCTTAAGATCCTTTGCAGTGATTTTTTCAGAATCGGGAATAGCATCATATGCCTTCTTTGCAGAGCCTGAAAGCTTCTTTACTCTGTGCTTCTTTGTTGTGACAAAAGAGCCGTAAAGACGCTGAACAACCTTTACAATCTTACCCTTTGTGAGCTTTTCGATTGTATCGTTGAAAGAAACCTGGAACATAGCTTCGTTGAAGTCTGTCTTTTCCATTTTCTTCATCATTTCAGCCATATACTCTGTCATATTACCCAGAGAACGGTTACCCATATCGGTCATTGTGATAGTCATCATTCTGCCGTCGGGAAGAATACAGGGCATTGAAACGTCAATCTGGTCAAAAGTTTTAACTTCGCCTCTGACAAGCTTACGGTTGAATTCAATATGTGCATTCATCTCAGGGGCAAACTTGAGTGCTTCACAGATAGCCTTCATCATAACCATATTGAAGGTTACACGCTTTCCGTCCTTTTTCAATTCATCAGCAAAAGCTGTATATTTCTTATAAAATTCTGTAAGGTCAGGTTCAAAGGTATAGCTGCAGTGGGGAGCACCACGCCAGCCTTCAACAGTCATATTTGCAACAATCTTACGCTGAATACCAAAATTTGATACCTTGGTAGGTTTTCTGCTCATATAATTTCCTCCGTACAAAACAAAATAAATTGTCAACTATTTCTTTTTATCATGCAATGCTTAAAATTTCCTTAAAAAACATTTTTTATTACAAAATTCCACATTACATTGCAAGATTATAGCAAGAAATGTTTTGTTTTTATATGTGTATGTGTGAATAAATTGTAAATAAATTTACAAATGTACAAAGACTCTTTTTTTGTAACAAAGAAAATTATCAGGGCTGTACGGTTACAGGCTTGTCTTCACTTTCATGCTCAAAGGAAATGAAATTGTTTCTGTCAGCATACGCCCAACGCATTTCAAATGCATGACATCCGTCACAGGGAACAAAAAGCTGTTCTCTGGCTCCCCTTACAACCTTTGCAGGAAGTCTGAATTCCTTACCGTCTGCCTCGGCGACATCACTGTCCTCAAAGAATGTGGCAGTATGACCGTAAACGGAAAGAGTCATTTTGCCCTTTTCCTTTGACACATAACCGCCGACAAAATTCACAAGAGTCGCAAGAGGTGCATACCATATTCCGTCTATGTTCATACATGGTGTGGAAGAGTTCATAAGACCTAATTCCATGCCCTTGAACATCATTCTTGTGCATCTGAATTCGGGAGCGATTGCATAGGGAGTGATTTCATCCTTATCCTTGTCGATTGTGCATCTGTCAGCAATTCTGCCGTCATCAAGAACTGAAGTGAGAGTCATTTTATTGCCGTCAACCTCGACTATTGCAACCATGCCCTGCTGAACCTCCTGAGGATAGAAGGCAGCATGCCATACCTTTGAAATTGTTCTTGAGCCGGGAGGATTTGCACCGCTGTTGCCGAGCATATAGTGAATTGTACCCTGAGAAGGTCTGTCATAAAGATTTTCCTGCTTCAGGGGGAAGCTTCTTGAGAAATTGTGCTCATGGCCTGAGAAAACAATGTCAAAGGATTCAAAAGCTTCAGTCATAACGGGATATGCATCATAATTCTGACAGTCAGTACCCGAATAACAGATGGGGAAATGATAAGAACCGATTTTCCATGTTTTGTCACATTTTTTCAACTCTTCAACAACCCAGTCATTGACATCCTCGGGGCCGTTGACACCCATAACACAGAAACGGACATTACCGTAATCAAACATATAATTCTCAGTTTTCCAGTCCTCGGGACCGTTATAAGGATAAGCACCTTTGAACTGCTTGCCGAAGAATTCTGCAGGCTCGGAATAGTATCTGCCGATACCGTTTCTGTAATCCTTGAAGCCACGGTTATCATGATTGCCGAGCGTCATCATAAAAGGCACAGATTCGCATATACCCTTGAGACCGCTGAAGGCACCGTTCCACTGAACCTCGTGCTGACCGCAGTCTGTGTTGTCACCGCCTGTGAGAATAAATCTTACATCGGGATTTTCTTTAAGTATTCTCTTTATGAAATTCTGAAAATATGAATAATCGGGACAGTCAAAAGGATCACCCTTCTGCTGGTCTGAAACACATATAAACTTGAATTTTGTAAGATTTTCGGGTGATGTCGAGAATGAATACTCCTCACTTCTGAATGAGTCATCGCCGCAAGTGTAATAATACTTTGTATCGGGTGAAAGCCCTGTAAGCAAAGCTGAGAAAATATGGCTTTCATCAATATCGCTTACGAAAAGATCCTTTGATGCATCACAGCGCATCACTTCACCGTCAGCTGTTCTGTAAAGAACATAGCCGTTTTCTATATCTGTGCTTGTCCTCCATGTGACAGCCATCTGTGTTGCTGCGTCACCGTTGATAGAGACCATAACATGGTCGGGAAGCTGAGCTGAGCCTCTGATTGGTTTTTCCATTTTTACATATCCTCTGTTCTGAATGATAATACTATTTCATCTGTTGCAGGTGTAAGTGAACGCTGCTTCACTCCTGCAGCATCAAGCATCTTTTTTGATGCGATTGTGCCCTTTGTTGATGCATATTTATCTGAAATATACACAACCTCTTTAATTCCTGACTGAATAATTGCCTTTGCACATTCATTGCAGGGAAAAAGAGTAACATATATACGGCAATCCTCAAGATTGGCACCTCTGTTGTTGAGAATTGCATTGAGCTCTGCATGGCATACATAGGCATACTTTGTTTCAAGCTCATCGCCTGTTCTTTCCCAGGGAAAGACATCATCATCACAGCCTACGGGAAAACCGTTGTAGCCGACAGACATAATCTTATTGTTTTTATTTACAATACATGCGCCTACCTGAGTGTTGGGGTCCTTGCTTCTTTTTGCAGAAAGAATTGCAATCCCCATAAAATATTCATCCCATGAAATATAGTCAGTTCTTTTTGACATAAAAAAATCCTTTCAAATCAGAATTTATCGGGATAATGCACAATGCAAAATGCATAATGCATAATTATAAAATCCAAGCCCGCAGGGCTTCCGAAACAATTTGCCAAAGGCAAATTATATCACATTTGCGAAGCAAATATATCACATCCGTCACAGACGGATATATCACATTTTCCGCAGGAAAATATATCACTGCAGTAATT
>JAFUIY010000003.1 GCA_017473925.1 Clostridia bacterium | reverse complement strand
CATCTTATGATTCTTCGCTGATTAGATAACTTTTTCTTTATACTTTTTTTAAAGTCCTTCTTTCAAAGGGCTTGTTTTGTCATACCTTTTTGCTCTTACTATTAAAATTTCAAAAAACTCTTGACTTTTAATAGTTAGTCACCTTTTATGTAAATTTATTTTATCTGACAGGTCATCATGGCTTTGTCAACATCTCCGCCGACGATAAGCTCAACAGCGTCGCAAGCCTTCTCCATTGTCTTTTTGAGTGTTTCCTGCTCCTGCTTTGAGAATGAGCTGAGAACATAATCCTTCAGGTCATAATCGGGATGAGGCTTTGCACCCACACCGATTTTGATTCTGGGGAAATTGTCAGAATTCAGATGATATATAATGCTCTTGATACCGTTGTGTGTACCTGCAGAGCCTTTTCTTTTTACTCTGAGAGCACCCAGAGAAATGTCGATATCGTCAAAGATAACGATACATCTCTCAGGGGGGATTTTATAGAATGAAGCCGCCTCTCTTATGGCTTCACCCGAGTTGTTCATATATGTCTGCGGTCTCATGACAAGACATCTGTGACCGTTTATCATAACATCAGCACAAAGGGATTTATACTTTATTCTGTCTGTTGCAAAGCCCATACGGTTTGACAGAATGTCAAGTGTGAGAAAGCCTGCATTGTGTCTTGTCATTTCGTATTCCTTGCCCGGGTTGCCGAGTCCTGCAATGATAAATTCAACGGGGCCCGACACGGGCATTGAAACTGCCTTTTCTTTTTTCTTAAAAAACGCCATTTTTATTATTCCTTTATACCTTTTTTCTGTAAGGCTGTTTTTCCTTTACCCAGCCCTCTTTGTTTGTCTGTCTTTCCCTTGCGATTGCAAGTGTATTGTCGGGCACATCCTCTGTGATTGTGGAGCCTGCCGCTGTGTAAGAATTTTCACCCACCGTGACGGGAGCCACAAGATTTGTGTTACAGCCGATGAATGCACGGTCCTTGATGACTGTTCTGTTCTTTGTTTTGCCGTTGAAGTTGACCGTGACAACACCACAGCCGAAGTTGACACCGCTTCCCACATCCGAATCACCAACATAAGTCAGGTGTGATACGCTTGTGCTTTCACCGATTGTAGAATTCTTGACTTCGACGAAGTTGCCCAGATGCACACCGTCCTTTATAACCGAATCGGGGCGTATCTGCACAAAGGGGCCGATATTTGCATCGTTCATAATCTTTGCATTGCGTATCTGACCGTTGTTGAATGAAACTCCGTTGCCGATTTCTGCATTGTAAACATATGAATTCGGTCCGATGACACAGTCCTCACCGATTGTCACATCACCGTGGATAACAGTGTTGGGAAGTATTGTTGTGTCACAGCCGATTTTACAGCCGGGACCTATTATTATACCGTCTTTGCAGGGAATGTCAACACCCGAATCCATAAGCTTTTCAAGAATTTCATTCCTTGCGAAGTCATTGAGTCTGTACAGCTGACTTTTCGTCTGAGCTGTCAGTGAAACCATGGGATTCAGGGGCTTATACACACCCTGACTGCCATTTTCATCTGTTACGGCTGTCACCAGGTCACCCAGGCTGTACTCCTTTTCCTCCCTGAGCTTTTCAAGGACAGAATAAAGAATATCAGCCCTGAAGCAGTAACCGACGGCATCCTCTGAAATGAGTGTCACATCGTTGTTTTCATCAGCATGCAGGGCAAGGGTGCCGCTGATTGTATCACTGTCCATAAAAGGAGTGTCACCGCCGAGGATAAGAATGTTACCCCCTTCATGCTCCTTTATGAATTGAGTTGACTGTGCAAGTGAAGGGCAGACAAGGCTGACTGTCTCTCCGAGATAATCTGCAAGATAATCGTATTCAGCCCCCGTGATGACACAGATATCCTCTGTTTCAGCAGCTTTTACTGCAGAAATAACCCTGTCAATCATAGGCTCGAAGAGGATTTCGCTCATAACCTTGGGCTTTTTTGATTTCATCCCTCTGCCGTCACCGGCTGCAAGTATAATAACACCGTTTTTCATTGCAGTACCTCCATATATTTATTAGTTTATTATACCACACAATATGATACATTATCAAGAAAATTTTGTGCGGGTAAAAAAAACCGCGGAATAATCCGCGGAAAATTTTATATACTGATAAAATCGTTAATAAAATCCTGAATATTCTTATGTCTGTAGCCGCTGAGTGTCAGCCACCCTGACGGAATGACGGTTGTAAATGTGTCAACCTCTATTATCGTAAGAAGCTCGCCTGTTTTGTTATACTGCTCAATCTGTATAAGCTTGTCGCCTATACAGAAAAACATTATTATTTCGTTCCTGAAAACATATGCTGTACAGGTACCTTGCTTTCCGTTAATGTCCACATCCTGCTGAAGCACCTCGGAAGGTTCTTCTTCCGGCCCCAGGTCTGTAAAATCAGAAGCATCGCCCTCTACACCCAAAGCAGTCATCAGCTGTTCCGTAAGCTCTGTATAGGATTTTTTCTGAGGAAGAAGCACATATGCATTACCGTCAAGATGAAGTATTGAGAACTGCACATTATCAATGTAATTTGTAATCTGAACACTTTTGCCGTCGGTTGCCATTGCAACATTCATTTTACCGCCGTTGCTACATATTGCTCCCGTCATGTAAAAAGCTCCTTCTGTAAAAGCTTTCACATCAGCCGGTATTTCAATTTCAGCCGGAGCGTCACCCGTGTCTATTCTTGCCGCAATTCTGAGAATCCGTCTTGCATCAGCAGCTGTGATTTTTCCGTTTGAGTCAATATCCGCCGCTGTGAATTGCTCAGTATCAGGCGACTCAACCTTAGCGGCAAAACGCAGTGCAAGCCTTGCATCTGCTGCCTTTACTTCACCGTCACCGTTGATGTCACCCGGTATGATATCTGCAGCTGAAGCAGGCAGAATAAGTATCACCGATAACAGAACGGAAATAATAGTTTTTACAACCTTTTTCATAAAAACACCTCTTTCAAGAAATATAAACAATTGCTTGTTTATATAATTCTAACATGTTTATTATCAAGTGTCAATATTATGAAAATCACAGACAGAATTCAAAGTCAGCAACAATGGGAAGATGGTCGGACACGACATCGGTGAGAGTTACGCATTTTTTACATGTGAGCCCACTGAAAAACATGTAATCAATTTTATCACGGGGCGAATCCGAGGGATATGTGGCATGACCTTTATTCACTGCACAGGCGTCCGTGTCTTCAAGTCTTGCATAAATCGGCTCAAGGACACCGTTGTCGGGAGTTGTGTTGAAGTCGCCCATAAGAATGCAGGGCATGTCATTTTCATCAAGAATGCGGCAGATTGTGCTTACTGCCCTTTTTCTCTCAGCCTTTGCAAGCCCCATATGACAGACAAGAAGCATGATATCGGTGTTCTCAATTTCAACAACTGTTTTTATGACACATCTTGATTCGTGTGTTACCCTCTCAAGTCTGATAACAGGGCTTGGGATTTTTATTGTTTCTGCCGACCTGATTTTATGAGGTGTGACAAAGGCATTTCCGTAGGGACTCAGTCCGCCTACCTTTATCGCTTCACCGAAATATCCGTTCATGCCGAGCTTTCCGGTAAGAGCACCCGTCTGGTCGGTGTAGTCTTTGAGATGCCCCTGACCTCTTACCTCATTGAGACCGCAGAAGTCAACATTCTGTTCTCTTATATAATCTGCAAAACGGTCAATATCAATATATTTGTTCTTATAGTCAAAAAAATGCTGTACATTGAAAGTCATTATTTTCATGCTTTATCACCAATGACATTGTAGCACAATAAATAAGAAATATCAAATAACAGCTTCCATTTCCTTTCTTATTCTTGCGATTATTCTTTTTTCAAGACGGGAAATATAGCTCTGTGATATCCCCATGATGTCTGCAACCTCCTTCTGGGTATGCTCATTTTCACCGTCAATGCCGAATCGCATGTTGATAATCATTCTTTCACGGTCGCCGAGACGGTCAACTATGGCATGGAGCATCCGTTTTTCGTCCTCATATTCAATACTGTAATTGACGCTTTCCCCGTCCTCTGCAAGGACATCAGACAGCAGAAGCTCATTGCCGTCATGGTCAGTGTTGAGAGGCTCGTCAATGGAGACCTCCGTCTTCATGTTTGCAGTTTTACGCAGATACATGAGAATTTCATTTTCAATGCAACGGCTGGCATAGGTGGCAAGCTTGATGTTTTTCTCAGGGCAGAAGGTGTTGACAGCCTTGATAAGCCCTATGGTGCCTATCGACACAAGGTCCTCCACGCCCACGCCCGTATTCTCGAATTTCTTTGCTATGTAAACCACAAGACGGAGATTGTGGGTGATGAGTGTCTCACGGGCAGAAAAATCACCGTTTCTGATTTTGTCAAGGCAGACCTCCTCCTCTTCCTTTTCAAGGGGCGGCGGCAGCGTCTGAGGGCCGTTGACATAGAATATTTCCCGTGCTAAAAGCTTTATTTTAATGTCCTTTATTATGTTTTTCAGAGCAAGTATCCCGTTATTTTTAAGCTTTGACATTCTTTTTTCTCCTCTCTGAATTTTCAAAAAGCATTGGTGGGACAATCAGGCAGTCAAGGGGCTGTCTGCTGACGGCAACAAGGGGTTTTCTGAGTATGCATGATGTGTTTTCTCCTGTTATTTCAACACAGTCGGGTCTGAAGCATGGCAGGAGTGCATCCGATGACACCGTTTTGCAGGGCAG
This sequence comes from Clostridia bacterium, assembly GCA_017473925.1. Lineage (GTDB taxonomy): Bacteria > Bacillota > Clostridia > Oscillospirales > Acutalibacteraceae > UBA1081. The sequence continues at coordinate 8,261 of JAFUIY010000003.1, read as the reverse complement.
AAGCCTCAATGCACCGCTGACATCCTCGTTGTTATAGTATCTCACGATTTCAGAGGGCATGACCCTTCCGAGGGTGACATCATCTCCCACAATGACGCTTTCTCCCGTAAAGGGGTCGGTCAGTGAATTCCCCGTATCAAGAATCGCCTGCGTTCTCACAGAATGTGAGCCGTTTACTATAAGCACATCGAATTTTATGTCACCCGACGGTTTGTGCGAGGTCAGTCTGCCGAGAATGAATGTGACGGCATAACAGATCACACAGGCAGAAATCAATGAAAAAAAGGAAAGATTTATGTAGGCGGCACCGTTTCTGTACTGCACAAGGTGTACTCCGGGCAGTGAAGCCGCAAACATCATCATCCCTGCAAAAATAAAGCTGACAACAAAAAAATATGCCGTTTCCTTAAGGGCGGCACGGAGCCTTTTCGGGTTGTAAACGCTCACGACAATCACAACAGAGAACAGGAGCTTTGTCACAAGTGACAGCACAAAGCCCATTTCAGGAGCAAGAATCACAAGGGATGAAGCTCCTCCGAGCAGAGACCCTGCAAGATACCTCACAGGCTTCGGCGAAAGGCTCAGAAGCGATGATGTGCCCAGAAGCAGCAGAAAGGTTATTATTATGTTAAGCAAAATCAGAACATCAATATAAATTATCTGTGTCATATACTCATATTATATTCACATCTTTCTGCAGATATTGTCGCAATCAATATGATGACAGGAAATAATTTGCGTGAATATGAAAACATTGTTTTCAGAAAATACCTTTAAAAGGAGTTGATTTTTTGAAAATGCATAAACGGACAAAAATCCGTATAGCTTCATACATCTCTGCCCTTGTGCTGACACTCTCGGTGTGGGGCACCGTGCAGACCGTCAGGGCTGTAAACTATGCAAAGGAGCTGACAGTTGCACATCAGCGGACAGTGACTGCCCTTTCATCATACATTGACACCCTCAGGAATGACCTGCAGAAAATGCAGTATGCAAACACCTCAACAATGACCTCAGGGCTGTCAATCTCCCTTTGCAAGGCATCGGCAGGTGCAAAAAACTGCCTTTCGGAGCTTGGTGCTGGTGAAACACCTCTCAATAACATCAATAAGTTTCTCACTCAGGCATCAGATTATGTGGATTCCCTGAGCAAAAAGACTGTTGCAGGTGATGAAATCTCAGAGTCGGACCGTGAACAGCTTACACGGCTTTATCAATACGCTTCACAGCTTGCAGGACAGCTGAGCTATATGGAAGAGGTCATGCTTTCCGGCGAAATTGACTTTGAGGATGCTGTTTCCACACTGAGTCTGCTCAGAGACAACGGTGATTTATCCCTTTCTTACACAGACACCGTCACTGATGCGGAAAAGTCGTTTTCCGACTACCCTACCCTGATTTATGACGGTCCCTTTGCAGACAACATCATGAAAAAGGAGTCCTCACTTCTCAGCTTTCAGGAGGAAATCACTCAGAAGGAAGCAAAAAAAAGAGCTGCCGCATACAGCGGTACAGCCGAATCAAAGCTTCTTGCAGCCGAGGATGAAAAGGGAACAATCGAAGCATACGTGTTCTATTATGAGAATTTGACCGTCGCAGTGACGAAAAAAGGCGGATATCTCCTTTATCTTCTGACAGACACCTTCGCAGGAGAAGCACAGATAAAAGAAGAGGAAGCTGTCGCAATTGCGGACAAATATCTGTTAAAAATCGGTTTTCCGCAAATGGAGGAAAGTTATTTCTTCACAAGTGACGGAATATGCACGGTGAATTTTGCATATACTGACGAAAATGCAACCTGCTACGGAGACCTGATAAAGGTCAGTGTCTCCCTTGACAAGGGTGCGGTTGTTGCCGCAGACTGCACGGGATATCTCATGAATCACAGGCAAAGAACAATTCCTGCGGATATCATCAGTGCGGAAAAGGCAATGGAAGCTGTCAGCGATGTGCTCACAGTAAAGGATGTAAAAAAGGCATTTATTCCCATGCAGAACGGTAATGAAGTGTTCACTTACGAATTCTTCTGCACAGACAAAAACGGAAATGATGTCCTTGTCTACATCAACGCTGTGACGGGACTTGAAGCAGACATCAAGCTTCTCCTTTATTCTGACGGCGGAACACTGACACGATGAATAATTTTTCACCGGGTGGTAATACTCTTAACAAAACCGAAAGGAAGCGACTTGAATGAAAAAAAGCATAATCATAATCTTTGCCGTTATCATTGCAATGACTGTTTTCTTCACTGCATGTAACAGAAGCAATGATGACAACCTCATGGATGACAGGTCAACAACAATACCCGTCACCACAACAAAGAGAGAAACAACTCAGATGATGACTGACGAGATGATGAGTGCAGGTGCACCCGAATCCACAAGTCAGGATTCTGCTCTCGGAAATGCAATTGAGGATGCAGCTGACGGTGCAGGCGACATCGCAGAAGATATCGGCGATGCTGCCGAAAGAGCCGGCGACAGAATTGCCGAGGGTGAAGAAAGAATCGAAAATGATATGAGAAACAGATAGGTAAAATAACAAAAGGATTGCAAGTCTGATGCCTGCAATCCCTTTGTTATTTTTCTTTTGTTCTTCGCAGTAATGTCCGGACAAGCCTGACAGGGCTGTTTCAGTAAGATGAAGAAGCCGTTTTCTTCCGACGAAGGCGTATGCAGATACTCCGAGGCGGAAAAAACGGCTAAAAAGAAAAATGGAACAATGTAAAGAAACTGAATAAAATAAAAAAGGATTGCAAACTGAAAATCTGCAATCCCTTATTATTTTTCTTTTGTTCTTCGCTTACTGAAACAGTCCTTCAATTACCACTGAACTGTCCACTTTGTCTCATACTGAAGACCGATACCAACATTATCAACATTGACAATTGACATAACTGTTGCTCTGTCAAACTTCATGTATGAGGGGCAGATTGTGTGAAGCTCAACCATCTTTCCTGAAGCCTTTTCAATTTTTGCTTCAACTGAAGGAGCTATGTATTCGTTCTTGAGACCTGTAAAACCAACGAAGCCTGCTGCTGCATCTTCAACAGCCTTTGAAGAAACGATATTGACAAGATGCTGTGATTTGTCACCAAGGTCGGGAGCTGCTTCTGTGCTGTTGATTGCAAGCTTGACGATGTAGTACTCGCCTTCTTCCTTGACACTGAAGTCGCCGATCATGTCTGCTGTAAGACCTGCACTGCTGTTCTGTGAGGGGGGGAAGTTTGCTGCGATATCTGCACCTGTATGAACAACAGGTTCTTCATTTGCCTTAAGGAACATACCCATAAGTGTCTTTGCAACACCTGCAAGAGCTGAGTTGCCGCCGACTTCAAGGAATTCCTTGTAATGTGTGTTGTTATCAAGTGTTCTTGTAACTGACTTTGCTTCTGCAAGAACCTTTGCATGAGCCTTCTTGTAAAGCTCAACAGCGCCTGCCTTTGTGTTTACATCAGCGGGATCGCCTGCATCTGCAGCATCGCCCTGCTGTGCATCTGATGATTCACCTGATGATGAACTGCTTTCAGCGGGAGCCTTTGTGTCAGTTGCACTCTGGTTGCCGGTGTCACCTGTGTTTCCGCCTGCATTGCCTGTGTCACCGCCTGCATTGCCGGTATCACCGTTTGCAGGTGTATCTGCTGATTCTGCTGCAGGAACATCGTTGAGTGACTTTGTGAACTTGATTGCAGTAAAGCTGCAGAAAAGCATTGAGGCAATAACTACAAGTGAGATGACAGTCATCATGAACTTGTAGAATTTTGTTGCCTTTGCAGAATGAAGCTTTGCTTCCTTCTTTACTTCCTTCTTATGCTTCTTGATTTCTTTTCTCTCTTTTTTGAGCTCTTTTTTAGTTTTGACCTGAGGAGCCTCTTCTACAAGCTGAGTTTCAATAAGCTCTGTTGCAGTTTCCATCTCGTTAGCCATATAAAACCTCTCCTTAACATGCATAATAAATAAACATGGGTATTTACTCTAATAATATACTACAAAACATTGTAAAAAGTCAACGGTTTAATATAAATTTATATGTAAACATTTTATTATTTTCCCTTATAACACAGGAATTTATTGAAAAACTCTTGATTTAATCCTGAGTTGTCTGTATAATGTATGTGTATAAAGATTTTTACGGAGGTAAAACCAATGAAAAAAATAATTTCAGTTCTCCTTGCTGTGATTCTTTCATTCTCAGCACTCGCTGTTGCAGTTGCAGCAGAAGGCGCATACCAGACATATTACATGTCTTACGAGGTCAATGAAGAAAACATCAGGATTATCCCTCTTGAGGGCTACAGCCAGTATGTTCTTCCCGGTGAAGACTTCAAGTTCACTGTTGAAGCAACAGAAAACCGTTCAGATGTTTTCGTTCTTGTCCATGTGGACAATGTAAACCTTGAGCCCGACATCCACGGCGTATACACAATCGAGGATGTTACAAGCGACCACACAATCAAGGCTTTCTTCTCACTTGAGGAAAATCAGTCAAACATCTTCGCTTCACTCATCATCATGCTCCGTCAGATGTTCCAGATGATCGTTGACATGTTCAATCAGCTTTTCCAGGGTTCACTTACATAAGCCTTATAAGCTCAAAAAGAATAATTCAGCCGGAGGTCCTTACGACATCCGGCTGTTCTTTCTGTATTTTGTTGAGTAAACACCTGACACAATTTCCATAAAGTAAAAAGCAGACTTCCTGAGAAATCTGCTTTATAACTTATACTCTTCTCTTCTGCTTTGCTCTGCCGTTGCCGCCTCTTGTAAGGCTTGTTGATGGAGTGTGCATTCTTATGAGCATAACAGCTGCAACTGCAATGATTGCAATTGACACGGCAGCAAGAATCGCAAAGCCTGCCATCTGCCTTGAAGCATCAGTGTTATCAATCACGGTGCCGACCTGAAGATTGCCGTTGTTGACGGCATTGTCAACCTGAATCTGGTTTGCATTGTTGATTGTGGATGTCTCCTGAGAATTTACAATAAGGTTGCCTGTGGGGGATGATGTTGTAGGCTGTGCAGGAGTGATAACAATGGGGTTGCCGTTGTTATTGCTGTTGCTGTTACTGTTACTGTTATTGTTACTGGTGTTATTATTATTGCTGTTTCCGTTGTCTGAAGGTGCTTTTGTTGTGGTTTCCGGCACTACAGGAGCAATATACGGGTCAATCTTAAGGATTGTTGAAACATCTGTAAGCTCTCTGTTCACACCGTATGCAGCCTCGGGAATGAGGTCAACTGCAGCAATCTGACCGTAAGAGGTAAGATGAGCACCGTCAGAGGTCATGTGGTCTCTGAGCTTTGCAGAGTCATTGGGGTCACGGAGATTGTCAAGGTTGATGTAACCGTCATAATAATTAAGACGGGTTGCCGTAACCTTTACCCAGCTGTTGATTTCAAGGAGGATATCCTCACCCTCCTGAGTCCATGTAAGGTCCTTACTGCCCATGAATGCTCGCTCATAGCCCTTGAATGGTGTTCGTGTACACAGGTACATCTTTACATTTTCTGCAGGAGCCTGGGCAGACAGCTCTTTATAGCCCTCGATAATCTCAGATGCGGTCATCATGGGAAGCTTGCCCTTGTTACTGTCAAGCATGGGATGCAGAACATCGTTGACGCCGATTTTGACGATTATGTATTTCACACCGGCAACATCAAAGGCGTCACGCTTTGCTCGTTCAAGAAGTGAAACACCGTAAACCTTACCGATAAGACCTGTACCCTTACGGAGAAGCGCATTACCGATGATGCCTGACATTACAACGCCTACATTGTGTATTCCGTTACCGTGAAGCTTCTGTGCAAGGTAAAGATACATATCGTTTGTAACTGTTGAGTCACCGAGAAGAACAACACTGTATGCATTTTCCGCATACACATCAACTCTTGTCAGGAAGGGAATTGTGTGGTATGTAATTGTGCCTGATGTAAAGTCAAGTCTCGTAGCAACAGAGGTCATTGTTTCCTGCTGTGTTCTGTCACCGAGTGAGGCTGCAAGATATGTTGTACCGCCGTAAAGACCTTCTGTGTAGATTGTTGTTGTCTTCTTATAATATGTGCTGATACTGATTTTTTCAAGTGCCTTTGTTGTAAAGGGAATGGGGTCAGAATAAACCTCTGAGCCCTTTGCAATCGTGACTGACTTGTAACCGCCGTTGAATGTAACGGGAGTGATTGATGATGCAATAACAACGTCATCTGTTTCACCTGTATGAGCAACGGATGCAGCATCTATTGTGATCGCCTTTTTACCGAAGAGATTTGAAAACTTGAGCCTTATCTGTGTGCCGCCTATGGTGGGTGTGACGGTTGTTCTGAGGGTTGAGCCCGCAGGGATAAAATCCTGAAGATGGATTCCCTCATCCTCACCGAGAGTAACACCTGATTCAATAGCGGGAGAGCCCCATGAGCCTGCCCAGTTATATGTTGCGGCAGAGGCAGTCATCCCCATGGGAATGATGCCTGCAAGCATCAGCACTGTAAGAAGCAGACACATCGCTTTTTTAATCCTTTTCATCAATTCAAAACCTCTTTCTGTATATGAATGCATAATATATCTATCGTACAATATATAATAACATCCGACAGGAAAATAGTCAAGAATATTTTGTGATAAATCTGTATTTATTTTTAACAAATTATGAACACTTCTGTTGAAATAATATTATAATTTATTGACAATCAGACAATATATTTGTTATAATGAAATTAAGATTAAAAGGAGGTAGACTTATGTTTGCAAAATTTTTCAGGGCATTGGTTTCCATTCTTATGATTATTTCTCCCACACTTCCCCACATGTTCGGTCTTCCTGCAATCCCCTCAGGTCAGGAGCTGAATCTTGATGAGCGTTTTGTTCTCACCTGGTCAGACGAATTTGACGGCGACGAACTCGACAGGTCCGTATGGCAGACAGAATGGTGGGTAACAATGCGTAAGGGCGGTTACTGGCACGAGGACATGGTTTCCGTCAAGGACGGCAATCTTATTATCACAACAGCATATTTTGACGAACCTCTCGAGAACTACTATGAAGAACAGTGGGGCGATGTGATTGATTTCAATGATTACGGTCCCGGCTGGTACTCAGCATGTATCACAACAAACGGCACCTTTGAACAGACATACGGCTATTACGAATGCCGTTGTATTCTCCCCAAATCATCAGGCATGTGGTCTGCATTCTGGATGATGAACGAAGGCGTTTTCAATGTTGACGGCTCAGGCAAAGACGGTACCGAGGTTGATATTTTCGAATCAATGTACTACAAGGATGTAAAATGGGGCTACGGCGATGCAGTCATCAGCGGTATTCACTATGACGGCTACGGCGAGGGCCACAACGGCGACAGCATTGACAAGTGGTATGCAAACAATCCATATGAGGAGTTCAACACATACGGTCTCGAATGGAATGAAAACGAATACATTTTCTACATAAACGGTATTGAAACAGGCAGACTCTCAACAGGCGGCGTTTCACAGAATCCCGAATATCTGCTTCTCTCATGCGAGGTTGCAGGTGAAAACGGCGTTGCTTACGCTGACAGACACGGTGTAGGCCCCATCGATATGGAGCCCGGCGACACAGCTGAATTCATCGTTGACTATGTAAGAGTTTATCAGTACAAGTAAGATTAATTCATCAGAAAGCCCTCACAACGAGGGCTTTTTTATATGGGTAAAATACAACACCTTTTAATTTTTTTCTTGACAAAACCGAACATGTGTTCTATACTTAATGATGAGGAGTAAAATATCTGTTATAAAAGGAGACATTTTTTGAGAAAATGAAAGTAAAAAAATCTTTTGTTCTTTATCACGATTTCAGGAATTGGTTTTCACTGCTGACTGATGAAGAGCTGGGAAGACTGATAAGAGCAATTTTTGATTATGAGATGAATAAGGAATTGCCTGAAAACCTGAACGAAAAGGAGCAGATTGCTTTTTTTATGGTCAGGGATATACTTGACAGGGACAGAGAAAAATACGAGAGAGTCTGCAACCGTAACAAGGAAAATGCCCGTGTAAGATGGGAGAAAATGAAAAAATACGGCATCGAAATCCCCGCAGAGGAAAGGGAAAGGTATGAGTAAACAGTAATTTGTCGGGCTGTTTCAAATTCGCAATTGGAAATTCGCAATTCGCAATTTCGGAACACCTGACGGTGTTGGATTTATATAATTGTGAAATCAAGCCGATAGGGGCTGCCCATCGGGCGTCCGTTTGAAGAAAAACAAACCTCGTAGGGCGGGT
>JAFUIY010000050.1 GCA_017473925.1 Clostridia bacterium | reverse complement strand
GCCTGAAGAGGTTCTGGGTTGGACCTGCTCCTGCGGCAGTGTAAATCAGGGCAAGTTCTGTATGAACTGCGGTGCTAAGAAGCCCGAGGGCGCACCCTTATATAAGTGCGACAAGTGCGGCTGGACACCTGAGGATCCCCACAATCCCCCCAAGTTCTGTATGAACTGCGGCGACATTTTTGATGAATCAGACAAATCATAATTATTTATAAAAGGAGAATATAAAAATGGGACTTTTTGATAAGAAATTCTGCGACATCTGCGGAGAAAAAATAGGTATGCTCGGCAACCGTAAGCTTTCTGACGGTAATATGTGTAAGGATTGTGCGAAGCTTCTTTCACCCTTCTGTGATGACAGAAGAAGCTCATCGCTGGCTGACATCAAGGCTCAGCTTCAATACCGCGAGGAAAACAAGGCTGTTCTTCGTGCATTCAGCCCTATGATTACCATTGACGGTGATTATAAAAATATTTATGTTGACACAGCTAAGGGAAATTTCGTTGTTTCCTCCAATAAGCCCGGAAACTGGGATAATGAAAATCCCGATGTTATTCCGATTTCTGCTATAACTTCATTGACTCTTGATGTCAAGGAAGACAGAGACGAGATTTATTATAAGGACGCTCAGGGAAATAATCAGAGCTATGTTCCTCCGAGATATGAATATGAATATGATTTCACTCTTAAATTCCTTGTAAATACTCCCTGGTTTGATGATTTTGATGTTAAGCTCAATAACTTCAGAGTAAAGAATATGGGTTCTCCCGAATATAACCGCTATCAGCAGCTTGCACAGCAGGCAATGAACGCTCTCGGTGTAGGAACTATGCCTATGAACGGCGGTATGGGAATGAATATGGGCTACGGACAGCAGCCTATGGGCTACGGACAGCAGCCTATGGGCTACGGTCAGCCTCCTATGGGAGGATATCAGCAGGCACCTCAGCCCGGTTACGGTCAGCCTCCTATGGGAGGATATCAGCAGGCACCTCAGCCCGGTTACGGTCAGCCTCCTATGGGAGGATATCAGCAGGCACCTCAGCCCGGCTTCTCTCAGCAGAAGGCTCCTGCATCAATGGCTGTGAACTGGACCTGTCCCTCCTGCGGATGCGCAAATGACAGCGGTAACTTCTGTCAGGCATGCGGCACTCCCAAGGCATAAAGAATGATTAAAAAAATAATAATTGCGGCAGTTATAATACTTGTTATTGCCGGTATTATAACTGCTGCGGCAGTTTATATGAAAAAGCATAAAAATGACTATATTCTGGACGGTCCCGGAATGGTGCGTCAGCCACACGATTATATCGACTATTGCAGCTACAGCTATGGCGGCGGTATGGAGGGTGAAAGTGAGCATATTGAGCTTACAAGGCGTTCCGACGGATCGTACACCTACTCATATTCCTACTGTCCGTATAACGGCGGTGAGGAAACAGTTATTGAAAAGACCTTTTCTGATTATGAGCCCGTTATGGATGAAATAAGAGAAATCTGTAAAAGGACCGGTGTGCTTACATGGGGTGAGCTTCCGAAGAGCGAGCTTTTGCTTCTTGATGCTCCGACTGCAACCGTGTTTTTTCGATATTTCGATAATTGTTTTTATTCCGTTAACAGTGATGATATTCTTCCCGAAGAAGGAAACGGTATATTTTCAGATATTTATGATTACTTAAATTCACTTAAATAAGGAGTGAGAGAAATGTCTACATTATTACAGCAAAAATGTCCTAACTGCGGCGGCGGTGTAAGCTTTGATACAGGCGCACAGAAGCTGAAATGCCCATTCTGTGACAGTGAATTTGACGTTGAAGCAGCTGCAGATCATAGGACAGCTGACGGCGCAGCCGCTGCTGTTGATAATATCAGCTGGGAATCTGATACAAGTGAATGGACAACTGACGAAACAACCGGAATGAGAGTTTATATGTGTAATTCCTGCTCCGGTGAGGTTGTGGCAGACGAAACAACGGGTGCTACAAGCTGTCCTTATTGCGGAAGCCCCGTAGTAATGAAGGGTCAGTTTGACGGGGCTCTCCGTCCCCATCTTGTTATTCCCTTCAAGCTTGATAAGGAAGCAGCAAAGAAAGCCTTCAAGCAGCATATGACAGGCAAAAAATTTGTTGCCCGAGCTTTTAAGGACGATAATAAAATTGATGAGATCAAGGGTGTTTATGTGCCCCATTGGCTGTTCTCCTGTCAGGCAGAGGGACAGGTAAGCTTTGTTGCCGAAAAGACAACGAGAAGATGGTCAGATGCCGATAATAACTATACCGAGATTACGGAATATGACTGCTACAGAAGCGGTAATATGATATTTGACAATGTTCCTGTTGACGGCTCAACAAAGATGCCTGATGATCTTATGGAATCTCTTGAGCCCTTCAATGTAAACGAGGCTGTACCCTTTAACGTTGGATATCTTTCCGGTTATCTCGCTGATAAGTTCGACGTTGATGCCACGAGCAGTATGCCCCGTGCAAACGACAGAATCCGTCAGAGTATTGCTGATAATCTCAAAAAGACCGTTGACGGCTATGATTCCGTTACAACAATTCAGTCAAATATGACGGTGCTGGGCGGCGACTACAAATATGCTCTTTATCCTGTATGGCTACTGACAATAAAGCACAAGGATAAGGACCATGTATTTGCAATGAACGGTCAGACAGGTAAGTTTGTAGGAAACATTCCTACCGACACAAAGAAGGTAAAGACCGTGGGTGCTCTTATCGGTGCAGGTTTAGGTGTTGCTCTTTGGGCGGTACTGAACCTCATAGGTCTTATTTAAGGAGGTGCGGAATATGAAAAAAATAATCAGCTCACTTTTAATTGCTGTTGTCGCGCTTACCTTTATGCTTATACCTGCCTCTGCGGATGAGTTCAATACTCTTGATCCTACGGGACTTTTAACTGAAGATGAAATACAGGCTCTTGAGCAGCTTGCCGTTGATATTGAAGCGGAATACGGATATTTTGCAATGATGTGTTTTGCCGAAAACACGGATGGCTATGAAACAATACTCGATTTCGGCCATGCCCTTTATGACAGCTTTTCTGATAAAGATTATGCAGTAATTTTCGTTGATGATCTCAGTCAGAACCTTTGCGATTTCTTTGTCAGTGAGAATTACGAGGAACATGTATTCACATACGACGTTAAAACTGAAATTTTTAATGCTTACAATGAAGCTGAAACATACTATCTCGGAGCTGTTGCTTTCTATAACGGTGTTGCTTCGGCTCTTGAAAATGCAGGCATTGCCGCTTCCGAAGAAACAACTGCAGCAGAAGAAACAACCGGGACAAACGCAATTCCTGAGGAAACAACTGCAGCAGAAGAAACAACCGGGACAAACGCAATTCCTGAGGAAACAACTGCAGCAGAAG
>JAFUIY010000049.1 GCA_017473925.1 Clostridia bacterium | reverse complement strand
TGCTATAAATAAACTTCACCACTCGACGTACCTTTGTACGCCTTCGGGCAAAGCAAAAATCAAGCAATTGCTTGATTTTTGTGAAGTTTATTCATTCTACGCATTTTTTCCTATCCCCTGAAAAAGGAGCTGTATTTTTTTACAGCTCCTTTGAGTTTACAGTATTTTCAGTGCTCCTGTGGGACAAAGGTCTGCACACATATGGCAGTCTTTACACACAGAAACTGCTTCGGGGTTGTCAAATTCGGGCTTGATGACAGTTTTGAAGCCTCTGCCCACAAGACCTAAAATACCCTGCTTTGCGTTCTCTTTACATGTTCTGACACAAAGGTTACAGAGAATACATTTACCCTGGTCTCTTTCGATTGTGACAAGTCTCTGCTCCTTGTAGCATTCGTGTTTTGCACCCGAGAGCCTGTCTGGTGAAATGGGCATGTCGTTTGCATAACGGATAAGCTTGCAGTCCTTGAAATCGTGGCATCCGCATTCAAGACAGCGTTTTGCCTCTTCCCTTGCCTGCTCTTCGGTAAAGCCGTTGATAACCGATTCAAAGTTATTCTTTCTGTAATCGGGAGCCTTGACTGACATAACAGCTCTTGCCTTTTTCTCACGGTCTGCGAGCATTTCTGCGGTTACATTTCTCTGTGAGTAGTAGGGCTCGGGGAAATCCATAGGCATACCGAGAAGATATGCATTGATTGCCTTTGCAGCTGTGTTTGCCTCTGCAATTGCATCGATTGCGATTGATGCGCCCTTGTTTGTGGCATCACCTGCGGCAAAAACACCGTCAAGATTTGTTATACATGTGGTTGCATCAGCAAGAATTGTACCCCACTTTGTAAGTTCAATCTCTTCAAAGCCTGCGGGAGCGCACTTCTGACCGATTGCAGAAATAACTGTATCAACGCTGAGTGTTTTAAATTCACCCTCAACGGGTACGGGACTTCTTCTGCCTGATGCATCGGGTTCACCGAGCTCCATAATCTGAAGTCTTACTTCCTTTACCCTGCCGTTTTCACCGACAATTTCATCGGGATTTGTAAGGAAAAGGAACTGTACACCCTCTTCGATTGCTTCTTCGATTTCTATATCCTCTGCGGGAGCCTCTGCACGGGTTCTTCTGTAGATTACACAGACATTTTCAGCTCCGCATCTGACAGCCGTACGGCAAGCATCCATTGCAGTATTACCGCCGCCGACGACAGCCACATTCTTACCGATATCGGGAATAATACCCATGTTAACTTCTCTGAGGAAATCAATACCGCTGAGCACGCCCTCAAGGTCTTCACCCTTGCAACGCATACTGCTGCCTTTCCATGCACCGACAGTCACAAGCACGGCATCATTGTTTTTTCTGATTTCATCAAATGAAATATCCTTGCCGATTTTTGTGTTGTTGACCATTCTGACACCGAGGTCGGCAATTGCTTTTACTTCCTTACGAAGCACATCCTTGGGAAGTCTGTATTCGGGGATGCCGTAACGGAGCATGCCGCCCATTTCGGGCATGAAATCGTAAATTGTGACATCGTGACCTGAAAGTCTGAGATAATACGCAGCATTAAGACCTGCAGGGCCGCCGCCGATTATTGCCACCTTTTTGCCTGTTGATTCTTCGCAGACAGCCCTGAAAGGAGTATCCGATTCAAGGTCTCTGTCAGCTGCAAAAGCCTTGAGGAATGCAACCGAAAGAGGCTCTTCGACAAGTCTTCTTCTGCAATGTGATTCACAGGGGTGAGGACATACTCTGCCGATTGATGCAGGAATTGATATTTTTTCTTTGATTATTCTGACTGCTTCACTGTCATTGCCGAGAGCTATCTGCTTGAGATAACCCTGAATATCGGTGTGAGCAGGACAGTTAAGTGAGCAGGGAGCAACACAGTCGCCCTCGTGGTCACTCATGATAAGCTCAAGAGCAATTTTTCTTGCTTTTTTTACTCTGTCTGTCTCTGTGCTGAGCACCATTCCGTCAGAAGCCACGGCTGAACAGGCACGCATAAGTTTCGGCATCCCCTCTGCCTCAATAAGACACAGACCGCATGCTCCGTACAGCTTAAGATTGGGGCTGTAACAGAGATTGGGGATTTCAACACCGTTCTTAGCGGCAATAGTAAGGATTGTATCGCCTTTGTTGCCTGTCATTTCAATACCGTTGACAGTTATTTTAATCTGTTCCATTTATGCCGCCTCCTTATTCTACATTTATCGCACCGAAACGGCATGAATTTACACACTGACCGCAACGGATACATATATCACTATCAATTATATGAGCTTTTTTCACTTCACCGCTGATTGCCTTTGCAGGACATTTCTTTGCACAGAGTGTACAGCCCTTACATTTATCTGCAACAATTGAATATGTCAGCAGGTCAACGCATTCCTTTGCAGGACACTTTTTCTCGTTGATATGAGCTTCATATTCAGCACGGAAATATCTGATTGTTGTGAGTACGGGGTTAGGAGCTGTCTGACCGAGACCGCAGAGTGCACCGTCCTTGACTGCTTCGCAAAGCTCCTCAAGAAGCTCAATATCGCCCTCTTTACCCTCGCCTTTTACGATTCGTGTGAGGATTTCCTGCATTCTTCTTGTACCGATACGGCAATGAACACATTTTCCGCAGGATTCAAGGGCAGTGAAGTCAAGGAAGAACTTCGCCATGCCGACCATACAGGTGCTTTCGTCCATAACAACCATACCGCCTGAGCCCATGATTGCACCTGTTGCGCCCAGAGCCTTGTAGTCAATGACAGTATCGAGCAATTCCTTGGGAATACAACCACCTGAGGGACCGCCCATCTGAACAGCCTTGAATTCCTTATCGTCACGGATTCCGCCGCCGATGCCGTAAATGACATCACGGAGAGTCTTACCCATGGGGATTTCAACAAGACCTCCTTTACGGATTTTACCCGTAAGTGCAAAAACCTTTGTACCCTTGCTGTTTTCTGTACCCATAGCAGCGAATGCGGCACCGCCGTTGTTCATTATCCACGCAACATTTGCAAAGGTTTCAACATTATTGATATTTGAAGGCTCATCCATATAGCCCTTCTGTGCAGGGAAAGGAGGTTTCAGTCGGGGCATACCTCTCTTGCCCTCAAGTGACTCAATAAGTGCAGTTTCTTCACCGCATACGAATGCACCTGCACCTGCCTTTATTCTCATATCGCATGAGAATGAAGTGCCGAGAATGTTTTCACCTAAAAGATTTGCTTTTTTAGCCTGCTCGATGGCAATTTCAAGGTTTGTGATTGCAAGAGGATATTCGGCTCTTACATAAACAATCATTTCCTTAGCACCGATGGCGTAAGCACCTATGAGCATACCCTCAATGAGAGTGTGGGGGTCAGATTCTATGACAGCCCTGTCCATGAATGCACCGGGGTCGCCCTCGTCTGCATTACAGATAAGATATTTTGTGTCGCTGACACTCTGTCTTGCCGCATTCCATTTGAACCATGTGGGGAAGCCTGCACCGCCTCTGCCTGCAAGACCTGATATTTTTATTTCTTCAATAACTTCCTCGGGAGTCATTGTTTTAAGTACTTTTTCGAGAGCCTCATAGCCGTCTGCCTCTCTGTAATCATCAAGAGAAACGGGGTCGATAAGACCGCAGTGACGGAGTGCAATTCTTGTCTGACGATTTAAAAATTCTTCATCGTCAGCTGAAATTGTGATGCTGTCAACAAGTGACAAATTACCTGTTCTTGCGCAGTTTACTATGCTTTCAGCATCGGATGCCTTAACCTTTACAAGTCTTCTCAGAAGTGTCTTGCCGTCATAGAGGTCAACAATGGGCTCAAGGAAACACATTCCGATACAGCCTGTACTGCCGAGAGTAAATACTTCGTTTTCTGTCATAAGAGCTTCAATTGCCTTATGCACCTTGCCTGCACCTGCCGCAATACCGCAGGAGCCTTCACCGATAACTATACGCATTATTTACCCTCCTCTTTCTGAATATTTTTAATGACTTCAACAGCAGAATCGGGTGTGAGATTGCCGTATGCTTCACCGTTTATCATGATAACGGGAGCAAGTGAGCAGCAGCCGAGACACGCAACTTCTTCAAGTGTGAAAAGTCCGTCTTCGGTTGTTTCTCCGTTTCTGATGCCGAGATATTCGGAAATAGCGGCAGCAACTCTTTCACTGCCGTTGACATGGCATGCTGTACCCTGACATGACATAATGAGATACTTGCCGATGGGAGAGAGTCTGAACTGTGAATAAAAGGTTGCAACACCCATTACATCTGCAGGAGTGATACCCACATTGTCTGCAATATGATACATGACATCTTTCGGCAGATAACCATAGATGCCCTGCGCTTTCTGAAGTATAGTAATAAGATTTGAAGAAACTCCGCCGTACTCGCTGAGTACATTTTCAAGCAGAGAAAGGTCACTTTTCGGACCGTTATGGTTGCATTGACACATATATATAACCACCTGTAAAAAGAATGTAATCAATATACCATATTTATCGGATTTTATCAAGTGAAACTAATGGATAAAGTCCTGCCAATGCAAAAAAAAATCAAAATAATACAGAAAAATCTTGAATGCCTTCTTTTTATATGATATAATACAAAAAAGTTTGTTCAGTAATTATATTTCCTGAATAAAACAAGAAATATCTGATTAGACAGTAAATTATATTTTCAGAATGCAGGTGACAAAAGATGGGCTATGAATCCCGTACAAATCATGCACAATTGGTGATTTTTGACCGTGGCGGTCACATCAGAACGGTAATGATCAATCAGCCTCAGATTACAATGGGTCGTGCTTCAGGAAGCAGTACTTGTGATGTACAGTTGAATTCGGCTCTTGTATCAGGTAAGCACGGCACGTTTACCTATTACAATAATGAATATTATTATACTGATGAGGTCAATACCAACGGTACATTTCTTAATGGTCATAAAATAAAAAAAGATCCCGGCAAACCTTCTTCGGCACACAAGCTTCGTGACGGTGATATTCTTACTGTCGGTGTGAATGATGTGACAGGAGAAAAAACTGTATATGTTATTTTTACACTCAGTACGGGAATGGACCATGTATGGAATGCTTATTCATTGCAGTCCTTTAATAAGAAAATAAAAATAGGACGTGCATCTGATACGTCTGATATTGTTATCCATCAGCCGTCGGTTTCCAGAAATCATGCAATTATTTCCATCGATGCTCAGGGAAATGCAACACTGACAGACTGTAAGAGCCATAATGGTACAATTCTTAACGGCAGTCTGATAAAATCAGGCAGTACCGTACCGTTCAAAGAATTTGATAAAATAACAATCGGTTCAACAAAGATATTCAATCTGAAAACTGCAGTTGTTTATAACAGCTCAAAACCTGCAAGTGTTGTTGATGTTTACAATAAGCCCGAAACTGTTTATAAATCAGTATATATAGAAGACAGACCGGTTGTTGATGTCCCTGTGAAGAGGGAAATTGTCCCTGTAAACGAGCATGCAAGACGTGGCGGTGTTGAACTCCGTGTTGAAGATGTTTCAAAGCTTGTCCCCTGTAAAAAAGGTACAGGCATCAACGGTGGTGATAAAAAATACATCCTTCAGAATGTTTCTCTGACTATTTATCCCGGTGACCTTGTTGCTATTCTCGGCGGCTCCGGTGCAGGAAAAACAACCCTGATGAATGCAATCAACGGTTTTGAACCCGGCACAAGCGGCAGTGTATACATTAACGGTGACGATCTGTATAAAAACTATTCTGCTTATAAATCACAGATAGGATATGTTCCTCAGCAGGATATTGTTTATGATAACCTTACAATGGTTGATATGCTTACTTATGTAGCAAAATTACGTCTCCCCGGCGATGTCACCAAACAGGAGATCATGCAACGTGTTGACGAAGTTCTTAAAGCAATGGCTCTTGAAAAACAGCGTGACACCATGATAAAGAAACTCAGCGGCGGTCAGCGGAAGCGTGCATCCATTGCTGTTGAACTTATTTCAGACCCCTCATTGTTCTTCCTTGATGAACCCACATCAGGTCTTGATCCTGAGGCTGAAACAAATCTTATGAAGCAGTTGCAGATGCTTGCTGCACAGAGAGGTAAGACAATTGTTGTCATTACTCATACATTGCAGAACATTCATCTGTTTGACAAGGTTATCTTTATGGCTCCCGGCGGAAAGCTGTGTTATTACGGTTCACCCGAAAATGCAAAGAAATTCTTTGGAGTTGACAATCTTGCCGATGCTTATGAAAAGATTTCTCAGGATGTTGACGGTTATGTCAACAGATTCCGTCAGCAAAGGTTTTAATATTGATGTTTAATACTTAAGTAGGGGTGATTACATTGAAAAAGAACGGTTTTTTCAAACAGGCCGGTGTTCTGATTTCAAGATATCTTAAAATATTTTTTAATGACAAGCAAAATCTTATTCTCACAATTGCAATTCCTGTTCTGACAATCATTGTTGTTACACTTGTTGCATCAGGTGATATGTTCTGTAACAGTGTTGACAATTATGAGAATGAGGGTTATCCTCTTCTTTCATGGGAATTGGTTGAATATGAAGCTTCCGTGGAGGATGAAGATGAGGATTCGGAGGAAAAGGACGACAAGGACTCCGAAGATGAAGATGAGGATGATAAGGATTCCGACGACAACAAAGATGATAAGGATTCTGATGACGATAAGGATGATAAGGATTCTGATGACGACAAGGATGATAAGGATTCTGATGACGACGATGACGATGAGAATTTTAAAGTCTGGGACGGCGTAATTCCTCAACAGCCTCAGCTTGTTCCTCTTGATGAGGAGGGTGAAGAATACTATGTCAATTCTCCCGGCGACCTTCAGTTTATTGCTTATGCAAAAGGTGAATGGCTTGAGAAAACATATTATCTGAACTGCAACATTGATATGGACGGAAACACCATTATGCCTATAGGTACAAAGAATGATCCGTTCAAGGGCAAGTTTGAAGGTAACGGCCATATTATCCGTAATTTTGTTCTTGAAACAGGTGAGGATTATGTGGGGCTGTTCGGTAAAGTAAAGGGTAAGGATGCTGAAATCAGAAATATAGGTATTGAAGATGCCGATATCAAGGATGAAGGCAAGAGCAAGGCTGTCGGATTTGTTGCCGGTTGTCTTGAAAGCGGTATCATTGAAAGCTGTTATTCAAAGGACAGCACTATTGATACAAAAAGTGATAATGTCGGCGGTATCGTCGGTGTGGTTGAAGGTAAAGAGGAAACAGTTGTCAGAAATTGTTACAGCCGTGCGGAAATAACTGTTGACGGTAAAAATGTCGGCGGTATAGCAGGTCTTGTTTCCGAAGGTTCAATAAAGTATACATATTTTGCCGGTTCTCTTGTTGCAGAGGGCAAGGAAAAGAATTCTGAGTCATTTGGTGCTGTAGCCGGCTTCATTGAAAATGAAGAAAGCTTTAAAAACACAATCAAGTGTGTTTACGATAAGGACCTAATCAAAGATTTTTCAGCAGTAGGTAATAAAGAAGACGGCAAGCGTTATCTTGAGGATAATGATATTGTCGGCTGGGAAACAGACCATCTCAAAGAAAACTCAAGCCTTATAAGAAGCCTTGAAAAGAATGTAGAAGAAGATGAAGTGAACGGCAACTTTAAAAATGACGGTGAGCTTGCAAACTTCTCAGGCACACAGACCGGTCTTTTTATGCTTGTTTGTGTTGCTATTTTCGTTGGTATCTGTAACTCAGTTCAGGAAATCTGTAAGGAAAGAAACATTCTGAAAAGAGAGTACATGACAAATCTCCGTCTGAGCTCATATATTATTTCCAAGCTTGTTGTACAGGGTATGGTCTGTGCTGTACAGATGCTTGTTGTAATGCTTATATTCTTCCTTTCCGTCAAAGGAAAAGCATATCCGTCCTCGGGCGTTCTTATCGGCTCTGCAATGATTGAAATGTACATTACAATGTTCCTTGTAACCTTTGCTGCTGATGCAATTGCACTTCTTATATCATCAATTGTAAAGAACAGTTCAACTGCAAATACATTCATTCCCATTGTGCTTATTGTTCAGATTGTCTTCTCAGGCGTACTGTTCGACCTTGGTGATGCCATGGAAGCTGTTGCAGCGATTATGATAAGCAAATGGGGCATCGGTGCTCTTGCCGCAACATGTCATCTTAATGAGGCACGTATGTCCATGATGCTTGAAAATCCCGAAATGGCACTTCAGATGGGTGATGAAATGACACGAATTAAAGACCTGTTTGTTTCAACTCCCGGTAACCTTGTCATGATATGGGGCGTACTGCTTGCTTTTGTTTTTGTATGTTCAATTATGAGTGGTATTCTTCTTACAAGGGTAAAAAAGGATAAACGATAATTAAAAATAAAAGAAGGAGCTGAAACTACAGGTTTCGGCTCCTTTTGATTTATAAACAGTAATTTGTCGGGCTCAGCCCGACAGATTTCTTTTTATCAGAACGCCATAAGTACCGATGCAACAAAGGATATTGCTGCTGCGATGTAATCGTTGACGGACAGTTTTTCTTTTCTTATCATACTGATAATCGTTGAAAAAACCATAACTCCGCCCGTTACAAGGGGATACTGCACTGATGCGGGGAGATTGACGAGAGAGATGAGCAGAAGCCAGTTTCCGACACCGTTGAATATACCGTATCCTGCCGCAAAGCCAAGGCTCTTTCCCTTGATAACGGGGATTTTTTTATGCTGAATGAGGAGCCACACTGCACTGATTATAATGCTGACGGCTGATGTAAGGAGCATAAAGCCTGTGCTGTCCGTATGCGGAAGCGATGAGGACTGATGAACCTTTGAAATAACACCCACACTGCCGTTGAGGATAAACACAGCCATATAGTAAAGGAAAGCCTTTTTGCTCTGTTTACCGCCCCTGAGATTCAGAAGCACGGAAACGACAATCAGCAGACAGCAGATAATCTTGAATGCAGTCAGCTCTTCATTATAGAAGCCCACACCTGCAAGGAAGGGAAGAAGCATACCGCCCAGCATTGAGAAAACCGAGTAAACCGAAAGGTTCGCTACGGCAAAGGCTTTCATGCTGAAATAGGTCATCAGTATGCATGCAACTGCGTAAATGACTGCAAGGATAACGCTGAAAGGTGTTATTGTTATATCAAACCGGCTGATTATGAGCATCATCACAACGATAACAATGCTTTTGTATAATGTAAATTCAAGTGCTGACTTGAGAGTGTTGCCCCGTTCCTGTTCAAATTTCTGATTGAAGAGGAATTGCAGTGCAAAGAGCACGGTTGCCGCAGAAACAAGTAAATAGTATTGCATAGTTTAACCTTCAAAAAGCTTATTGTAATTTTCAATCTGTTCGTCTGTAGGTGTGTAATCTGTCTTTGAACAGCAGGGGATTGTGGGAGCACTTCCGTCTGAACCCCAGAAGGGAGTTTCTCTGTCATTTTCAAACTGCTTTCTGCATTCTTCCTTACGGAAATCGGGAATATCAAAGGGCATTCCTCCCGAAAGAACGCTTCTGTGACCGAGAATTGCAACGGAAGCCATTGTTACGGCTGAATAAATATCGTAAGGATGCTCAGGTTGTCTGTTTTCCTTTATGCAGTCAAGGAACATTCTTGCCACGATGAAGTCTCCGCCGCCGTGACCGCTGTTTTCAATATCAGCCTCGTCCTTGTCGTTCCATTCGGGCTCATAGAGATTTTCCGTTTCCATACCCTCGGGAACTGACCACTCGTTGTATCTGAGCATAACCTGTTCGCCCATACCTCTGAGGTTTTCAATCTGACCGAGGTCACCGCAGATACGGTATGAATTGCTGTGAGCACCGAATGCGGAACAGCCCGTGAATTTGAAAAGGGTTCCGTCATCATTGACTGTTGTGATGATTGCGGCTCTGTCGCCTACAACTCTCGTTGTTGCCTTTTCTGTCATGGGGTTGAAAACTGCCTGTGCACTCACTTTTACGGGAGTTGCACCCGTTGCCCACATAATGGGAGCAAGCGAATGAGTCACATAATATGTTCTGGGCAGATAATTTCTCCAGTGATGGGGGAAATAGACATAACCCTTAAGGAAGTCATAATCCTCGGGAGCTACACCGTGATTGTATTCGCCCTCTGCATAGATGATTTTTCCCAGAGTGCCGCCGTCACAGACTCTTTTCATTTCACGGTTGAATTTCATCTGAGGATAATTTTCTGCAAGCATAAATATTGAATTGCTCTTTTCGTATGCCCTGAGAAGCTCAACGCCCTCAGCCATTGTGCCGTTGCTGATGCACTCTGAGAAAACATGAATGTTTTTTTCAAAGCATTTTATTGCATAGGGTGCATGCTCGTGGAAGAAGTTTGCAAGGACAACTGCATCGAGCTCCTGCTGAATAAATGTATCAAAATCCTTGAAAACGGGGATATCAATACCCAGTCTGTCAAGAAATTTCTGAGCTCTTTTTTCGTCTGCTTCGCACAGTGCAACTATCTCGCAGTCCTTGAGAAGCATCATGTTCTCTGCGATATCGGCACCTCTGCCTGCACCGAAAATACCGATTTTTACGGGATTATTCATAGTAAATTTCCTCCTTACGGATTTATGAATCAAGTTTATCAAAAGACGGCAGTTAAAACAATAGGAAAAGCTCAAATATTTAAAATTTTTATACAGGTTTTATTCTGTCTTGAAATATTGTTACAAAGGTATTATAATAAAATGGAATAAATATAAAACGGAGGTTACTATGAGAAATATAAAGGTTATCAATCAGGACTGGGCTTTTGCAAAGAAAGTAAAAACAGCACCCTCAGCAATACCTGCTGACTGGGAAAAGCTGAGTCTTCCTTATACATGGAACGGCAAAGACGGTCAGGACGGCGGCAACGACTATTTCAGAGGCACATGTGCTTTCGCAAAGACTCTGACTGCAGATGAACTGCCTGCAGGCGAAGTGAAATATCTTCAGTTTGACGGCGTAAACTCCTCCTGCGAGGTTTTCTGGAACGGTGAAAAGATAACCGAGCATCACGGCGGTTACTCAACCTTCAGAGTAAAGCTCGATGATATAAAAGAAGAAAATCTCCTCGTTGTCCTTGTTGACAACTCACCCAACGACAGGGTTTATCCTCAGAATGCCGACTTCACATTCTACGGCGGTATTTACCGTGATGTAAGCGTAATCGGTGTTGCAAAGAACCATTTTGACCTTGATTATTACGGTGCTCCCGGTATTATGGTCACACCCGAAATCAAAGGCAATGACGCTGTTGTTGAAATAAAGACATTCATTAAGGATGACGATGACTGCAAGGTAAAATATGAAATTATTGCAGAGGGTGAAGTCATTGCTGAGTGTGTAATGGACGAAGACGACGAAGCAAAGCTTGAAATTAAAAATGTTCATCTCTGGAACGGCAGAAAAGACCCTTATCTTTATACAGCAAGGGCAACTCTTATCGGAAACGGCGAAGAAATCGACTGTGTAAGCACCCGTTTCGGCTGCCGTACATTTGAAATTGACCCCGAAAAGGGCTTCATTCTCAACGGCAAGGAATATCCCCTCAGAGGTGTTTCCCGTCATCAGGACAGACCTGACATCGGTAATGCACTTCTTCCCGAGCATCACAAGGAAGACCTTGACCTGATTCTCGAGCTCGGTGCAACAACAATCCGTCTTGCACATTATCAGCATTCACAGGTTTTCTATGACCTTTGTGACGAAACAGGTCTTGTTCTCTGGGCTGAAATTCCCTATATTTCAAAGCATATGTCAACAGGCTATGATAACACAATCAGTCAGATGAAGGAGCTTGTTTCCCAGAATTACAATCATCCCTCAATCGTCGTATGGGGACTTTCAAACGAAATCACTATTGCAGGTGCTGCAGACCCCGACCTTATCAGAAATCACAAGAAGCTCAATGAGCTCTGCCATGAAATGGACAAGACAAGACTGACAACAATTGCATCCGTTACAATGTGTTCAATCGACTCCGAATATGTTCACATCAGCGACGTGCTTTCATACAACCACTATTTTGGTTGGTACGGCGGTACAACAGACATGAACGGCCCCTGGTTTGACGATTTCCATAAGAAGTATCCCAAGAAGCCCATCGGCATCAGTGAATACGGCTGTGAGGCTCTCAACTGGCACACTTCCGAGCCTGTTCAGGGTGACTATACTGAAGAGTATCAGTCATATTATCATGAAGAGCTCATCAAGCAGATTGCCGAAAGACCTTATCTGTGGGCAACTCATGTATGGAACATGTTCGACTTTGCAGCAGATGCCCGTGCAGAGGGCGGCGAAAACGGCATGAACCACAAGGGTCTTGTCACTTTCGACAGAAAGTATAAAAAGGATTCATTCTATGCTTACAAGGCATGGCTCTCAGATGAACCCGTGCTTCATCTCTGCTCAAAGAGATATATTGACAGAACTGAGGCTGTAACAAAGGTTACAGTTTACTCAAACTGTGATGAAATCGAGCTTTTCGCAAACGGTGTAAGCGTCGGCAAGCAGACAAAGGGCAAGTATCCTTTCTTCTGCTTCAATGTGAAGAATGAAGGCGAAACAACTCTTACCGTCAAGGCTGGTGACCTTGAGGATACAGCAACAATCCGTAAGGTTGACACTCCTAACGAAAGCTACATCATGAAAGAGGAAGGTCAGGTCATCAACTGGTTTGAAATCAACACTCCTGACGGATATTTCTCAATCAATGACACAATCGGCGACATTATGGCAACCTTTAAGGGCAAGCTCGTAATGCTTAAATTCGTTCTTCTGCTCAAGGGTATGATGAGCGGCGGTAAGGACGAAGACGGCGAAGAGAAAAAGGGCGGAGTCATGGCAGGCTTCAGCGTCACACCTGCAATGCTCAAGAATATTTACGGCATGGCAAAGGGCTTTACAATCAAGCGTGTGTTCTCAATGCTCGGCAACGGCTTTACAAAGGAACAGATTCTTGAAATAAACGCTAAGCTCAATAAGGTTAAGAAGCCTCAGAAGTAAAATACAAAAAACGGTTTTCGTCACAGGATGAAAGCCGTTTTTAAAAAGGAGATTCTATTATGCGAAAAAGACAGGTACATCTTGATTTTCATACAAACGGAACACTGCCCGTAGGCAAAAGGTTTTCAAAGGAGCAGTTTCAGGCTGCCCTTAAGGCAGGGCATGTTGATTCAATAACCGTTTTTTCAAAGTGTCATCACGGCTGGTCATATCATCCCACGGAAGTGAATGAAATGCATCCTTGCCTTGATTTTGACCTCCTCGGTGCTCAGCTTGAGGCATGTAAGGAGATAGGCGTCAACGCTCCCGTATATATCTCGGCAGGCTTTGACGAAAAGGACTATGTGAAGCATCCCGAATGGCATTACATCTGCTCGACGGATAAGAACGATGTTGCAGAATATGAAAGCGAAGTCCATTTTCACACTCTCTGCTTCAATACGGGCTATCTCGATGCTCTTTGTGCACAGATTGAGGAAGTTATGCAGAAATATAACCCCTGCGGAATTTTCCTTGACATTATTTCTCCCAGAGTGTGCTATTGTGAGAAGTGCCTTGCAGATATGAAAAAAGCAGGTCTTGATTATGAAAACAGAGAAGACTGCATAAAAATGGGCGACATTGTTTTTGCTGAGTATCTCAGAAGAACAAACGAAGCCGTCAGAAAATACAGCGACACGGCAACGATTTATCACAACGAGGGACATGTGCCCAAGGGTGACTATGTATACATTGATGCAAACACACATCTTGAGCTTGAAAGCTTGCCCACAGGCGGCTGGGGCTATGACCATTTCCCTCTGTCTGCAGCTTATGTGCGTACACTTAAGGATGTCGAATTCCTCGGCATGACGGGTAAATTCCACCACAGCTGGGGTGAATTCGGAGGCTTCAAGCATCCCAATGCGCTCATTTACGAAACAGCTCTGAGCATCGCAAACGGTGCAGGCTGTTCTGTAGGCGACCAGATGCATCCTCTCGGCGAAATGAACATGGCTACATATAACCTTATCGGCAAGGCATATGCCCATGTTGAGGAATGTGAGCCCTGGCTTGCAGGTGCCGTTAATGTGGCTGATATTGCCGTGCTCAGCGGTGAAGCAGTGACACACGGCAAAAACAGAGATGCCGATGTCGGTGCTAACAGAATGCTCCTTGAAAACAGCTATCTCTATAATTTCATTGACGAAACAGCAGATTTTTCACCCTACAAAATGCTCATTCTTCCCGATGTGAACGGCTATTCCGACGAAACTGCAGAAAGAATAAAGGCATTTGCAGAAAACGGCGGTAAAATCATCGCAACGGCTGAATCAATCGTAAAAGACGGTGAATTTATTCTTGATGTCGGTGCAGAATATCAGGGAAAGAATGAAATGAACCCCACATATTTCATTCCCTGCTTTGAAACTGTCAACGGCAATACAGAATATGTCATGCGCTGCGACTCACACAAAATCGGAGTCACAGACGGTGAAATTGTCGCAAATATGCAGAACCCCTATTTTAACAGAACTGCAGAGCATTTCTGCTCACATGCACATGCACCAAACAATCCCGAGGAGACATTTGCAGGTGCAGTTGTGAAGAACAATGTCGCATACATCGGCTGGGATATCTTCACGGCTTATGCACAGCACGGACATCTTTTCTTCAAGGAGCTTTTCACTTATGTTGCTCAAAAGCTTATGGGTGACGGCTTTACTGCAAAGGCAGAAATCCCCGATAAAGCCGTTATGACTTACACAAGACAGGATGCAGAAAACAGAAATATTATGCATCTTCTGTTTGCCCATACAACAGTCAGGGGCAGAAACACGGAGGTTATTGAAGACACCGTTCCCCTTTACAATGTGAAATGTACCGTAAAATGCGACAAGCCTGAAAGAATAACTCTTGTTCCTCAGGGCAAAGAGCTTGATTTTGAATATTCAGACGGCAAGGCAGTATTCACAGTGCCCGAAGTCAATATTCATCAGATGATTGAAATAATGTACGATTGAGATAAGGAGTGATTATTGTGGCAGAAAAATATTTTCTTGACAGAGATACTTTACCCACCATTCCTGTTCCTCATGATTGCGTGATTGAAAAGATAACCGTCGAAAATGATTTTATAATCTTCACTTTTGAACAGGATATAAGTTACCATGCTTCAATACAGCATTTCAAGCCCGATGCAAAGTCACTTGTGATAAAATATCATCTTGTTGACAATGATTTAAGGCTTTATGAATACTTTGCTGAAAATAAATGTTGGATTTATAGTGACAGTAAAAAATTAACTGTTCTTACTGCAAACAGAACAGAGTATATTAATCATTTTGTTTCATACGAATCTATGATTATTGATTTGTGTGCCGAAAGGTCTGTCCGTCTTGAAATTGAAGCGGACTATGTAGAATATGAGTGGATATTATAAAATAAAATCAGATTAATCTGTGAGGGTGAACTTATGAAGCTTTTTAAACGCAAACAGCCTCAGCACAGCACAAGGCATTTTGCCGTATGCGGTATACTTGAGATTGACGGAAAAATTCTGTTTGTCCGTCATACATACGGTGCGGCAAAGGATAAAATTCTCATTCCCGGAGGTTATGTCAAGGAAAAGGAGCTTCCCACAAAGGCCGTTGAAAGGGAGTTTTTTGAGGAAACCTCTGTTGTGTGTAAAACGAGGGATATTTATTCCGTTCAATTCAAGTCGGAGGAATGGTGCATTGTTTTTACCCTCGATTATGTTTCGGGTGAGGCGAAGTCAGACGGCTATGAAAACAGCGAGGTTCTGCTTCTGACCGTTGATGAAGCCCTTGCCCGTGATGATATCACGAATATGAGCCGTGTAATACTCAAGGCATACAAAGAAAATAAAAAGGGACTTCCTGCAGGTGATTATGTTGCAAAGTCCTGTACCAAGGATAATTATGTGATATTCGGCGTGTGAATCCAAGGGGATGTAAAAAACGAAAGTTTATTTACATCTCTTTTTTCTTTTTCAGATGATTATATAAAAGTCCGTTTTATAGTACATATTGTATGTTAGAATAATGTCAGAAAGAGAAAGAAAACACTGTTCTCAGGGAGGAAATACTATGTCATTTGAAATCGGATTTACAGCAGAAAATAATGAAGATAGTTTGCAGGAAGAAGTATATACTGCATCAAAGCAGACAGAAGCACCACGTAAATCAGTTGTTCAGGTATACTTTGAAGGCAGAAATACAACACTGACATATTATAATGACCGATTCGACCTGCATTGCGGTGATACTGTCTTTGTTGACGGAAAGCTGGAAGGGATTCGCGGCAGAATAATAAAGGTCAATTACAACTTCAAAATAAAACTGTCTGATTATAAGCGTGTCATCGCAGTGGCAGACACAACAGTCAGCGGACAGTTTTTCAATGCAGGCAGTCAATTCCTGACATTTGACCGTAATGCAATACCCGGCAGTAAGGTTATTACCTGGTTCAGAGCTCCTGTAAAGGAAGAGGATGAGTTTGTCAGCAGCAGCGACGACACTTCATTTCTTCTTGAAAAGCCCGAAAGCATGGATATCAGTCCGGTAATTGCAGACCGTGGCGAAGAATATTTTATAATGGGAAAGGTCAGATATATCAGCATAGACGGTACAAAGGGCTATGCGATTGTCGAGGGCGGTGACGGTTACGAGGTGGAATTTGATTACCGTAACGGTGAGATTAGCCGCCTTGTCTGCTCCTGCTTCTGCAGTTATAACTGTAAACATGAATTTGCAGCAATGCTTCAGCTGAAAGAAACACTTGAATTTATTGATAAGCATTACAGGGATGAATATGAGCGTACAGGGTACTTCGCTGCAATCAACAGAATGACATTGTTAAGATTTGCCTTTGACGGCAAAGAAACAGGCAGCTTCATGCTGTGAAAAAAACACTCGGCTGAGTGTTTTTTTGCTTTTATATAAATGCCCATTTCTGCTGCATTATGATTGCAGGAACATCCTCTGTATCTCTTGTGTAGAATGCAGTTATCAGGCTTCCGTCAGGGAGCTCAACCGTGGAGGGATAGCCTAAATCGTCTGACTCATTTGCGTTATAGATGATTTTTTCGTCGCTCCAGGTTTTTCCGTTGTCGTTGCTGAATATTGCCCATATACCGTAGGGCTTTGCTCTGTGGGAAAATGTTGAAATCAGAACTCCCGATGAATGCATAAAGAGGTGACCCGGTGCACCGCTGTCATCACGGACAATCTGACGGGGCTTTGTCCATGTCACACCCTTATCGGTTGATTCGGTCTGATAGAGAGTGAACAGAGTTTCGTCCTTGTTTTCGGCTCTGAGATGGCATATGATTTTTCCGTCAGGGAGCTCAATGGCATGAGGCTCGTAGAAATAAATATCCCTGAATTCCTCATATTTATAAAGCTCCATATCCCCCACAAAGGACATTTCACCAGTTTCAGTGTCTATGGTGTGGGCTTCAATGTGGTTGTGAATGCCCTGAATTCTGCCGACCCACAGAATTGTACCGTCCCTGAGTTCAGTGGGACCGTGGGGAGATGAGATAGGGGAGTTATGGATTTTTCCGAAGGTTTCTCCGCAGTCATTGCTTATTCTGAAGGGAACGCCCAGTGCTTCGGCTTCCTCTTCGGGAGAAACAGAATTTATGTAGTCAAAGCATTCCTGAGTCTGAGGCATGTTTTCTCTCTGGAACTGAAGTGTGTTGTTGAAGGATGTGACGATAAGTCCTTTTTCACCGAAAACTGTCAGCCCCACATCCCTGTCATCAAGGACAGTGTCAATGACAGGCACGGGCTCTGAGTATGTTTCTCCGTTATCGTCGCTGAATGCGAGAACGCCCTTGCCGAAAGGACATATATGCTCTATTCTGTAGCCCGAAGCACCGACACAGATTCTGCCGTTCTGCAGCTTCGCAATTGTGGGCCATGCAAAATAGGCGTGATGGCTCTTTGTGTTTGTCATAACGACCTTTGGTGAACCTATTAACCTGATATCCAGAAGAATCAACCCCTTTAAAAGTATATTGATATTATATAAAGTTAACTTGTCTGTGTCAATATTATGTAAGTGTGTTGTTTTTGGAAAAATTGTGTGCTATAATTTAAAAAAATGAAAAGAGGGCTATTTTATGCTTGTAAAGCTTGTTGCAATTATTGCTTCGGTATTATTAATGCTCACATCATCGGCGGCAATGCCTGAAAGTCCCGATATGCTTGTTGAAACACTTGAAAATTTAAGTGAAAGCAGAAGGGCAGATGAGATAAACGGTGTGGGAGAAGCACGCTTTTATATTCAGCGACCCCTTGACGGAAAGCTCAGTGAAGTGAATGCATCACAGTTCGGTCTTTCTGAAGACAATGACGATAACTTTTCAGCTTTTCAGAGTGCTCTTGATTACTGTGCAAGGAATCCTCAGACAAAGCTTGTCATTGACAAGGGTACATATTATTTCAGAAGCGAAAACAGTCTTGATATCAACAGCTGTACTGACCTGCTGATTGAGGGTAACGGTGCGACATTTATCTTTTCATCAACGGGATATAAGGTTTTGCTCAGAAACAGCGATTGCGTTGAAATAAGAAACCTCAATGTTGACTGGAACTGGGAGGAAAGGCCTCTTGCAGCTGTTGTAACTGTTCAGAACAGCAATGCAGCTGCAAATACAATCGACCTTGTTTTCAGGGATGCGGAATACTGCGATGAAAACAACCGTATGATGGCAATTACACAGTGTGACCCTGAAAGCTATACCTTCGGCGCAAAGAATTCATCAAAGGAAGTTTATCTTTATCAGGATGCAGAGGCTGTGAAGTCTGTAAATAAGATTTCGGACAACACTCTTCGTGTTACTCACAACGGCTGTATGGACAGCTTTGAAAACGGTGAAACATATATACTCAGACATTTCGTCTACGACGGAACAGTTTTCAGCATCAGGAATCAGAGTGAAAATATAACATTTGATAATGTCAGCATTTACGGCAGTGCAGGTATGGCTTATATATGTGAAGATAACTGTTCGCATTTCCAGATTATCAACAGCTTTATCGGTGTCAATCCCGAGTATAAGGATAAGCGCTGTGTGTCACTGACTGCCGATGCGATTCATATTGTCAACACTGACGGCTGCTTCAACATCGAGGGCTGTGATATAAGCGGTATGGGTGACGATGCTGTCAATGTGCATGACGGTCTCGGCTATGTTTCGTCTGCTGACGGCAACACTCTTACACTTGTTGCATCGGCAATGAGATTAAATGAAGGCGATATTCTTGCATTCAGAAATGAAAAGTTTGAGAATACAGAAATTACTGCAAAAATTGTTTCAGTCAAAGCTCTTGACTGGATAACAAAGGAGGTTGTTGTCGAAAATCTGCCCGAAGAGGTCACAGAGGGCTTTGTTGCTTACAGCACAGAATGTGACAGCAGTAATTATGTCATCAGAAACAATTATTTCCACGAAAACAGAGCAAGAGGCCTGCTTCTGCAGTCGTCCAACGGTCTTTGCGAGAATAACCGTTTCTATAAAACCATGGCACAGGCAATAAAGGTTGTTATGGATATTGAGCCCGCTCTCTGGCAGGAGGGCACAGGTGTTGACAACCTTGTTATCCGTAATAATACCTTTGAAAAGTGCAACTTCAGCGACTGGGGATGTGTGATTGAAATAGGCACAAACATCGCAGGTGAGAGCGCAAAGACAGCCGTTTTCACAAATATTGAAATCAGCTCAAATGAGTTTAGGGATATACCCTCAATGCTTATGAAGGCAGACAATGTCAACGGCTTTGTCTTCTCTGATAACAGAATTGACTCGGGTGATTTCTTTGCTGAACAGATGTCACAGGGAAGACTCAGCTTCGGCAGATACTGTTCAAATGTAACATACTGCAATAACGAATTCACTGACAGCGGATTCATGGAAAACAAGAAAATTGTTCAGGCAGAAAGCATTGCTGTCTGGGCACAGATTAATTCTCAGCTTGAAAACTGAATAACTGATAACAAAAAGGGGATGTAAAACTCATATTTTACATCTCCCTTTATTAATTTATGAATGTCTGCCGAAGAATTATTGCATGTCGTCTGTTGCAGGGTTGTCGATGAGTTCACCCTTTTCAGAAAACCTTGAGCCGTGGCAGGGACAATCCCATGAATGTTCATCCTTATTGTATTTAAGCGCACAGCCCATGTGGGGACATCTCGGCACAGTGGGTGTGATGATTCCCGTAAAGGAGTGAAAAATGTTGGCAAAAAGCTGAGGATGAAGAACCGAACGGTCAGGAGCAAAAAGTCCGGCATAGGGATTCTTTCTGCCCGTCACCATATCTGCAAGGATATCCGCTGCAGCAATAGAGGATGTCATTCCCCACTTGTTGAAGCCCGTTGCAACATAAATATCACGGGAGCTTCCCGGATAACGACCGATATAAGGCATGCCGTCAAGGCTCATGCAGTCCTGAGCCGCAAAACTGTATTTAACGGCAGAATCGGGATAATTCTGTCTGCAGAAGTCATAAAGAACCGTGTAGGAGCCTCCCGTTTTTCCCGTTCTGTGGTCGCCTCCGCCTATAAGCAGAAGATTTTTGTAATTCCTGAAGGAAAATCCGTTTTTCTTTTCGTCAAGATACATCCCATTTATGTCGGGAGCATTGTCAACGGCAACAACATATGAACGGTGCTGATAAAGCTTCAGGGGAAAGGCGCCGTGCTTGTTGATTACGGGGAAATGAGTTGCAATAATGATTATCCTTGCAGTGACGCTCCCTTTTTCACATTTTACTTTGTGCGGCAGAAATTCAGTCACCTTTGAATTTTCAAAAATTCTGAGATTTTCCGAAACAGCATACATGAATTTCAGAGGATGAAACTGAGCCTGTGAGGGAATTTTAACGGCTCCGACACAGCTGACGGGTAAGGGGACAGCTTCACAGAACCGAGCCTTCACTCCGAGCCTTTCGTATGCTCGTATTTCCTTTTCAATTTTTTTACGGTCATCGGAGGAATAAACAAAAGCCTCCTTTTCTTCAAGGTCGCAGGGGTAGGCCTGTGACATTCTTTTCATTTTTTCAAGGGCTTTTCTGTTGGCGTCAAGGTACAGATGCGCCTTTTCCGTGCCGTATTTGTTTATAAGCCTGTCGTAAACAAGACCGTGCTGAAAGGTTATTTTTGCAGTTGTGTTTCCCGTCACACCCGAGCCGATTGTCTTTGCTTCAAGAAGAATGCAGTCGGCGCCTCTGTCTGTAAGCTCCTTCAGACACATAAGTCCTGCAAGGCCTCCGCCGATTATAACAATATCCGTCTTTATGTCACCTTCAAGAACCGAAAATCTGCTTTTCTGTGCAGTCGCATGCCATAATGAATCCATAAAAACACCTCACGATTCATTATGCCCTGAAATCTGACAACAAAACGGATATATATTAAATGAAAGATAATTTTATTTCTTCAGTCTGATACTACTTTTTTCTGTATCTTATCAGTGCAATCACTGATGACACAATTCCTGCAAGCTGGGCGAAGATGGCTGTTGAGCCGAGGATGGCATGGTAGACTGTCCATGTAGCCATGTTGCCCAGGAGGAAGAGTCTGATATTCTGCTCTTTTTTCTGGAACATCGCAAACATATAAAGTGCCGCCGCAACGATTGAAAGAATATCAATCCATGTCTTGAAGCCGATAAGTCCGCCTGCAACATAAAGCAGGAAGAAAATCACCTGCTCTGCAATATGCACATCTGTCTGTTTTTTGTCGTGAATATATGCCACAACAATCTGTGCCACGGCAATAAGGCATATGATGGCACCTGAGCTGAATTCCCTGTCAAGGAGAATAATATTCAGCGCCGAGAGAATGTTTACAACTATCGAAAGAATGTACATGTGCTGCTTCTTTTTAAGCTGCAGATTGATGATTGCGCCGATTGTTACGAGTATTCCTATAGCTTGTCCTGTCCAGTAAATTATATCATTCATATCTCTTTCACAAAATCCTTATAAAATAATACACACTGACCGACATTGTCAGCCTTGATGTGTTCGTCTGCACTGTGTATTGATGCAAACTGCTCCTTGTCCAGGTCAATGGGAGCAAAACGGAGAATTGAATCTGCCACATCCGTAAAGCGTCTTGCATCCGTACCTGCAGTAAGAAGAAAGGGTGCTACAATAACATCGGGGAAGTTCCTGTTCATAACTTTTCTGAGCACCGTGAAAGGCTCTGCCGTAAATGATGAAGGCTGACAGTAGTCACGCTCTGTTTCTTCGATTTCAACGCCGTATTTTGCGGCGATTTTTTTTATTTTTTCAAAGCCTTTCAGCATATCGTCTTCACGGATGCAACGGATAAACATTGTTGCTTCTGCTTCCTTTGCTCCTATCTGAGGCTCTTCCTTTGTGCCTGCAAAAACAGTTGTGAATGTTACCGCAGTTGAAAGCATTGCATTTGCCGTGGGAATTGAAAGCATAATCTTTTTTATTATGGGAGAGAAAAGCGAGAGGTTGCCGAACATAAAATTCAGGGGGAAAGACATATAAGGTGCATGTGTTTCAAATGTTCCCCGTACCTCGGGATAGAATTTTCCCTTGTAGATTTTTGTGTTGTTCACTTCATTTATGAATGCACAAAGACGGTTCACGGCTGAATCCGTTGAGGGGTTGAGTCCGCCGTGGCCTTTTGTGTTCTTTTTTGTTGTACATCTGTACATATGACGGCTCTTTTCGTGGACTGCAACCATGGCACTCTTTGCCTTTACTGTAGGAATCATGCCCTGTGTGATTGCACCGCCCTCATCAAGGACAACATCAAAATGAATGTTATTTTCCTTGAAATATTCGGTTGCAAGGACCATACCGTCACCGCAGACCTCTTCGTTGTCCGATGAACCGATATATAAGTTTACGCCCTCAAAATCATAGCCTTCACTGAGCAGTTCTTCTGCAGCCTGAAGCTCGGCAAAAAGAGGTGTCTTTGTGTCAATAGTACCCCTGCCCCAGAGTGAGCCGTCTTTCAGCACTGCATTGAAGGGGTCTGTTTTCCATTCGCTGTCACCGTCAACAACATCGTGATGTGACATTAGCATTACATTTTTCTTTGCATTTCTGCCCTTTATCACAAACACAAAACAGCCCGTGCCGAAGGTGAGTCTTTCAGCTTTTTCGTGAAGAAGAGGAAAGCACTCTCTGAGCACTTCATAAAACTTTTCGTATTCTGCTCTGTTTTCACCGTCACGGGTAAAAACAGTTTTGCAGTCAATCATTTTTTTGAGTTTGCTGATGTATGCTTCAAGAGTATCGGCAGAAGCATTTTTACGGTCTGCTTCTGCACCCAAAACCATTTTACTCATTTCTGTCACCTTTTGCGTTTCTGTGTTTTTCAATGGTTGCAATAACCTTTTTGTCGTTATAGAAAATGAAGAAAATCAGTGAAAGAAGGCTGAATACACCTGCAAAAACGCCCGTGAGCTTAACGCCTGAAAGACTTACAGACTCACCTGAAGCGGCACCGATTGCAAGTATGCTTGAAACACCCATCATTGCAACGGCTGATGCGATTTTCTCAATAAATGTCTTTGTTGCCGAGAAAATACCCTCTCTGTTGACACCGTTTTCAAGGCTGTCAAGCTGAATGATGTCTGAAATGACGGACTGAGGAAGAATGTTGATTGCTGCAAAGGGGAATGCAACGACAACACCCACTGCAAGACCGACATACAGCTCATTCCCGGGAGCGAGGGCTGCGAGCTTGTCACCGAAATAGATGATTCCGAAAACAATTGTGAATACGATGCTTGCCGCAACAAGGGGGATTTTCTTGTTGTATTTACGGCTGATTTTAATGATAAGGGGGAAGAGTGCGATTGCCACGACAATTGCCGTGAGCATAACGAGGAATGACTGAGATTCGGGCACATTCAGAAGCATTGTGATGTAATAGAGCATTGCTGTCTGGAAGAAAGCCATTGAAACACCGCTGAAGAGGTCACCGAGCGTGAAAACAACAAATTCTCTGCTCTTGAAAACAAGCCCGAATGACTTGAAAATGTTTTCTTTGGGCTTTGTATTTTCTTCAACATATTCCTTTTCGTTGAATGCATAAGCACTCAGAAGAAGACATGTCATGCCGATTGCGGCAAAGACAGTGAATACGCTTCTCCAAGCCCAGAGAGGTGTAAGCCCTGCCTTTTTGAGCAGGTCAACAAAGAGAGTTGCCGCATACATGAATGAGCTTGAACCCATGAAGAATGCAGTGCTGACACCGTAATAACCGACTCTGACCTTTGCATCGGGAATGATTTCGGGTACAAGTGCATTTCTCGGGATAAAGTAGAATGTATATGCCGTGTAGTATGTAACAAGGAAGAAGCCTACCCATATTGCATTTGCAAAGGAGCCCTCTTTAAAGGGGGCAAAGAATATGAGAAGCACGGAAAGTGCATAGGGGATTGCTGAATATCTCAGGAAAGGCATTCTTCTGCCTGCCTTGTGGGTGCATTTGTCTGAAAGCGAAGCAACAATGGGGTCCGTTACGGCATCGACAACCTTACCGATTGCTGTGATAAGAGCCATTATTGTGATGAATCCCAACAATTTGTTTTCGGGAAGGAGTGTGGGGAGTCCGCTTTTGACAGTGGGCTGGAAAAAGTAAAGAAGATAGTTGCCTATCATACCGTTGAAAAGACCCTTTGCAATGTCAGCAAGGCAGTAACGGTACATTTTTCTTTTCGGGAGTGTTTTTGTCATGAAAATTACCCTTTCACAGTAAATTATAAACATTATATTATCACAAATAAAATCTGAAGACAATATGTTGAACCGAATTATTGCATAAGAAAAACTGCACTATGGATTCCATGACATAAAAAGACCGCAGATTGTGCTCTGCGGTCAGTTTTTTCAGAATGCAGCTGAAAGAGTTTCTGTTTTTCCGTTTTCATCGATGACAGTAAGGCTGATAAGCGATGATTCAGTGTTTCTGAACTCATAAAGACAGTATTTGTTGACTGCGTCATCAACATCGGCTCTGTTATCATATTCAAAATACGTATCATATCCGTCTGCATACTCTGCGGTAGTCTTCATTGTTGCAGATGCATGGTCATATGCTGATGCTATTGATATGATTTTATTCTCAGTGGGGTATATGATTTCACAATCATATTCAGAATGCATTGATGCGGCGGATACTCTTACATGAAGAACCGAAAACAGGTTTTTACAGGGGTCATTCCATATCTTCACAGTGCCGTAGGAGTACATTCCTCTTACATCAACAAATTCTTTAAACATTGTCACGGCACCGTCTTCTATATGGTAGAATCTGTATAATGTATACAAATCGGTACCTGAATAACATACAACAAGCTCGGGATAATTATTATCAGCATTGATATTGCATATTACGGCATCACTGAATTTGTAATTTCTTACAGAGCCTGTTTTTCCGCCGTATTCTGCATTGCTGCTTACTGATTTACCCTGTTTTCTGAGGAAATCGGTATAAAGTGCGATATAATCAACAGTTTCATCTTCTGTTCCGTTTGTTTCAAACACAACAGGAGCTTCAATTCTTGCAGCAGTTCTGAGCACTGTTCTTGCATCCATTGCCGAAACTCTGCCGTCCTGATTCACATCTGCAAGAGCCATCTGTCTGTCAGTGAGAGTGATGAGCGAAGCAGCCTTCTGAAGCACAAGCCTTGCATCAGATGCTTCTACTCTGCCGTTTTCGTTAAGGTCGCCGTAGTAAATGTGTGTCACATCTGCAGAAACTGTCATGGGTAAAAGTGACACAATCATAATACAGCATAAAATGAGTGATAAAATTCTTTTGCTTGTTTTCATATTGTGTTCCTCCTTGGTTTATCAGAAGCTGAATGTCTTGATTTCCTCATTATAAATATCGGAAATTCTTATTGAATCTGATTTTTCAGAACTGAATTCATAACGGACATAAGGTTTTATTGCGGAGTTGAACATGCTCCAATAAGAAGAACCGGCTGAAAGATAAGCATCGTAACCGTTATAGAATGTGTAGCCAAAGCCTGATGCCGTTCCTGCACCCCAGTCGTAGATATTATGTTCTGTAGGTGTCATGGCAACAAAGAAACCGCCGTGTATCATGTTTTTGTCAACAACAATTGTGTCAGACTGATATTTGGGATTGTTCCATACATAAAATGTATCAAGTGAATAATCAGAAATGTATGAATTAACGGTTTCTACTTTTTTGTTTTTTATAGTATATATTTTAGCGATATGAGCAGTATTTATATCCCAGCCGTCTATATCAGCCTTGTATACAACTGCAAGTTCGGGGTATTCATTATTTTTGTCAGTTTCACAAAGTGCCGCATCGCAGAAATAAAAACTGTATGTTTTATTGCCGTGTTCACCTGAGATATGCTTTCCCTGTGCTCTCAGAAATTCAACATAAATGGAGAGATAATCGAAGTCTTTATTTTCTGTTGTTTCAATAACAACAGGTGCTTGAACTTTGCCGTCTTTGTTGATTACTGTAATCTGCATTTTGTCGGCAGCTTTTTTATTTAATGTGTATATGACAGCATTTTCAATATCAGGTGCTGAAATTCCGCTGTTGAGTGAAGATACACCCGATGTGAACAGCTCTTTGCTGTAATTCTGTCCGTATGAAACGATGTTCCCGCGGATATGGTCTATTGCGACAATATTTTCAGATTCAGGATAAACAGTATCATAGCAGGATGATTCATAACTGACAAAATAACTTAAAATATCAAAACTGATATCTCTCAGTGATTTCCATATGTAATAAGAGTTTGTATTATATACTTCTAAACTCCAATCCTGCATTTCCTGACAGACCTTACCGTCTTTGACTGAGTATACGGTCAGCAGATAATAGGGGACAATGGAGTCTTTTGCGATATAATTTATAAATGAATGCAGAGTGAACAGAACAGGAGCTTCTGATTCTGACGGATAAAACATGACAGCGTCACAGAAATCAAAAGGTTCATTTATAAGACCCATTGATTCATTAGGTGTGTAATAAACTGTCTTGCCCTGATTCTTAAGGAATTCGGAATAAATACCGATATAATCAACAGTGTCATCTTCTGTTCCGTTTGTTTCAAACACAGCAGGAGCTTCAATTCTTGCGGCAGTTCTGAGCACTGTTCTTGCATCCATTGCCGTAACCTTTCCGTCCTGATTCACATCTGCAAGAGCCATCTGTCTGTCAGTGAGAGTGATGAGCGAAGCTGCCTTCTGAAGCACAAGCCTTGCATCAGATGCTTCTACTCTGCCGTTTTCGTTAAGGTCGCCGTAGTAAATGACGGTATCATTTGCCGATGCTGTTACAGCAGGTAACAAATCTTCAAAGCCTGCAAGAGGAATTGATGATATAACCATGATACAGCACATGATAAACACAAAAAATCTTTTAGTCGATTTCATTATTGCCCCTCCGTACGTTTTTTTGTTATTTTAACACAAATAATCCGAAATGTAAATCAGCTATATTTAAAATAATTGATTTTGTTTTATTGCCTTGACAGAAAAATAAAAGTATTGTACTATTAAAGCAAAGAAAAACGGGAGGTTTTTCCATGAAGTTTTCAATCATTGTTTTGTTTAAAAAGATTGTCGCATGGGTGATGACGGTAATGATGTCACTGGGCCTTGCAGGCGGCACTGCTCAGGAGTCTGAAATCAACCGCGGCGAAGAAAATTCTGTCACAGCCTATGACAAAAGCAATGCAGACTACACACTCAGCATTGATGCAGGTGATGAGGTTCACGATATAAGTGAATTGCTTTACGGCATATTCTTTGAGGATATCAACTTTGCTACTGACGGCGGTCTTTACGGCGAAAAGGTTATCAACCGTTCATTTGAATACGGTGAGCTTGCTGCTGACGATGAGCTTCACGGCTGGAGTCAGGTGGGCACAGCCGATGTTAAGGTCACTGTCGGTGATGCTGAAAACGGTCTGAATGTCAATAACACAAATTATCTTGTAATCAATAACACATCGGACTCTCTTGCAGGTGTTCAGAACAGAGGCTTCCTCGACGGAATGGCAATTGAAAACGGTGTAACATATGATTTCTCTGTTTATGCAAAGTCTCCTGACGGTTACAACGGAGATATCACTGTAAGACTTGTTGCAGGTGACAAAGTTGCCGCTGAAGCAACAGTATCGGGTGTAACATCAGAGTGGCAGAAGCTCACAGCAACTCTCACTTCTTCCGTAACAGCCGCAAGTGAAGTATATCTTCAGGTGCTTGTGGGAGAGGGAAGTGTATGTCTTGATATGGTTTCTCTTTTCCCGCCCACATACAAGAATCACGGCATGAGAATCGACCTTGCTCAGAAGCTTGCGGAGCTTGAGCCTGCTTTTCTCCGTTTCCCCGGCGGATGTGTCATCGAGGGCTATGACGAAGAAACAGCATACAACTGGAAAGACTCAATAGGTGTCGGCCCCGACGGTCTTCCCCTTGAGTTCAATGGTACATACGGTGATGCTGCAACCCGTTCATACGGCATCAATCTGTGGACAAATCTTTCAATGACCGAAGACCCTCTGCCCTGCTATATGAGCTACGGTCTGGGCTTCTATGAATATTTTGTTCTTGCAGAGGACATCGGTGCTGTAGGTGTGCCCGTTCTCAACTGCGGTCTTTACTGCCAGATGAGAGGCATGGGCCCCGTTGACATGTACACTCCCGAATTTGAACAGTACCTTCAGGATATGGTTGACCTTGTTGAATTCTGCCGTGGCGGCGAAAACACAACATGGGGCAAGGTCAGGGCATCTCTCGGTCATCCCGAGCCCTTTGAACTGAAATACATCTGTATCGGTAACGAAAATGAGGGCGAAGTTTATTTTGAGAGATACGAAGCCTTCCTTGAGAGATTCAACGAAGAAAAGGCAAAGAATCCTGAGCTTTATGAGGGTCTTGAGCTTATCTATTCATCAGGTGCAAACGAAGGCACAACAAGCATGAACTATGTTGCATCCTATGAAAATGCCTATGATTATATCAAAGAAAACAACATGACAATCGATGAATTTGCAGGTGCAACAGACCATCATTATTACAGAGACCCCTCATGGTTTCTTGCCCATGCAGATTACTATGACGAAGACAACTATTCCCGTGATGCAGAGCATATGCTCGACACATATTACGGCGGCGGAATCAAGGTTTTCCTGGGCGAATATGCATCATGGTCAAATACCTTGAGGTCAGCCCTTGCAGAGGCTGCATACATGACAGGTCTTGAGCGTAACGGTGATATTGTTGAAATGGCTGCTTATGCTCCTCTTTTCGGCAACCTTACCGCAACTCACTGGGCACCCGACCTTATCTGGTTCAATAACAGCACATCAACGGCTTCAATCAACTACTACATGCAGAAGCTTTTCTCAACAAATGCAGGTACGGCACTTCTCGGCACTGAGTTTGACGGTGCACAGATTCCTTATGAGGACCTTAAGGGTGCTGTCGGTCTCGGCACATGGTGGACTGCAGCTGAGTTTGACAATGTAAAGGTCACAGACAATGCAACAGGTGAGGTTCTCGGCAGTGATGATTTCAGTATGCCTCTTTTCTGGTGGAACTGGCAGCATAAGACTGAGGGTGAGTGGAAAACTGCTGACGGTAAGGCTGTACAGTCCGTTTCTGACCATGCATACAATGAGCTGGGCACATCTGCATACTTCGGCGACACAGACTGGAGCAACTATACATACACCTTTGAAGCAACAAAGACAGAGGGCGGAGAGGGCTTCTACATTCCGTTCCTTATTGAAGACGAAAACAACTGCTTCTATTGGAATATAGGCGGCTGGGGCAACACAAAATCTGCACTCCAGAGAGCACAGAACGGTACAAAGTCAGATGCAATCCCAGGCACTGTAACAGATTTCACGGTTGAAACAGGAAAGACATATCAGATTAAGCTTGTTGTTGACGGCACTGTTATCAGAGGCTATATCGACGGCGAAATGCAGTTTGAATATGAAGCTGCAACAAAGGCAAATGCTGAGGCTTATCAGGTTGTTTCAACAGATGAAAGCGGAGATATCATCATCAAGCTTGTAAATGTCACAGGCTCAGACAGAACATTTGCAATTGATATCGCAAATGCAGATGTTGATGCAAAGGCAACGGTTTATCAGGTTGCAGGCGACAGCCCCGACAATGACAATGTTCTCGGTGCCGAGGAGGTCTGCACACTCGAGGAATTCACCGTTGACGGTGTTTCCGGACAGTTCAATTACACAGTGCCTCAGTATTCGGCAACGGTAATCAGAATTTCACGATGAAAATTCATGAGAAAAGCCGTCTTCGGACGGTTTTTCCGTTAAGTAAAAATAAATCCTGTTTTTGGTATTGATAAAAATAATTTTACATGTTATACTTGGAAATATAATACAGTTGTAAGGAGATTTTGACATGAAAATTACAATGAAGCTCAGAAAATCAATGTCAGTTCTTCTCTGCGTGCTTATGCTCAGCGCTCTTTTTGCTCCCTGCGTAAGTGCTTCTGAGGACTGGATTGACAGAAACAATCTTTTTACTGACAGAATGATAACAGCAGAAAGCATGTATCATCTTGTCGGCGGTGTGACAGAAAGACAGGTTACTTTCAATAATGCTGCAAAATCAAACCAGATAAAGGGTTTTGTGCTTGAAGTTGACATCAATGATGCCAATACATATGTCAAAGCTATGTATAATGACGGCAATCCTGATAATATCAAGAGAACAACAGTCCGTGATCAGGCAAACATTTTTGAAAACAAATTCGGACACAATGTTGTTGCTGCTGTCAACGGCGGCCGCTACGATACATCAAACGGAGCTCCTGCAGGTGCATTTGCAATGAACGGCACAGTTTATCAGGGCTCATGGAATTATCCCTATTTTGCAATTCTCAAGGACGGTACTCCCGTTGTAAGATACGGCGATGTTCCCATGGATGACGTTGCAGAAGCAGTCAGCGGTATGGAAATGCTTCTTGTAAACGGCCAGTTCACAGGTGTCAGTGATAATAATGTTCATCCCAGAACAGCAGTCGGCATCAGAGCAGACGGTTCTCTTGTTTTCTTTATGGCAGACGGCAGACAGCAGCCCGAATCATGCGGTATGATTTATGCTGAGCTTGCTCAGACAATGAAGGCTCTCGGTGCAGTCAATGCTATGGCTCTTGACGGCGGCGGATCAACAACAGTTCTTACACAGAGAGAATCATCAGATTCACTTGAGCTCAGAAACAAGCCCAGCTACGGTGCTGAAAGAACAGTCGGTACATCTCTTATGATATGCACAACAGCTGAGCCTACAGGTGAATTCGATCATGTAGCTTTTTCAAAGGACAAGATTTTCTGTGCACCCAATACTCCCGTTTCATTTGAAGTTTACGGCGCTGACAAGTACGGCTTCAGAACAGATATGCCCTCAGGCGGTTACCTTGAGCTTGAAGACACATCTCTGGGCAGACTTTCAGGCACAACATTTGTCTCATCATCAAAGACAGGAACAACAAATATTAACTATATTCTTGACGGCGAGGTTGTGGCAACACTGTCCGTTGAGGTTTCAGGCGAAGCAGATGACCTTATGACCCAGGCATTCAAGAGAATTTCACAGGCATTTGCAAACATCTTCAATCTCATCCGTACCTTCTTTGAAAAAATCGCTGAAAAGCTCGGAATGCAGTAATTATAACAAAAAGACAGCCGTGTGTTCTGCACGGCTTTTCTTTATACAGCAGAGGAGGAAACAATATGCTTTTATACATAATAAGACACGGTGAACCGGGGCATGACGGTGCTCTGACGGAAAAGGGCAGGAAACAGGCAGAGGCTGTGGGAAGGAGAATGCACAAGGCAGGAATAAATAAGATTTTCACTTCTCCCGTTCTCAGGGCAGTGCAGACAAGTGAGCCTGCCTGCAGACTTCTGGGGCTTGAGGCTCAGGTTGAGGAGTGGGCGCACGAAATAGGCGATGAAAGACTGACAACACTTCCCGACGGCAGAAAAATATCCGTTTCTCTCATTCAGAATTCACTCTTCCGTGAAAAGGGTAACATTGACCTGCCTTTTGAAAAGGGCTATGACTGTGATTACATGAACCTGACCGGAATGAAAAAGGCGGTTTCTTATATTGAGGAAAACGGCAATAAATTTCTCGAAAGGCTCGGCTATAAATATGAAGACGGTGTATATAAAATCATAAATCCCAATGATGACAAGGTTGCGCTTTTCTGTCATTCCGCTTTTTCAAGGGCATGGGTTTCCGTGCTTCTGCACATACCTATTCACATAATGTGGGCAGGCTTTGACTATGAGCATTCGGGAGTCACTGCCATTGAATTTGAAAACTATGAAAACGGTATAACTGCACCGAAATGCTATTGCTATTCCGACACATCGCATCTTTATGCAGAGGATATAGGCTGTGATTTTACGGAAAGAGCAGAAATGTAAATTCTGATAAATAATAAAAAATACTTTACAGAAAAAAAATAATATGATATACTCACCATATGTTTAATAAAAATAATCTGAATTTTTATTGAATTATGTAAAATCTTTACAAAAAGGTGCGTGAAACTATGGAAAAACTGACTCGTAAGTACGGTCTTATGACTGCTATCTGTATGGTAGTAGGTACGGTTATCGGCTCCGGTGTATTCTTCAAGGCACAGAATGTTCTCGCAGCAACAGACGGAAACATGCCTATGGGTATTGCTGCATGGGTTATTACAGGTCTTATCATGATTATCTGTTCAGCTCAGTTTGCAGTCATGGCTACAAAGTATGAAAAGGTCAACGGCGTTGTTGACTATGCAGAGGCTACCTGCGGAAAAAGCTATGCTTATTACCTTGCATGGTTCCTTGTAAATATCTATTATCCCAGCATGACGGGTGTTCTTGCATGGGTTTCTGCAAGATATTTCGGTGTTATGTTCGGCTGGAGTCTTGTCAGTCCGGAGGTTCTTGCTCTTTCAGGCTTCTTCCTTATTGCTTC
This sequence comes from Clostridia bacterium, assembly GCA_017473925.1. Taxonomy (GTDB): domain Bacteria; phylum Bacillota; class Clostridia; order Oscillospirales; family Acutalibacteraceae; genus UBA1081. The sequence continues at coordinate 28,569 of JAFUIY010000049.1, read as the reverse complement.
TTATACAATGAATGCACTTTCACCCAAGCTTGCAGGTAAGTTCCAGGTAAGTGCTACGGTTATCAAGCTCATTCCCATCTGCCTTATGGCTGTTGTAGGTACTGTTGTCGGCTTTACAAGCGGTACTCTTCCTCAGAACTTTGCAGGTGTGACAGAAGCTGTCGGCAGCTCAGGCGGCGGACTCTTTGCTGCAGTCGTTGCAACTGTTTTCGCTTACGAGGGCTGGATTGTTACAACATCAATCAATGCAGAGCTGAAGAATCCCAGGAAGAATCTTCCCATCGCTCTTGTTGTCGGTGCGGCAATCGTAGTTGCTTCTTATGTTCTTTACTATATCGGTGTTGCAGGCGGTGCATCAACCAAGGTGCTTATTGAAGAAGGTGCAACAACTGCTTTCACAAATGTTTTCGGTCAGGTCGGCGGTGTCTTCCTTAATATCTGTATCGTTATTTCATGTCTCGGTACTCTCAACGGACTTATGGTCGGTGCAAGCCGCGGCATGTACGCTATTGCAGCCAGAAACGAAGGCCCCAAGCCCGAAATGTTCTCTCAGGTTGACAAGACAACAAATATGACAGGCAACTCAGCTATCTGGGGTCTGTTTGTATGTGCTTTCTGGCTTCTTTTCTTCTACGGTGCAAACCTTACGGAAAAAGGCTGGTTCGGTCTGTTCAACTTTGACTCATCGGAGCTTCCCATCGTTACCGTTTATGCAATGTATATCCCCATGATGATTATGTGGATGGTCAAGGAAAAAGATCTCGGTGTTATGAAGAGATTTGTTCTTCCCTTACTTTCAATCATTGCTTGTGCCTTCATGGTATTTGCCGCTTGTTATGCACACGGCTATACACCTTACATGAACGCTCAGGCAGAAGGAAAGTTCAGCTGTCCCGTCATTTTCTATCTTATTGTTTTTGCTGTGATTATGCTGGCAGGTGCTGTACTGAAAAACGGCAAGGCAAAGAAAGAATAAGCTGTAATAAGTAATAAAAAAGGCATGCTCCGTCGAGGCGCACTCCGTAAGGAAGTGCGCCTCAGTTATATTCGCCTTACGGCGAGTGATATTGCTTCGCAGTGATATTAGCTAACGCTAGTGGTATTGTCCTGCGGACAGTTTTTAGTGCGAATATAATATCACGAAAACCGCAAGGTTTTCATATCACTTTTGCCTTTGGGCAAAAATATCACTGCAAACGACAGTTTGCAATATAACTTAACCAACCGAAAAAGAAATTTTGTTTTTTCGGAAAGTATTTACCTTTCTCAAAGTATGTAACCCACTATGACACTTTCACAATTCTTGTGTAAAGTGTCATTTATTTTGTAAAGATAAAAGCAGAGAGAGACAACTTCTTTACGAAGTGTCTCTCTCGGGAGTATGCCTTTATTGTTCTGTTTATTTATTTTATATCTTCAAGACCTGCGGCCTTTCTGAGAATGCGTCTTGCATCTGCAGAAGATATTACGCCGTCCTTGTCGATGTCTGCACAGATGAAGTTCTTTCCTGTAAGAGTATCAATGTGTGCTGCCATACGTAAAGCTGCTCTTGAATCAGCTGCAGTGACCTTGCCGTCACCGTCTGCATCACCCTTGACGATATCCTTTTCTTCGCCGACACAGATAAGGTCATCGCTGAACATCTGAGCCTGATTATTCTCGTCGTCAATGATTGTCACACTTGCCTGATATGTACCTTTCTTGTCCACATTGTATGTGAATGTGTTTGAGGCAGTGAATGTGCCTGAGTAAATCTTCGCACCGTCACGGTAAACATAGAATGCATAGAAGTATTTACCTGAGCCGCCCTCAGCACCTGCTGTCCATGTGACATCGGTGTCGCTGAAAACTGCGGGACGGTCAGAATTGAGGTATGTGGCACGAAGCTTTGATGCAACGGAACCATGAGAGCCGTCTGCGGAGGAATCCCCGACAGGGCCTGTCGTGGAGGAAAGTCTGAGTGCATAGTCAAGACATATCCAGCCCACTCTGCCTTCATAATCGATTTTGCCCCAGTTGTCCTTTACTGCTCTGACAGTTACTGTTGTGCCGTTGGGAAGCAGACCGAGTGATTCGGATTCAGTATCTGCTCCGCTTCTTACCCTGAGCATTGAAGCTGTGATGATGTATTCACCGGGAGTGTAATCCCTGTTGCTGTTTTCCCAGCCGTCGGGCTTTTCGGCTGAGCCTGTGAAATGGTCTGAGCCGTCATCCTTTGTGAAATACACACAGCCGTAGGGGTCACCGTTCATTTTCTTATATGATGAAATGAACTTTTCAAGGGTAAGAACCGTTCCCGTACCCTCGGGATAGTATGTTGTGCCGTAGGTACAGCCGAATGAATCTGCAAAGTATACATATCCGTCAATGATTGCTCTGATATACATTGCGTGTCTGGGACCGCTTGTTCCGCCTGTGCCGAGACAGTACACAACATTGTATATTTCATTGCCGTATTTTTCAATCAGGTCGTAAAGACAGTTGCTTCCGCTGATTGTGATGACATTGTATCCGCCCGATGTTTTTGAAACATCCTTGAAGTGGTCATACCAGAGGTCACCTGAGCCTGAGAAGTCAAGCTGATTGTTGTAAATTCCCATTGCTCTGAGCTGATAGGCAGTTGCAAGGTTGCAGTTGCCGTAGAATGAGCTTCTGTCAGCTATTGAGAGCGCAGTCTGATAGTTGGCGGTGATGCTGTTGACAAGGTTGCTGTCATATGCTGATGCACTGAGACTGCCGATTGACAGAAGCATCATCACCGAGATTAAAATTGTTATTAACTTTTTCTTCATCAAAAAACTCCGATTTCTTACAATGTTTCAAGCCGTGCTACGGCACGCAGAATCAGTCTCGCATCGGCGGCTGTGAGCTTGCCGTCGCCCGTGACATCTGCTGCATAGAAGACTGCTTCTTCAATCCTGTCAAGACCTGCAGAGCATCTGAGTGCATATCTTGCATCAGCGGCAGTCAGCTTGCCGTCACAGTTTGCGTCACCTCTTGCCGCCTTTTCCGCAGCTTCCATTGAGCCGCCGTCGGCAGTTGTGACTGTTGAGCCGGCGTCCGTTACTTCAACCGATGCAGTGTAGATGCCCGCCTGATTAACGGTGAATGTGAATTCGCTTGTGTCAAGCTGTTCCGAAGTCATGACAAGCACGCCGTCACAATATATACTGAAAACGCAGGTGTAGGCTCCTGTTCCGCCCAGAACATCAGCGGAGCATGTGACCTCCTGTCCTGCTACAGCATAAGCTTTTGAAAATGCGATGTTTTCCGCACTCAGGGGTCTGATTACGGCAACCTCATCGCTTCTTACGGTAACGACCTGTGAACGGGAGTCCATTACAGTTGCCGTTACATGATAAATTCCGTAGTCGTTGATTTTGTAAAGGAATTTATAGTTGTCGGAAAATTCCGAGCTGAAAACGATTTCGTCGTCCTTATAGACGGTGTATGAATATTTCAGTTCTCCTTCACCGTCTGCCGCATCCAGCACAAAGGTGACTGACTGTCCGATTGATGCTTCCTTTTCGGTTGCGATGAATGAGTTGATTGTTATGGGTGTGAATATATCAATATTGCTGCTTGTAACGGAAGCCGTTGTGCCGTTTTCCGTGTCACGGACATTGACAACAACATGATATGAGCCTGTTTTTTCAATTGTAACAGGGTAGTCGGAATAATCGAGGTAATCTCTTCTTGCAATGAGAACATTGTCCCTGTAAAGATTGAACTCATACTGATAGTTGCCGCTGCCGTCTGCTGCAGCTGCACGCCATCTGATTTCACCGCCGACTTCCGCTTTTCCGCCCGATGTGACAGTTACGGAGAGGGGAGGTGTTGCAGGCTCAGCCTCGGGAACGGTTATGACATTCAGCTCCGCATAGGTGTAGTTGCCTGCATTGTCGAAAACATATATATAGGTACAGTAGTCACCGCTTCTGTTGCCGAATTCACTGATTTTCATTGTGAATACTGCACTGTCTGAGCCTTCCTGTCTGTACCATTTTGCTGTGTCTGAGCCGTCTGCCTTGTAATACACGGCAAAGCATATCGCAATGACACCCTCGTTGTCACTTGCATTGCATGAAACGGTGTAGCCCTCGCTTGTGATGTCTGTTACTGCAACATTGCTGATTTCGGGAGCAACAGTATCCGTTTCGTAAGAGGGGGATGATGAATAGTCGTTCCAGTTGATTGTTGCACAGAAATTGTAAGTTCTTGTACGGCGTGAGTTCTTGCTTGAGCATTCATAGAGTGTTGCGAGATTGACTCTGCCGAAGCGTCCCATTACCTCATAATAATAGTTCGCAGCACCCGTTCTGCCGTTCTGGTTTTCAAAATCGGCAAAGAACACAAGTGCCTCGGGCTCTGTGATGCCCAGATCAATACCGTGCTGAACATATTCGCTTATATATTTCCATGCAGTCTTATCCTGCACATAACGGCTTTCGGATGTTCCCAGAAGAACTGAAAGGGCAGCAGCCTCAGCCTTTGTGACGATTCTGCCTTCCCAGCTTGTGCGGGTAACTATTTCATTATAAAGAGATGCTCCAAGGATGTTCAGAGCCTGAGACGGGTTGAGAGAAACAATCTCCTTGAGAAGATTCAGGGCGTTTGTTGCATGCCAGCAGATTTTACCCAGACTGACAGCCCCTACGTCATCACGGACAACTGTTGTGTAGTTGCCTTCGTTTACCATAATAATTTCGGTTGATGCATTTACAAGCTGATTGAAGCCCGGAGCTGCAGCAGCCGGAAGGGGAATCGCTGTTATTATAAGTATAACGGTCATTACGGATGAAAGGATTCTTATGAGTCTGCTTTTCATTGGTAAGCCCCCTATAAATACGCATTTCAACACTTTACAGCATGACATAATAACATTTTTCGTCATTTTAGTCAATAAGGAGGCGGTGTTTTTGTCGAAACATAACAACGGTTATAAATTAATGGGTGCATATTTGTAGAGTATTACAATGATTTTATTGCAAAAAACGAAATATTGTTCACAAATGTTTACAAATGATTTTGCTGAAGAATACTCTGACACAATTTATTTATAAAAAGTGATATAAATGCAGCTTTTGTCTAAATGTTCATTATTTGTTAAAAGATATTCAATATGCCGTACAATATTATACTATATAATCAGAAGCGTATAAAATGAATTGGAGGGAAAATGTAATGGCAGCTCTTGGAAATCTTGCATCAGCAGTTGAGTTTATCAAGGAATTTTTTGAGATGATTAAGGCTTTCTTCGCAAGTCTTTTCGAGTCATTCACAATGGCTTAATCGCTTATTTTTCCGGTATGAAAAAACGGTCTTTTACAGGCCGTTTTTCTTTTTTTGTTCAGTAATTGTTAAAATTTATAATTTTGTCTTGAATTTTTCGGATTGATTTGCTAAAATGTATACGCAATAATATCCTATTGAAAGGTGATCAATATGAAACTTACAAAGAAAGTTCTTGCAGTTGCTCTTGCAATGCTCATGCTTGCAGCAACATTCGCAATGTCTGCATCCGCAGGTATTTCAGACTACATTCTCAAGTTTGATGACGAAGGCAAATTCAAAATCATGATTTTTGCTGACAGCCAGGATGACGAAACTCTTGAAGAAACAACAGCTCAGCTTGTGAGAGAAGCTCTTGCAGCTTATACACCTGACCTTGTTGTTTTCCTTGGTGACAACACTGTTGCTCACGGTTACGAAAATCAGGCAAAGGCAATTGAAACAATTGTCACTCCCTGTGTTGAAGCAGGCGTTCCCTTTACACTTGTTTTCGGTAACCACGATCAGGAACAGGGCGTTGAAAAGGAAGTTCTTCTCCGTGAATATCAGAAGTACCCCGGCTGCCTTGCATATGACGTGGATCCCGAGCTTTACGGCTGCGGCAACCACAATCTTCCCATTCTTGCTTCAAACGGCCTCGGTGTTGCATTCAACCTCTGGTTTGTTGATTCAGGTACATCAACTGAAGAAGCAGGCGGTTATGACTATGTAAGAGAAGACCAGATCAACTGGTACAAGGATACAGCAAAGGCTCTTGCAGCACTCAACGGCGGAGAAGTTGTTCCTGCTATCAGCTTCCAGCACATCATTGTTCCCGAAGCATATGATGCACTTGGCATGATGAAGATTCCCGTAGGTATCGGCGAATGGACATTTGACGGTCAGGCATATCTTCCTATCCCCAACTTCGGTGCATTCACAGGTTTCCTTTTCGAGCCTCCCTGCCCCTCACACATCAACGGCGGTCAGATGGATGCATGGCTTGAAACAGGCGATGTTATGGCTACATTCTACGGCCATGACCATGTCAATGACTTCACAACAACATATGAAGGCATCGACATCACAACTGTTCCCACAGTAGGCTGTAACTCATACAGCAACGACATCAACAGAGGTGTAGGCCTCATCACTCTTGATGAAAATGATCTCTCAACATACGAATACGAAGCTCTCCGTATGTATGACTTCGCTCTTGCAGAGGGCTCACAGATTCTTGACTGTGAAGGTGCTCTCAGCAAGACATCTTACCAGTTCAACAAGTTTATGGATACTTTCCTTACAAAGCTTCACGAACTCGTATCGGGTTTCTCACTTCCCTCATTTGGTAAGTAATAAGACTTGAATAATTCGGATAACCGTGCTATACTTAGCATGGTTATCTTTTTTATATACACGGAAGGAGTTGAAATGATGAAAAACGGATATTCTTTCGGGAAAGCTGTTGTTGCAATTGTTCTTTCGGCAATGATTGTCCTTTCATTCCCCGTATCCCTTGTGTCGTATACCTCAGATATGCAGAACACCTCTTACGGCTCATCGGATATGGAGAATGCGGTTGTTCCCCTGAATGCTCCTGCGGAAAATGGCGGCACGGACGATACTGCTGTCATTCAGCCCGAAGACATCCCCGATGCGAATACGGAGGATTATAAGGATACGGATACAATGCCCGACAGCGGCACTGTTATCCCTCCCGAGGAAATACTTCCCGATACTGACAGCGGTGTGACCGAAATTCCCGATGAGGATGACGGCGATTCTTCCGTTCAGGAAAATGTGACTGTTGTCCCCGCAAGGCTCAACAGCATCATGCGTGACTCCCTTGCAAACATCATTTCAAAAAAGGTGTATACATTCTCGGCAGACAGCAGAAGTGCAGTAGTTTATGCATTCAATCATATGGAAGTGACAGATGCACCCTGTGTCTGGCATATATCTCTTTATGAGGAGTATTCGCCTGACGGTACAAGCGAAAGCATTGAATACAGACTGCTCAACAGAGCTGTCTATGAAAAGGTCGGCACAGGTGTGCAGACATCGGCAATAGGCATCACTCCCGGTAATTACAGGGTTGAGGTCGAATGCATTACGGGCTTTACCGACAAAAAATATGACATCGTTATCGGTCTTGTGGAGACTGATGACTATGAAACAGAGTACAACAACAGTCCTTCAAGGTATACTGCATTGCCTCTCAACAAGACGCTTAACGGCGGTGCAAGTGTCTTTGCAGGTGAAGAGACTGACGAAGACTGGTATCTTTTCCGTGTTACGGAGACAGGCTATTCTGTATTGTATTTTGAGCATGAAGCAGACCCTCTCGGACTTAACGGTGCCGTTGCATGGCGTATCAGCGTGACTGATATGCAGGGTAATGAATATTACCATGTGACATCGGATATGAGCAAGACGATGATAAACAGCGGTGTCATGGGTCTGCCTCCCGGATATTACTATGTCTGTGTCAGCTCCCATGTATACAGCGGTGTGACCTATTCTCTGAATGTTTCCTTCAGTAAGGACAGTGCAGTTGAAACTGAGCTTAACGATACACCTGAAACTGCAGATGAAATTGCCGTGAACACAGAAAAGGTCGGCTCGCTTACAGACAGAAGTGACAGGTCGGACCGTGACTGGTTTGTATTCACAATGGAGAAGGACGGCTTTGTTGTCATTGATTTCATTCATGAAGCCCTTTCCGATGATAAGGATGGCTGGAATATTTCCGTAATTGATTCTGACGGCAGGGTTGCTTACAGCACTGTTTCAGACAGAAATCAGCCCGTATTGCAGTCCCCGAGTATAGGTCTGACGGCAGGTACTTATTATATCCGTGTAGATTCCGACAATCTGTATCACAGCAGTATTGTCTACAGACTTATTCTTCTGACAGTCGAAAGTCAGGGCTGGGAAACAGAGCCCAACAACACTGTTGATACGGCAGATGTCATTCAGGTCGGTGATACTGTCAGCGGTACAATGGTTGAAATGGGTACTGATTTCGACAAGGACTACTTTGCAATTGATATTCCTACGGCAGGCGTATTCAGTCTTGCATTCGGCCATATAATTGTGAATGAAGCAGGCAAGGAGGGCTGGGTTGTATCCCTGCTTGACAGTGAAGGAAATGTTCTTGATACGCTGTCATCTGACTGGGATTCCTCTGCCGATGTGCTGACTGCCGATGTTGAAGCAGGCAGATATTACATCCTCGTTGAAACAGGTCTTTACTTCAACACGGGCAGATATGTGTTTGCCACATCACTTGAATAATACAGAATCAGAGAGCTGAACAGAGTTCAGCTCTTTGTTTTTCTTGTTCTTCGTGTTCCATTTAAATGAATTTTCTGTAAATTTTTATATTATTTATTTTTGCGATATTGTATTTTTTATTATTTTATATATAATAGAAGTTAAAGTAATAATGAGTTATAATGTCTTGTTATTAAAACGAAAGGAGACTTTCTCATGCTTACGAAAGTAAAATCAACTTCAAAGAAAGCCATGAGCATATTGCTTGCCTTTGTAATGTGCGTTACGGCATTTGTTCTTTGTAATCCCATTCAGGCAGATGCGCTTTCAATGGGTGACTATGTGCAGGGAAGATATTACTATTATCCCGAAGGCACACAGTTTATTTCAGGAATTCAGTTCGGTCAGGCAACAAAGAGCGACGACACTTACAATGAAGCCACAGCCAACGGATACACTCTGCTGATGAATGACAACGGCGGCGGCAGACTTGACTTCAACTCAGGTGTTTCCGGCAAGGACTATATCATGCTCGGTTACAAGACATCAACAAATATCAATGATGCTCTCGGTACATTTCTGCGTATGGGTCACAATAACGGCGGCGATTCACCCTATACATTCAAGGTTGACGGAAAAAGCATCAGCTTCAACAACCTCGGTCAGGACCTCAATGCCGATGCAGGCGGTGACTACATCTATCTTTACTACACAAACGACACATCAGTAGGTCTTCCCCTTCTGAAGCTTGCAGGTACAACCGACAGAAATACAACAAAAGACGGTTACTATACTGTTACAAAGAATGACAGCGACACAGAAGCATCTGATGCCAATGCCGATGCAGGCGGTGACTATGTCTACCTGTTCTTCGACAACTCATCAGTATACACAGAGGTCACTTCATATGTTACAGCTCTGGGTGCTGCTATCACAAAGGCAGGCGGCGTTCAGGACAGCTCAAAATACACCGCTGCTTCATGGCAGACATATCAGAATGCTCTCACTGAAGCAAACAGAATCTGGGGTATCTACAACAACAGATACAAGGCAGGTTATGTCACCACAACACAGATTGAAGCTGCAACAAATGCACTTCATCACGCTGTTGACGGTCTTCAGACAACAATCAGACTTGATGCTGCAACAAATGGCGGTACGGCTGAAACAACAGAATACACCGTAACATGCGGTCTGAGCACTGTTATTGACCTTCCTGCAGGTGCTTTCAAGGCAACAAGAGAAGGCTATTCATTCCTCGGCTGGAGTACTGATGCTGCAGCAGAATCAGGCTCAGTGGGAACAATCAGCGTGCCTCTCGCATCAACTGTTTATGCTATTTTCTCAGTTCAGAAATATAACGTTTATTTTATTAACCCCATCACAGGCGCTCAGATTTCAAAGCAGAGCGTTGAATACGGCAAGGATGCAACAGCTCCCGATATGAGCACATACTCACAGAAGGATACTGACGAGCATTATATCTTTGACGGTTGGGACAAGGAATTCACAAATATCAAGGCAGACCTTACAGTTATGGCAAAGTTCACAACAGCAGAGCACAGCTATGCACGTACAGCTTATACAGCTCCCACATGTTCAAAGACAGGCTCAGAGTCATTCAAGTGTACAGATTGCGGTGCTGAGAAGACAGTATCTCTTCCCGTAAATCCCGATGCACATAAGAATGTCACAAACTACCCCTCAAAGCCCTCAACATGTAACGAATACGGTTACACAGCATATACATACTGTAACGACTGCCGTAAGGTTATTTCAGGCAGAGAAGAGCTTCCTCTCGGCGACCACTCATGGTCAGAATGGTCAGTCACAGATGCAACATGTGAAGCTGACGGCTACAAGACAAGACAGTGTACAGTCTGTAAGACAACACAGAAGGAAACAATTCCCTCACAGGGTCACTCATGGGGTGAATGGGAAGTAAAGAAGCAGGCAACATGTGAAGCAGCCGGCAGAAGCCAGAGAACATGTTCTGCTTGTAACACAACAGAGGTTCAGATCATCAATGCTCTTCAGCATGATTATGACGATGTTGTAACACCTCCCACATGTACTGAAAGAGGTTACACAACTCACACATGTAAGCGAGATAACTGCGGTAAGTCATACATTGATACTTATGTTGATGCAACAGGTCATTCATGGGAAGATGTAGGCGAGCCCATCAAGAAGCCCACATGTACAGAAGACGGTACACAGTATCAGGAATGTTCTGCATGTGATGCAACTCGCACAACAACTGTCGAGGCAACAGGCCATGACTGGCAGAATCAGAATGTTATCAAGGAAGCAACCTGTGACAACACCGGTCTTATGGGTGCTGAATGCGGAAACTGCGGTGAGGTTCAGGATTCAATCGTTATTCCCGCTCTCGGCCATGACTGGAACGCAGGCGAGATTCTTGAAGAGGTAACATGTACAAAGGACGGTAAGAAGCTTCTTACATGTCAGAGAGATAACTGCGGAAAGACAATGGAAACAGTTATCAGAGCTCCCGGACATACATGGGACAACGGCGTTGTTCAGTCTCCCGCTTCTTGCTCACAGACAGGTGAAATGCTCTTCACATGTACAGTCTGTGATGAAACAAAGACAACAGAGATTCCCAAGCTCAGCCATTCATTCACAGGTACGGTTACTCCTCCCACATGTGACGAAGGCGGTTACACAGAATATGTATGTACAATCTGTAATGAAGAGATTGTTGATGATATCGTACCTGCAAAGGGACATTCATATCAGTCATATACATACGCTCCCACATGTATCAAGGACGGTTACACATTCTCACGCTGTTCAAGCTGCGGACACTCACAGAAGAGTGATATCGTTCCTGCACTCGGCCATGACTATGTGACAACAACAGTTGACCCCACATGTACAGAAAAGGGTTACGATTTACACACATGTTCAAGAGGCGACAACAGCTACAAGGATAACTATGTTGACGAGCTCGGTCATGATTATGTAATGACAACAGTTGCTCCCACATGTAAGGATGAAGGTTATGACCTTTATGTCTGCTCAAGAGGCGACCACAGCTACAAAGAAAACTTTGTTGATGCACTCGGCCACAACTATGTTGAGGTAGACAGAATCAATCCCACACTTACACAGAACGGCTTTATCATTTTTGAATGTGATGCATGCTCACACAGATATAACGAAATCATCTATACAAATGACATGGCTCTTGTCTGCGTTACACTTATTGACTCAGCAGGCAACCCCGTTACAGAGGCTGTAATCACAGTCACAAATATGGATACAGGCGAGTCATATGTAATCACATCTGACCTTAACGGCTACTTTACAGAGGTACTTGCAGAGGGTGATTATGAGCTTCTCATCGACAGAGACGGCTATGATGATACAATCGGCTACATCTATGTTGAAAACGGTGAAGCAACAATTGACATTCCCGTCATGAATGCTCCCACATGCGATTGTTACTGCCATCAGAACAATTTCTGGGCTAAGATTTTCAGAATCTTCCAGAAGCTCCGTATGCTCTTCGGCATGGAGCCCAACTGCTGTGACAATCCCGAATTCTGATTAAAACAAAAAACGGAGTTGCCGAAAGGTAACTCCGTTTATATTGTATGTAATATTTTACACTCCGCTCAGGTCAAAGGGTGGGGTGTATTCTTTTTTTGCAGAGGAAAAATCCTGAATATATGCGTTCTCCATCCCGCACAGATACATGTAGTCAACAGCTCTGTTGTATTCTTCTTCGGTAATTGTACGGCTGAGCTCAGGTATATTGCATTGATGATTCGGCGTGAACTGACTCATCAGACTGAAAATGACATTGTCGCCGAACTGAGAAGACACAAAATCAATCACATCAAGGGTGTTTTCTGTTTCACCGGGCAACATCAGGTGCCTTATTATCATTCCCTTTTCCATAATGCCGTCACTGTCGAGCTTTACGGGTCCCACCTGACGGTACATTTCAATAAGTGCCGCTTTTGCAACGGCAGGGTAATCAGGTGCAAGGGAGTATCTTTTTGCAGTTTCCTCTGACATATATTTAAGGTCGGGAAGGTAAATGCTGACCTTACCCTCAAGCTGACGGAGCGTTTCCGTGCTGTCATAACCGCCCGAATTCCACACAACGGGCACGGGCAGAGGCTCATTGAGGGATTCAATTATTTTATGGGCATAGTGTGAGGGTGTGACAAGATTTATGTTATGCACACCGCTGTCAATCAGCTCAGCATAAATCTCTTTCAGTCTGCCGACCGTAATTTCCTTGCCGAAGCATCCCGAGCTGATTTCATGATTCTGACAGAAAACACATTTCAGGTTGCACCCGCTGAAGAATACTGTACCTGAGCCGCCATATCCGCTGATACAGGGCTCTTCCCAGAAATGAGGTGCCGCACGGGCAATTTTCAGCGTGTCACCCACACCGCATACACCTGTTTTTACATTTCTGTCAGTATTACATTTTCGTGGACAAAGATTACATTTCATAAAATCACGGCTAAATCAGAATTTGTCGAACTGAAGTTCGACAAAAGTGAACAATGAAAAGTGAAAAGTGAACAATGTCGGTGGTTTGCTATGCAAACATTATATAATGGGGTTTAAGGGGCTTGCCCCTTCCACCACTGTTCACTATTCATTATTCACTATTCACTGCAGTAATTTGTCGAGGGTACCTCGACAAATTACTGTTTCAAGGTGTCCGTCCTTTTCCGTAATCGGAGTCAGCACGGGGCGTTCATCAGGGTTGCTGTTGGGACGGTGAAGCACAAGATATGTCACACCGTCAAAGCCTGTGAAAATCATACCGTGACCGCCGTCTTTTTCAGCAAGAAGAGGCAGGTCATGACTGAAATTGCCGTCAATGTCGCCGTTGTCGGACACACATACAGCCTGAACATATCCGCTGTCAGTAAAGCTTGACCAGATAAGATAAAGCCGTCCGCTTTCACCTCTGTAAAGGAAGGGGCCGTCAGTAACATACTGATGATGATTTTTTCTTGCCCAGTAGGGGTCGGAGCCCCTGAAGAGAAGTCTCGGCTCACTGACAGCCCTTGTCAGGTCACGGCTGAGCTTCATTTCGCATACGGTGCCGTCACTTATCTGCACATGCTCATGGCAGAAAACAATATGCGGGTCACCGTTTCTGTCAACATAGAGTGTGCCGTCAAGACACATCCGATCTTCGGGAGTAACGGGGTGTTCTGTTATGGGCTTGAAATTGCCGTCGGGGGTGTCGCTGACAAGAATCTGAGTGCCTCTGTTTCTGTCCTTACTCTTGAATGAAGCAAACATGTAGAATCTTCCGTCATAGTAATGCACCTCGGGAGCCCAGAAGTTGTGAGTGCCCCAGAAATCGTCACTTGCTTCAAAAACGCAAACAGGGTCAGACCATGTTTCAAGGTCTTCGCTGATGTATACATCAAAGCCCATTCCGGGAGCCTTTTCATTAGCCCAGCAGCCTGCACCCCTTGTGCCGTACATGTAATATTTTCCCTCAAAGGGCACAATAAACGGGTCTCTTATATTTATGTCATTGAGTTTCATTATTTAAAACTTCCCTTTTTATTTTAATTATAACAATAAACTGTATAAACATCAACAGGGAAATTGCAAGTGATACAACATTGAAGTAATATATTCCGAACATCAATGGCAGGAGTGATGCTACAACGGAAATTATCGAAACAATCCTTGCAGCACCTATAACCTTTCTGCCGACAGATGTGAAAAGCAAAACGGCAAATATAAACAGCAGACATGTCATTATTGCAGTGATAAAGGGACCGAAGTTTGCATAACCGTAGGGGACAAGTGAAAAGTAAGAAAAAGTCTCAGTGTAGGTTTCTTCAGGTGTTGCAAATCTGCACACTGCACCGTAGGGCAGAGCCTCAAGCACAAGTGAACAGACACAGAGAATCAGAAATACAATTTTTGATTTTTTCATATATCATCGCTCCTTTCAGTTCCATATTACCATTAAAAAACAATTTTTGTCAACAATTGTTACAGTTCTGTCAATTATTATTGCATGATTGTAATAATAAAACGGCACAGGTTACCCCATGCCGTAAGTCTTTAACAGTCAGCAATAGTTTTTGCAATGCACGCCACAGCCGTGACCGTCAGCGTGAATAATCCGAACAGAAGTCCCGTCAACAGAGAGAACAAAAGCCCTGCCGTAAGGTCAATAAGCAGAAGAATAAGCGAAAACAGCACTGTGCCGAGCACACCTGTAATAAATATGTTAAGCGATGCGCACAGACAGAAGTTTTCCTTGCTTCTGCAGATAAAGGGTGCCGTTACAAGAGCAACTGCAAGAAGCACCAGTGCAGTGCCGAAGAAAATCCAGTAAACAAAGGACGGAACGGCAAGTGTTGCCGAGAAGCTGAGAAAAGCCGTTACAATGCCCACGATGACGCTTGCAATAACTGAAATGATTGCGCAGTCACACCTTGTTCTGCAACCGCAGATATTCATAATATCACCTCCTGCTATCATCATATGCACAGCATGTCTGTCGGGTGAATATGATACAGTAAGGAGGTGTTTTTGTGAGAACAATCAGCTATGACCGTACTGCTGCAACCGATTATGCAAGGAGATGGGCACTTGGCAGAAATCCCCGTTATTATGACTTCACAAATATCGGCGGAGACTGCACGAATTTTGTGTCCCAGTGCATTTATGCAGGTGCAGGGGTTATGAATTACACACCCGATGTGGGGTGGTATTTCCGTACACTTTATGACCGTGCCGCCGCATGGACAGGTGTTGAGTATCTTTATAATTTCCTGACAACCAATCAGTCCGTGGGGCCCTTTGCCACGGAGGTTACGGAAAGTGAAATTCAGTCCGGAGATGTGATTCAGCTCGGTGACAGATACGGCGATTACTACCATTCGCTTATCGTTATGTCAACATTCCCCGAAATCCTTGTTTCTGCCCATACAAACGATGCCCTCAACCGCCGTCTTTCAACATATAATTATGCTGTGGCACGGTATCTGCACATAAACGGGGTCAGAACGGATTGAAAAACACACACGACCTGTGTTATAATCAGAAAAGGAAAATAAAATCACAGTTCAGGATGTGTTGTTATGGCAAAAAAGCCGAATGTTTTATTTATCGTTACTGATGACCAGCGTTTTGATACAATTCACGCTCTCGGTAATAACGAAATTATCACACCAAATCTTGATGCTCTTACAAAAAGGGGTATGTCGTTCACCCGTGCCCACATTGCAGGGGGTACCTGCGGTGCTGTCTGTATGCCGAGCCGTGCAATGATTCTCTCGGGCAGAAATCCCTTTCATCTTGAAGAATTGGGCGGTAATATCCCCGAAGAGCACAGAACTCTTGCAGAAACCTTTAAAAATAACGGCTATGAAACAATCGGTCTGGGCAAATGGCACAACGGTTGCCCTGCCTATGCAAGAAGCTTCACTCAGGGCGCAAAGATTTTCTTCGGCGGAATGTGGGACCATTGGAATGTGCCCACCTGCCGTTATGATCCCACGGGTGAATATGACAATGTGATAAATTTTGTGGTTGATTTCTACGGTGACAATCATCCTCAGAAACAGCATTGCGATGAGTACGACCCCGGTAAACATTCAAGCACACTTCTTACGGATTCAGCCATTGATTTACTGAAGGAAAACACGGGCAAAGACAAGCCGTTTTTTATGTATCTTGCTTATCTTGCACCCCACGACCCGAGAACGATGCCCGATGAATTCCGTCAGATGTATGATGAAAACAATATCACTCTTCCTCCCAATTTTCAGGAGATTATCGATACAAATTATCCTCTTATGGTGCATCGTGACGAGCATCTTGCAGCTTATCCCCGTGAAGAAAAGGAAATCAGACGCCACATTGCAGAGTACTTTGCAATGATAACCCACCTTGACCACGAAATCGGCAGACTTCTGGATGCACTTCACGAATCGGGTGAAGAGGACAACACAATCATTGTCTTTACGGGCGACAACGGTCTTGCCGTCGGTCAGCACGGATGGCTCGGCAAGGAGGATATTTACGAGCACGGTGTCCGTATTCCTCTTATCATGGCAGGCCCCGGTATTGCTCCCGACACACGCAACGATGCATATGTCTATCTTTATGATATTTTCCCCACCCTGTGTGAAAAAACAGGAATTGATGTGCCCGATTCAGTTGACGGCAGAAGCTTTGCACATCTTCTTGACGGACAGCACGGTGAAAAATTCCGTGATGAGCTTTACCTGATTTTTGACAACTTTGTCCGTGGTGTAAAGGACGATAATTATAAGCTTATCGAGTACCGCAACGGTGACGGTGAAGAGGATAAATGGACATTCCTCTATGATATTAAGAATGACCCCTGGGAAACAAAAAACCTTGCCGAGGATGAAAAATATAAAGAAAAAGTCAAAGAAATGAGAGAGAAAATTCTCACCCACCGTGACGAATGGGAAGAACAGTCCCACCCCTGGGGCAAGGACTTCTGGAAGAGGTTCTGAGTATTAATTGAAAGGTGTGTCAAAATGAATATAGATGTTACTTTTGATTTTACAACAGATACCCCAAAATATTGGGACAACTTCTGGAATGATAGAATTCTTGGTGGCGGTGGAGCAGACCCTGATGCAGTTAGTAAGACATTACAAAAGTATCACCAGTATCTTTGGAGCAAGTCTTTGCCAAATGGTGAAAATATGAGTTTGTCGTCCGGCAAAGGTAGTAACTATCTTACATGGGAAAACTTCAGATTTGGTAGTGATTCAATACTTGCAAGTTTCAGATATGTCAGATACCGTAAGATGATGGAAGCAGTTGCGAGTGCAGTACCGAATTATAAAGAATATATAGAAGAATTTATTCACAGAACATATACCATTGGTGGCAGTATCATTTTTCCGAAACAAAATAGTATCAATAGAGCACGGGGTGTTAATCCGTTTATAAAAGACCGTTGGGATTTAACATTGGAGTGTATAAGAAAATATTACAAAAATGAACATAGTCCGCTTTATGAAACTTTGATTATGAATAAAGAATTCTTTGATTTATTTGTTGATTTTAAGGGGTATGTTGACTTCTTTTTTCTTCATGACTGTGTCTCTGAGGATTATCAATCGGTTATATTTTGGATTGGTGACGGAGATTTATCAAAAAATCCTATGCCGAAAACAGTGGATGAATATTTGCTGTGGATTGAAAAACAACTTGAGTTTGTTACAAAAAGAAATAAACGGATTGATATGGCTGTTAATCAAAAATAATTACGGCGAAGCCGTGCATATCATCAATTCCACAGGAGTTGTATATCATCAGAACTTTAGTTCTGTATATCATCATTGCGGAAGCTTTTTTATGATACACGCTGACGATAAGGCTACCGCTATTTACAGTAAATATTACAAACGATATTCAGCAAGGGTAAAGGTCAGACAGATTAAAGAAGCTGATTTAAAAAAATGGAAGTATCAGGCTATAACAAAGCGTGATGAATGTTCAAACGGATTTATAACACCTGAAGAGTTTACAGAGTGGATGGAAAATTGCTTTCCTAACAGGAAAGCAAAGAAATAATTGATATGCAAGTTTCTCTGTTAAGTGTATAGTTTAATTATTAAAAACATTGTATAATAGCAAACTAATTTTCAAAATTTGTTGAACAAAGTAAAAAAATAGTGTATAATCGAATTGTGATACTTTTAAAACGAGGTGAAGTATCTGTGAATCTATTACATATGAAATATGCAGTGGAGGTTGCTAAAGCCGGTTCTCTGAATAAAGCAGCGGAAACTTTATTGATAGCGGCACCTAATGTCAGTCGTTCTATCAAAGAGCTTGAAGCAGACATAGGAATATCAATCTTTGAGCGTACTACAAAAGGTATGGAGCTCACTCCCGAAGGTGAAGAATTCATAAATTATGCAAAGGGAATTCTTAATCAGATTGATGAGGTTGAAAGCTTTTATAAAAAAGGTTCGGCAAAAAAGCAGCGTTTTTCAATTTCTGTACCGAGAGCTTGTTACATTTCTGAAGCATTTTCGCAGTTTTCAAAATCACTCTCAAAAGAAGCTGCTGAAATATTCTACAAAGAAACAAATTCTCAGCGTACAATCCGCAATATACTTGAGCACGATTACAAACTCGGTATTATAAGATATGCAGAGAATTATGATAAGTATTTCAAATCAATGCTTGAAGAAAAAGGCTTCTGTTATGAGCTGGTCACTGAGTTTACTTATTCGCTGATAATGAGTGCTGACAGTCCCTTGGCAAAAAAGGAAGAAATAACCTTTGATGACCTTGCAGATTACATTGAAATAGCACATGCAGACCCTTATGTACCTTCAATGCCGCTTTCAAAAGTGGTAAAGGAAGAGCTTCCTGATAACGTCGACCGTCGTATATTTATATTTGAAAGAGCAAGTCAGTTTGATTTACTTTCAAACAATCCTGAAACCTTTATGTGGGTTTCTCCTGCTCCCGAGAGTCTTTTGAAAAGATATAATCTTATTCAGAAAAAATGTATAGACAACAAAAAGATATATAAGGATGTTCTGATTTACAAAAATGGATACAAATTATCAAAACTCGACAGGCAGTTTATTACAGAGCTGTGTGAATCTAAAAGAAAATATCTTTAATATAAGGCTTATAAACCCGATCTCATTGAGGTCGGGTTTGTTTTTATTTATCGATATCAGTGTTATCGATAATGATAATACCGATTATATGTTTTAAGAATTCCCAAAGAATGAATATGTTGTTAAAATATTAACGATGTCAGGTAAGGGAGGTTTTCTTATGTGTAAAAACGGTATTTCAAAAGCAACACTCAGCAGAATACCGATATATTTAGAGTTGCTTAAAGAATTACCGGGGGAGCGATATGAATATATATCAGCAACAACCATAGCACGAAAACTCTCACTTGGCGAAGTTCAGGTTAGAAAGGACCTTGCATCAATCAGCGGTACAGGAAAACCGAAGCTTGGTTATCTTACATCAGAGCTTGTTGAAAATCTTGAAAACAGTCTTGGCTGTAATAACTGCACCCTTGCCGTTTTAGTAGGTGCAGGAAAGCTTGGTAAGGCACTTCTTGATTATGATGAATTTGATAAATTCGGCATTAAAATCGCAGCAGCCTTTGACAGCAACGACAAGGAAATAAGCATAACCGGTAAAATCAAAATCAAGCCTATAAATGAGTTTGATGATTTCTGCAAAAATAACAATATACAGCTCGGCATCATCACAGTCGGTGCAGGTTCAGCTCAGGCAGTATGTGACAAAATGGTGCAATGCGGAATTGTGGCAATTCTGAATTTTGCTCCTTGCAAGTTGAATGTACCCGATGGGGTAATTCTTGAAAATGAAAATCTGGCGCTTTCATTAGCGTATTTGAATAATCAGATTAAATAAGTTTAAGTAAATAATTTTTTAGGAGGATACAAATGGAAACTAAAAATTACGCAATTGTAGATAGCGTTGAAACGCTTCAGGAAGCTATCGCTAAAACAAGAGAAGCTCAGAAGAAGTTCGCTACCTACACTCAGGAGCAGGTAGACAAAATTTTCCTTGCAGCAGCTTCTGCAGCAAACAAGGCAAGAATATCACTTGCTAAGATGGCAGTAGAAGAAACAGGAATGGGTATAGTTGAAGATAAGGTTATCAAAAACAACTATGCTGCTGAATATATTTACAATGCATACAAGGAAACAAAAACCTGTGGCATTATTGAAGAAGACAAGGCATTCGGTATCAAAAAGGTTGCAGAGCCTATCGGTGTTGTTGCTGCAGTTATTCCTACAACTAATCCCACATCAACAGCAATTTTCAAGTGCTTACTTGCTCTTAAGACACGTAATGCTATTATCATTTCTCCTCACCCCAGAGCAAAGGGTTGCACAATCGCTGCAGCAAAGCTTGTTCTTGAAGCAGCAGTAGCAGCAGGCGCTCCCGAAGGAATTATTGATTGGATTGATGTTCCTTCTCTTGAAATGACAAATACGGTTATGAAAGAAGCAGATATCATCCTTGCAACAGGTGGTCCCGGTATGGTTAAGGCTGCTTATTCAAGCGGTAAACCGGCTCTCGGCGTTGGCGCGGGTAATACACCTGCAATCATTGATGACAGTGCAGATATTCTTCTTGCAGTCAACTCAATCATTCACTCAAAGACATTCGATAACGGTATGATATGTGCTTCAGAGCAGTCAGTTATAGTTCTCGAAAGCATTTACGATGCAGTAAAATCTGAGTTTGCAGCACGTGGTTGCTACTTCCTTGATCCTGCAGAAACAGAAAAGGTAAGAAAGACAATCATTATCAACGGTGCTCTTAATGCAAAAATCGTTGGTCAGCCTGCAGCAAAAATTGCAGAGCTTTCAGGCGTAACAGTTCCGGAAGGAACAAAGATTCTTATAGGTGAAGTTGAAAGCGTTGACATCAGCGAAGAATTTGCACACGAAAAGCTTTCTCCTGTTCTTGCAATGTACAAAGCAACATCTTTTTCAGATGCACTTGACAAAGCGGAACAGCTTGTTGCTGACGGCGGTTACGGCCATACATCTTCTGTTTACCTCAATGAAGTAACAGAAACAGGAAAAATCAACGAATTTGCTGCAAGAATGAAGACCTGCCGTATTCTTGTTAACACACCTTCATCACACGGCGGTATCGGTGACCTTTATAACTTTAAGCTTGCTCCGTCACTCACACTCGGTTGCGGTTCATGGGGCGGTAACTCAGTATCAGAAAATGTTGGTGTAAAACACCTTATCAACATCAAGACAGTAGCAGAAAGAAGGGAAAATATGCTTTGGTTCCGTGCACCTGAAAAGGTATATATCAAGAAAGGATGCTTGCCTGTTGCTCTTGATGAGCTTCGCACAGTCCGCGGTTCAAAGAAAGCATTTATCGTAACAGATACATTCCTTTATGAAAACGGCTACACCAAGCCCATTACAGATAAGCTTGACGAAATGGGCATTGCTCACACAACATTCTTCAATGTTCAGCCTGACCCCACACTCGGCAACGCTAAGGAAGGCGCTGCACAGATGGCAGCATTTAAGCCCGATACAATCATTGCACTCGGCGGCGGTTCTGCAATGGACGCAGCAAAGATTATGTGGGTTATGTATGAGCATCCCGATGCAGACTTTATGGATATGGCAATGAGATTCATTGATATCCGTAAGAGAGTTTACACATTCCCCAAGATGGGTGAAAAGGCATATTTCATTGCAGTTCCCACATCAGCAGGTACAGGCTCTGAAGTTACACCTTTCGCAGTTATCACAGACGAAGCAACAGGTGTCAAGTATCCTCTTGCTGACTATGAGCTTCTTCCCAACATGGCAATTATTGATACGGATTTCCATATGTCAGCTCCCAAGGGACTTACAGCTGCATCAGGTATTGACGCAGTAACACACGCAGTTGAAGCTTATGCCGCAATGCTTGCAACAGATTACACAGACGGTCTTGCACTTCAGGCACTTAAAAACATCTTCAGGTATCTTCCCCGTGCATATGAAAACGGTCAGACAGACGTTGAAGCAAGAGAAAAAATGGCAAATGCCGCAACAATGGCAGGTATGGCTTTCGCAAATGCATTCCTTGGCGTTTGTCACTCAATGGCACACAAGCTCGGTGCTTTCCATCACCTTCCTCACGGTGTTGCAAACGCACTTATGATTGAAGAAGTTCTTCGTTTCAATGCAAGTGAAGCTCCTGCAAAGATGGGTACATTCTCCCAGTATGATCATCCTCATACACTTGCACGCTATGCTGAAATTGCAGATTATCTCGGACTTGGCGGTAAGAACGACAGCGAAAAGCTTGAAAATCTCATTAAGGCCATCAATGAGCTTAAAGTAAAGGTTGGAATCAAGGAAACAATCAAAGACTATGGTGTTGATGAAAAGGTATTCCTTGACAATCTTGATGAAATGGTTGAGCAGGCATTTGATGACCAGTGCACAGGTGCTAACCCCAGATATCCTCTTATGAGCGAAATCAAACAGATGTATCTCAATGCTTACTACGGCAAGCACTTTGTTGAGAAAAAAATGCCTACAGCTGCCGATATTGAAGAAGGCGCAAAGGTTGACGAAGTTAAAGTAACATACCGTAAAGGTAAAAAAGCATAATTAAGGGAGGAACCTGAAATGAAACTTGACAGAGTAATAGCAGTAAGAAATAACAAAACTATCTACCGTGACGGTGACAAGTGCGTTAAAGTTTTTAACGAAGATTATTCAAAAGCAGATGTTCTCAACGAGGCTCTCAATCAGGCTCGTATTGAAGAAACAGGTCTTAATATCCCTAAGGTTCTTGAAGTAACAATGATTGACGGCAAATGGGCTATCATTTCAGAGTACATCAAAGGAAAAACACTTCAGCAGCTTATGGATGAGGATGCAGAAAAGAAGGATGAATATATCGGACTTCTTGTTGACATTCAGCTCGGTATTCACTCAAAGGAATGTGCTCTTCTCAATAAGCTTAAGGATAAAATGAACAGAAAAATCGGTATGAGCGAGCTTGATGCAACAACACGCTATGACCTTCACACACGTCTTGAAGGTATGCCGAAGCACAAAAAGGTTTGTCACGGTGATCTTAACCCTTCAAACATCATTATCACAGAAGATGGCACACCTTATATTCTTGACTGGGCTCACGCTACTCAGGGTAACGCTTCAGCCGATGCAGCAAGAACTTACCTTCTCTTCTGGCTTAACGGTGATATTGACGGTGCAAAGACATATCTTGATTTGTTCTGTTCAAAGAGCAACACAGCTAAGCAGTATGTTCAGAAGTGGATGCCTATCGTAGCTGCATCACAGTCAGTTAAAGGTAATGAAAAAGAAAGAGAATTCCTTCTTTCTTGGGTTGATGTTGTCGATTACGAATAATCATATAAGGAGACGAAGATAATGAAAGTTACAGTATGTATTGGTAGTTCATGTCATATCAAGGGTTCACGTCAGGTAGTAGAGCAGCTTCAGTATCTTATCAAGGAAAACAATCTTGGTGATAAGGTTGAGCTCGGCGGTACTTTCTGTATGGGTAAATGTCAGCAGGGCGTTTGTGTAACAGTAGATGATAATTTCTATTCAGTTACTCCCGAAACAGTAGAAGAATTTTTTAATAAGAACGTAAAGGAAAAGGTATAATATGCTGATTCAGGTTTGTGTAGGCAGCTCCTGCCACTTAAAGGGTTCTCCCGAAATTGTGGAGCTTCTGCAGAAAGCCGTCAGTGATTATCATCTTGAAGACGAGGTTACACTTGCCGGCAGTTTCTGCATCGGTAAGTGTAACCGCATTGGTGTTACCATCCAGATTGACGATGATATTCATACCGGTGTTACAAAGGAAGGCTTCAAAGAATTTTTTGAGGAGAATGTACTGAAAAAAATCAAGAACGAAGGGAAGTAACGGATAATGCCAAATTGTTTGACATTAAAAAAATCAAACTGTAAAAACTGCTATAAATGTATTCGCCATTGCCCTGTAAAGGCAATCCGTTTCTCGGGAAATCAGGCACACATCATCGGCAACGAGTGTATTCTTTGCGGTCAGTGTTTCGTTGTGTGTCCCCAGAATGCAAAAGAAATTGTTGATGAGACCGAAAAAGTAAAGGTTCTTCTTCAGTCAGGTGACCCTGTAATTGTTTCTCTTGCTCCCTCATTTGTTGCTAATTACGACAGTGCAGGAATCAACTCAATGAGAAAAGCCCTTAAAAAGCTGGGCTTTTATGATGTTGAGGAAACTGCAATCGGTGCGACCATTGTAAAAAATGAATATGAAAGAATGATAAAAGAGGAAGACAGAGATATAATTATTTCCTCTTGTTGCCATTCTATTAACCTTCTTATTCAGAAGCATTATCCTGCAGCTCTTGAGTATCTTGCTGATGTTGTTTCTCCTATGCAGGCTCATTGTAACGATATAAAGCAGCGTTATCAGAATGCAAAAACTGTTTTTATCGGACCTTGTGTTGCCAAAAAAGATGAGGCTGAGCATTATGAAGGCATTGTGGATGCAGTGCTTACATTTGAAGAATTAACAGAATGGTTGAAATCTGAAAATATAGAAATTGAGCCGGAAACGGATAATGATATCTGCTCCCGTGCAAGATTTTTCCCGACCACGGGCGGTGTGCTTAAAACAATGGCACAGGAAAATACCGGCTTTACATATCTCGCACTTGACGGTGTAGAAAACTGCATCGCAGCTCTTAAGGATATTGAAAGCGGAAAAATCCATAAATGCTTTATTGAGATGTCTGCTTGTGTAGGAAGCTGTATGGGCGGTCCCGTTATGGAAAAATATCACCATACAGAAACAGTAAAGGATTATATCACTATTACGAAATATGCAGGTGCAAAGGATTTCGAGGTTTCTCAGCCTAAGGCAAAGGATCTGAAAAAGCATTTTGCATTTATAGAACAGCGTTCTCCTCAGCCTTCTGATTATGAAATAAACAATGTTCTGCGTCAGATGGGCAAATTCAAGCCCTCTCAGGAGCTTAATTGCGGCTCCTGCGGATACAATACCTGCCGCGAAAAGGCAATAGCTATTATTCAGGGCAAAGCAGAAAGCTCCATGTGTCTTCCTTTTCTCAAGGATAAGGCTGAAAGCTTTTCTGATACAATCGTTAACAATTCACCTAACGGACTTATTGTTCTTAACGACCAGCTTGAAGTTCAGCAGATTAACAAGGCTGCAAGGGAAATTATGAATATCCGTTATGCTTCCGATGTTCTCGGTACTCAGTGTATAAGAATTCTTGATCCCACACCTTTTATGAAAGTCCGTGACACGGGTATCGGAATTCATAACGAACGTGTATACTATGCTGAGTACAAGCGTTATGTTGAACAGACAATAGTTTATGACCGTGATTCAAGACTTCTTGTAGGTATTATGCGTGATGTTACCGATGAGCAATATGCGAAGGAAAGAAAAGATACCATCAGCAAGCAAACTGTAGAAGTTGCTGACAAAGTTGTTGAAAAACAGATGCGTATCGTTCAGGAAATTGCATCACTTCTCGGTGAAACAGCCGCAGAAACAAAAATTGCTCTTGCAAAGCTGAAGGAGTCAATTACCAATGAATGATTTATGTGCTGATATCGGATATAAGAGTATAAATCATCACGGTGAAGAGCTTTGCGGAGACCATGTTGATATAGTTGAGCCCAGTGACGATTCAACAGTTATTGTGTTGTCGGACGGACTCGGCAGCGGTGTAAAAGCAAGTATTCTTTCTACTCTTACATCCAAGATTATTTCAACAATGCTTGCAGAAGGATTGTCACTTGAAGAATGTGTTGAAACCATTGCGGCAACTCTGCCTGTTTGCTCAGTAAGAGGAGTTGCTTATTCAACATTCACAATCATTCATCTTAAAAATAATCAGACTGCTGAGCTTATTCAGTACGATAATCCTCATG
Source organism: Clostridia bacterium (assembly GCA_017473925.1). Taxonomy (GTDB): domain Bacteria; phylum Bacillota; class Clostridia; order Oscillospirales; family Acutalibacteraceae; genus UBA1081. The sequence goes on along the minus strand of JAFUIY010000049.1, from coordinate 2,536 downwards.
CGATTATTATCCGTGATGAAAAGAACTGGGATTATCCCAAGACAGAAATGAACATCGGCGGCAAAAAGATATTCAAATCTGTTATCAATTTGCAGGAAAATGATATTTTTATTGCAATGAGCGATGGTTGTCCTCATGCAGGAATCGGTATTTCTTACAATTTCGGATGGAAGAGAGAAGATATTATTGATTTTCTTGAAACTCTTGCACCTGCAGGCTATACTGCCAAAACTCTTTCAACAATGCTTGTTGATGAATGTGATAAGCTTTACGGTCATAAACCGGGTGATGATGCAACAGCCTGTATCGTGCGTATAAGAAAAAGAGTGCCTATGAATATGCTTTTCGGACCTCCGTCTAACCGTGATGATGCAGACAGAATGATGTCGCTGTTTTTCGGAAAGGAAGGAAAGCACATTGTTTGTGGCGGTACAACATCTTCAATTGCCGCAAAATTCCTCAGAAAACCTCTCAAACCATCTCTTAATTTTGAGCAGAGTGATGTTCCTCCTATTGCTGAATTAGAGGGGGTTGACCTGGTGACGGAAGGCGTAATAACGGTTAATAAGGTTGTTGAATACGCTGAAGATTATCTCGGCGAAAACAAGCATTATGAGCATTGGAGCTTCAAAAAAGATGGAGCATCTCTCATCTGCCGTCTGCTGTTTGAAGAAGCTACGGATATCAATTTCTATGTTGGGCGTGCAATTAATCCTGCTCATCAGAATCCTGACTTACCTATAAACTTTAACATTAAAATGAATCTTGTTGAGGAGCTTTCAAAGTCTCTGAGAAAAATGGGTAAACGTATTAAAGTCAGTTATTTCTAAGGAGTGTATATAATGAGAAAATTTGACACCAAGGTTCAGTATCTTAAATATAAGGTTTTGCGTCAGGTTGCTCACGAGGCATGGAATGACACACTTCTTCAGAATCTTCTTGATATCCCACAGAAGATTGTGCCCGGCAAAACCTCAACAATGCGCTGCTGTGTTTATAAAGAGCGCGCAATTCTCGGTGAGCGTGTAAAGCTTGCAATGGGCGGTGATAAAGAAAACCCAAATGTTATTGAGGTTATCGATATCGCATGTGATGAATGCCCTGCTGCAGGTTATGAGGTAACGGATTCTTGCCGTGGCTGTCTTGCTCACAGATGTGAGGATGTTTGTAAGCGTGGTGCAATTTCTTTTGACCACAACCATGTTGCACATATAGATAAGTCAAAGTGTGTAGAGTGCGGTCAGTGTGCAAAGGTTTGTCCTTTTGCAGCCATTGTCAACCACAAGCGTCCGTGTCAGATTGCTTGTAAAGTTAAAGCAATTTCAATTAATGATGATAATGCAGCAGCAATTGATAACAACAAATGTATTCAGTGCGGTGCTTGTGTATATCAGTGCCCGTTTGGTGCAATAAGTGATAAGTCTTATATATTAAATGTTATTGATATTCTGAAAAAAAGTCAGAATAATGAAAAATATAAGGTTTATGCAGTTGTTGCTCCTTCAATTTCAAGCCAGTTTACTTATGCGAAGCTCGGTCAGGTGATTACAGGATTAAAGGAACTCGGATTCTTCACTGTTGTTGAAGCAGCGCTCGGTGCAGATATGGTAGCGATGAGCGAAGCAAAAGAACTCAGCGAAAAAGAATTTTTGACAAGTTCATGCTGTCCTGCTTTTGTACAGTATATCAAGTCAGCTTTTCCTGCTCTTGTGCCTTATGTATCACATAACCTGTCACCTATGGCAATGCTTGCAAAGTATATCAAGGAAACAAGTGAGGGTGCAAAAGTTGTTTTCATTGGTCCCTGTACTGCAAAGAAAGCAGAAGCACAGCTTGAAACTGTAAAGCCCTATGTTGATGCAGTTCTTACATTTGAAGAGCTTCAGGCACTCTTCGACAGTAAAGATGTTGATATCACAGCTCTTTCTGAAGATGTTCTTGACAACGCTTCATATTTTGGCAGAATATTTGCACGTTCAGGCGGTCTTTCAGACGCTGTTGTTCAGGCTCTTAATGAACAGAAGATTGATTTTACGGTGAAACCTGCTGTATGTGACGGTATTGAAGCTTGTAAAACAGCCCTGCTCAAGAAGAGTAAAAATGTTCTTGATGCAAACTTTATCGAAGGTATGGCTTGTACAGGCGGTTGTATCGGTGGGGCAGGATGTCTTACCCACGGAGAAAAAAATAAAGCACAGGTTGATGTCTACGGAAAAGAAGCCCTCGAAAAAACAATAAGTGATGCTGTTTCTATCTTGAAATAGCTAAAAATAAATTCCTGCACATTACATATCTTTTTTGTCTTCGTTATGTAATGTGCAGGGTTTATCATTATTTATTGGAATATTAAATCATTACAAACTATCTCAGTTATCTCATTGTGTAATCTTTATTCCGATTTTCTCCATATACCCCTCCGGTAAAACATCACCGATAGAACCGTTGCAACCGACCAACCGATAGGCCAAGCAAGCCAGATGCCTGTTGTACCGAACGGAATGGATAATGCTTTGGCAAGAACCACACGGAGTATAAG
>JAFUIY010000048.1 GCA_017473925.1 Clostridia bacterium | reverse complement strand
TTACCCATAGCTTCGGGAGTTGTAAGACACTGATATGAGCCGACACCTGAACCGGCACCGTTATTATCTGCAGGAATTACTTTACCTGCACACTGAAGATAGAGGTGATAAGCCGTTGTGCCTTCGGGAGCATATACCCAACAACCGATTGCTGTGGGAGAGCCTTCAAATTTATAGGCAGGAGTTGTTGTACGGAGATAGAAGTTTGCATTTCTTGATTTATCGAAGTTTGATAAATCAAAATCAATTCTCAATGACTTATCACCGGAACGGACGGGTTCACCGTCTGCAGAAGATACAACAGTTGCTGTAGCTGTCGTGTTGTTATGATCTTTTGCACCGGCATTCGGCCACATATAAAGAGGAATATCCTGTTCATAAAGAGCCTTAGCGAGGTCTGTTCTGGTTGAATAACCGCCATTTTCATTTTCTGTAAGCCAAGTTGCTGAATATGTGGGAAGTGTGTAAGAAGCAATGTAGTTGTCTGCCTCCTTGTTTTCTTCACCTGTCACATACTCAAAGTCATAAAGAACTTTTGTGTAGTTTTCTTTTTCCTCAACAGCATATACCGGTACTATACCTGTACTTACAATAATAATCGCAAAGCATAACAAAACCGAAATAAATTTTTTAAGATTCATAAAAATCCTCCTTTTTATTTTATAGTTACTTTTTAACTACATATGGATAGAATATATTATTTTTAACTTTATGTCAAGGCTATATAGTTAAATATACTATAATTTTTACATAAAAATATGGAGGTTTAACTATGGATATCGGCACAAAAATAAAAAATGCCCGTGAAGATAAAGACATTTTTCAAAAAGATATGGCAGAATTAATTCCTATGAATCAATCCAATTATTCAAAAATAGAACGAAACACACAAGAACCGAATATGCACCAGCTCAAACGCATTGCCGAAATCCTTAATCTTGATTTAAATGAACTTTTAGAAATAAAACAAGCAGACAATAAAAAAGTAATATCTGAAACAGATCTGCATTTTGCTGATGAAATAAAAAAACTGTATAAAATGTATTATCCGACTGAAAACTAACAAATCCCCTGCCGAGGCAGGGGAAATTTTATTATTCAGTCAAGCCCTGCGGCTTTGCGTAAGATAAGTCTTGCATCATAGGATGTCACGCCACTTACATCATTCATATCGGCGGCATATAATTGCATATTATCGCTGAATTGTTCAAGTTTTGCCGAATACCTGAGAACGAGTCTTGCATCTGCGGCTGTTATTTTTCCGTCGCAATTGACATCACCTTTTATGCAAATCTGCATTTTATCAACAACAAAGCCGTTATAAAGTGTTGCAATCCATGTTCCGTTGGGAACATTTTCAGTCTCATCAAACACCTTTTTTTCTGAATTAATAATAACAGCAGTTTCTGTCTGCGTCACATCAAGAATATCTGCTACAGTTATTTCACCCTCAAAAACTGCAAAATAATGATTTAAATATTTTTTATCAGGATTAACAAATTCAACATCATGTATATCAACAACTTCCTCATAAAACTCAGGATATATAAAGTCTGCATCTTTTATGGTTCCGTCAAGATATGTGATTGTTGCCGTTATTTTAATATTGAGTTTCCCCGTAGTCTTTGTTCTGAGTAATACAGAACATGTTCCTGTTGTGTTTTTATTTGCTTCATCATTTCTGTCAAGAAACTTTTCATAAAATGAAGCTTCAAAACACATACCTGTTTCCGTTTCACTGAGCCCCTGATTAACAAGATTATCAGGAACACTCCATTCTGCAATTTCAAGAACGTCCTTATTGAAATCAACCTTTACGGTGACATTTTTGTATTCTTCAAGATGTCCTGCTGAAAATGAAAAACCAAAAAGATTCTCATTTCCTGTGCTTGCATATTCTGCATCATAATAAAAGACTTCGGGCATTGTCACAGTTACATCATATTCCTTATCCTCTGCCTGTACGAGAACAGATGAACATACAAGAATGATGACTGATAATAATATCGCTGTCAGTTTTTTCATAAATTCGTCCTCCTTTGTCTTATCATTGAAGTATTGTGTCTTACATAACATACAACACACATAGAAACAAAAAAGGTTACAAAAAATCAAAGCTTTTTTATTTTTGTAGCAAGTGACAAAAACAGGCATACCGCATTGTGCGATATTCCCATTGATTTTATTTACTTCTCTGTTCAATCTTGATTTTCTTAAGGCGTTTCATAACATCGTTTTCGCCCTTGCCGAAGTAATCATGAAGAATCTTATACTCTGCGAAAAGCTTGTCGTAAATCTCGGTGTTTTCCTTGATAGGATTATAAACAACATTCTTTACCTGACCCATTGCTCTTGCGGCATCAAAAACATTGTCCCAGCCGCCTTTTTCAGCACCTGCTGCAACTGCACCAAAGATAGCGCTTCCCAGTGCGGGACCCTGCATTGAGCCTGCAATCTTAACAGGGATACCGAGAACGTCTGCATAAATCTGCATTGTCATGGGATCCTTCTGACTGATACCGCCCGATGCATAGAATTCCTCAACGGGAACACCGTTTCTGCGGTAGTTTTCAATAATTTCTCTTGTGCCGTAAGCAGTAGCTTCAATAAGTGCTCTGTATATTTCCTCAGGCTTTGTGAGGAGTGTCATACCCACAATCATACCTGTAAGGTCAACGTCAACGAGAACACTTCTGTTGCCGTTCCACCAGTCAAGGGCAACGAGTCCGCTTTCACCGGGCTTCTGCTGTTCTGCCTTTAAACGGAGGTACTTATGAATATTCATACCTGCCTTTTCAGCAGCATCGTAATATTCCTTGGGAAGACAGTTGTCAATAAACCATGCAAAATGGTCGCCTACACAGCTCTGACCTGCTTCATAGCCGTAGAAGCCGGGCATAATACCGTCTGCAACAACACCGCACATACCGGGAACCTGAAGCTCTTCTTCACCCATAAGCATGTGACAGGTTGAAGTACCCATAATTGCAAGCACCTTACCGGGGCCGTCAATACCGACAGCAGGAACACAAACATGAGCATCAACGTTACCTACAGCAACTGCAGTACCCACTTTAAGCCCTGTGAGAGCTGCTGCCTTTTCGTTGATTTCGCCTGCTTTTGAGCCGAGAGGCATAATTTCTGTGCCGAGTTTGTCTTCAACAACATTTTCGAGTCTGGGGTCAAGAGCCTTGAAGAAATCCTTTGAGGGATAACCCGTTGTCTTGTTCCAGAGCTCCTTATAACCTGCCGTACAGGAGTTTCTTGTAACATTTCCGCAGAGCTGCCATACAATCCAGTCTGCAGCTTCAATAAACATATCTGCGGCATTGTAGATTTCTTCCTTTTCATCGAGAACCTGCCAGATTTTAGGAATAGCCCATTCTGATGAAATCTTTCCGCCGTAATTATTGAGCCACTTCTCGCCTCTTGCTTCGGCGATTTCGTTGAGCCTGTTTGCCTTATCCTGAGCAGCATGATGCTTCCAGAGCTTTACATAAGCATGAGGCTCATGCTCATATTCGGGCAGGAAGCAGAGGGGTGTGCCGTCAGCCTTTACGGGAATAAGTGTGCAGGCTGTAAAGTCTGTGCCCACACCGATAACATCATCTGCACTGATTCCGCTTTCCTTAAGAACAGCGGGGATAGTGTTTGCAAGGACATCAAGATAGTCCTGAGGATGCTGCAAAGCCCAGTCTGTGCCGAGCTTTGTGCCGTCGGGCAATGTTTCATCCATAACTGCATGGGGATATTCATAAACGGCACTTGCCTTTTCTTCGCCTGTTTTTGCATCTGCAATAACAGCTCTGCCTGAAAGGGTGCCGTAGTCAACACCGATAACATATTTACTCATTTTAAACACCTCTGAAAATTATAACAAAATTAACGCCATGACAGTTTCGTAAGCAACGGCAATGAATGCAATTATCATCGGTGCTGTTACAAAATATGTCTTATAAAGTGTACCGTTGGAGATTTTTGCCGAGAACGGAGGAGCAAACCCCACAAAATGCTTGCCTGAATTGACAAGGGGTGACTTCCTGAACTGTGTTTTATCCAGCTTCTTCACATAGACAAAGGCACAGACAAGTCCGATAACCACAAGTGCATAAAAGACTACATCGGAAACAATATACTGCACGGAATCCATACCGTAGAAGTCATTTATAATGCTGACAGTTACCGCAAATGCATTGTTAAGGAAATGAATCAGCACACCTGTCCACACGGACTCAGTCACAACAACAGCATATCCCAGAGCAATACCAGCAATGAATGCAAAGGGAATCTGCAGAAGATTACAGTGCATAAGACCGAATATCAATGATGTGCAGATTATTGCAAACCAGTCACCGTAACGCCTGAGGGACTGCATTATGATTCCTCTGAGTGCCATTTCCTCAACAAGGGCAGGTGCAACTGCCGTGCTTAGATAAAACAGCAGGACACCGATGACACTCTTCGGTGTAGAGGGCATTTCGGGCATTTCAAGACCGAAGCCCGACACAGCCTCAATAATTGCATCAAAATATGATGTTATGATGTTGCCTGCAAGGCAGAAGCCGAAGCCTCCGAGGACAATCAAGGGAAGATACTTTGCGTTTTTCGGTTTGCCTACAGGGATTGAAGTGAGCATTCCTTTTTTTGAGAAATAAAGTCCGAGCAGAAAGAACGGACCGCCCACAATCAGCACCGAATAAATTGTTTCAAACAGATACATGAATTCTGCTGATTCCCATTTTTCGGAGAATGTGACATTATCAAAGCCGTCAAGCATTGAAATTGCCATGAATATCCCCTGAAAAACACCCACAAAAACACCTGATAATACAATGAATGCAATCACTGCGCAGGCAGCAAGAGTGCTGAGCTTTTTTATATAGTTTTTCTCCCGCATCCATACCTCATAAGGTACAAAATGGGACATTCGCTGAAACGGTCTGAAGCCTGATGATGTGTGATAAACATTGTTATTACCGTACACATTATTATTTTCGTAGCCGTTGCCGTTTTCAGGCGGCTGATAATATCCGCCCGGTGAGTAATTCATAAAATCACTCCTTAAATCTGTGCTAATATACCGTGAAGGGCGTTTGCAGCAGCTGCAAATGCTTCTTCATTTGTTTTGTAAGTATAAACCTCTTTTATCTGGTCGGCTGTACCGCCCTCTTTTTCAAGAGAAGCGAGACCGTCAAAGACTTTAAGATGAGGCTCAAGTGTCAGGAATCTCTTGCCGTCTTTCTCTTTAAAACGGGTAAGAAGCTCCTTAAGACAGCCGTCACCGGTACCGGGTGGCACAACAAAGCCGTCTGAAAATCTTGCATCTTTGATGTGCATATATTCTGTGTAGGGTGCAAGCTTATCATAAGCCGAAAGAATATCAACACCGCACTGAATGAAATTTGCAGGGTCAAAAACACCCTTGATTCTTCCTTCAAATGTGGTGAGAATATCAAGGCAACGGTCATCATTGTCACCGTAAATGCCTTTTTCATTCTCGTGACAGCACCAGATATCACTCTTTAATGAGTAATCACAAAACTTTTCAAGTCTTTCCATAACCTCATCACGGTAGGGCGAATAGTCTGTTTCACCGTCGGGCATGAAGAAGCTGAACATTCTGATGTTTTCTGTACCGAGAATACATGCAAGCTCAACATTCTTCTTAAAAAGGTCAAAATGAGGCTCAAAATCATCTGTTATTTCGATTTTACCGAAAGGAGAACCGAGTGCCGAAACACCGATTCCGTTATCGTCAAGAATCTTTCTGAGTTCTTTTGCCTCTTCAACGGAATAAGTTGAAAAGTTAACACCGTTGATACCTCTGGGCTCAATGTGAGTCAGTCCGTTGGTTTTGAGTGCTTTAATCTGTTCTTCTATAGTTTTACCGCCTTCATCAGCGAAGGCTGAAAGTACAAATTCTGCCATAATGATTATCCTTTGAGAATTTCCTTATACATCTTGATATATTCGTTTGCCGAGCGTCCCCAGCTGTAGTCGCATTCCATAGCACGCTTAACGAGAATCTGCCAGCCTTCTTTATCCTGATAGCCTTCAACAGCTCTTCTCATTGCATGAAGCATGTCGTGTGCATTGTATGATGCGAATGTGAAGCCGTTACCCTTACCGTCACCTGAATCAAAGATTGAGTCACGAAGACCGCCTGTTTCTCTGATGATGGGAATTGAACCGTATCTGAGGGCAATCATCTGTGAAAGACCGCAGGGCTCACTCTTTGAGGGCATAAGGAATATGTCAGAGCCTGCATAGATTTTCTGAGCAAGGTCAACGAAGAAGCCGAGCTTGAGACCGACTCTGTCGGGATACTTTGCGGCAAGCTCCGAGAAGAAGCTCTCATACTGCCATTCACCTGAACCGAGAATCACAATCTGTGCCTCTGAGGTGCAGATAAATTCTTCAATAACAGCCTTTACAAGGTCAAAGCCCTTGTGACCGACCATTCTTGAAACCATTGCAACGATGGGAGCATCGGGATTTTCGGGAAGATTGAGATATTTCTGAAGCTCAGCCTTGTTCTTAGCCTTTGCTGAGAAATCCTCTGAATTGTAGTTGAACCAGATATCCTTATCGGTTTCGGGATTATACATATCATAGCCGATACCGTTGAGAATACCCTGTAATTTCCATGCTCTCTGATTGAGAATGGGGTCAAGACCGTGTGAGAACCAGGGGTCAAGAATTTCATTTGCATATGAGGGGCTTACGGTTGTAATCTTGTTTGCAGTTTCAATTGCACCCTTCATGAAGTTTACGCAGCCGTCATACTCAAGAACATGTGCATCCTGCTCGGGAAGACCGACAACCTCTGTATTAAGGTCAAGACCGTACTTGCCCTGATACTGGATATTGTGAATTGTGAAAACAGTCTTTATGTTTTCATAGCCTTCTCTCTGAGCATACATCTTGCTGTAATATGTGGGAATAAGAGCAGACTGCCAGTCGTGACAATGGATAATGTCAGGCTTGAAGTCAATCACGGGGATGATTTCAAGAACTGCTCTTGAGAAGAAAGCAAATCTCTCAGCGTCATCATAGTGACCGTAAATTGAATCACGCTTGAAATAGTATTCGTTATCAAGGAAATAGTATATTACTCCATCCTTACGAAGCTCGAAAATACCGCAGTACTGTCTTCTCCATGCAACGGGAACGACAATGTTTGTAAGGTATTTCATCTGGTCTTTATATTCCTGCCTGATACCTGAATAGAGAGGTGCCACAACACGGCAGCCTACCATTCTCTTACGAAGAGCCTGAGGAAGTGAACCTGCAACGTCACCAAGACCTCCGCTTGCAATAAAGGGTTTTACTTCGCTGACTGTGAACAAAACTTTCATTTCTGTTTCTCCTTTCACTTCTGCTGTGACAGAAATTCTTCGCACAGTGCCGTATAGGCAACTGAGCCTTTTGAATTTTTGTCAAAATACATTATAGGCTGACCGAAACTCGGTGCTTCGGAAAGCCTTACATTTCTGGGAATGGTTGTGGAGTAAACCTTCTTGGGGAAGAAGCGTTTTACTTCGTTTACAACCTGCTGTGTGAGGTTGAGTCTGCCGTCATACATTGTAAGCAGAACACCCTCGATATCGAGATAAGGGTTATACATTCTCTTGATTTTCCTTGCCGTTGCCATAAGCTGTGAAAGTCCCTCAAGGGCGTAGTATTCACACTGAATGGGAACAAGGAAAGTGTCCGATGCTGTCAGGGCATTGAGTGTGATAAGTCCCAGCGACGGAGGACAGTCAAGGAATATGTAATCATACTTATCCCAGATTTCAGCGAGAGCAGTTTTAAGAATACTCTCTCTGTTTTTCATATCAATAATTTCAAGCTCGGCACCTGCGAGATTCATGTTTGCAGGGATAACATCAACACCCTCAAACTCGGTTGTTATAACGGCTTCACTTGCCTTTATCTCACCTGTGAGAACTTCATATGATGAATTCTGAATCTCTCTTTTATTTATGCCGAAACCGCTTGTGGCATTACCCTGCGGGTCAATATCAACAAGCAGAACTTTTTTATCTTTAAGCCCTACCGCAGCGGCAAGGTTAACGGCAGATGTAGTTTTACCCACTCCGCCCTTCTGATTAAGTATGGAAACGGTTTTCGCCATATCAACAATCCTTTAAATGAGTGATTTTACTCTTTTTGCTTCTCTTCTGACATTCTCAGGTGCGGGACCGCCCTCTGATGTTCTGAAGCTTACACATCTGTCAAGATTTACGGCTTCATAAACACCGTCATCGAAAAGCTCTGTAAAATTCTTATATTCTTCGAGAGGAAGCTCCTCAAGAGTTGTGTTTTTCTCAATACAAAGGGCAACAAGACCGCCTGTGATTTTGTATGCATCACGGAAAGGCATACCCTTTGAAACAAGATAGTCTGCGCAGTCTGTTGCATTGATGAAACCACCTGCAGCAGCCTTTCTCATATTTTCTTTTTTCACCGTCATTGTTTCAATCATGGGAATGAAAGCCGTAAGGCAAGCCTTGACCGTATCAACTGCATCAAAAATGCAGTCCTTGTCCTCCTGCATATCTTTATTATAAGCAAGAGGAATACCTTTCATAACAGTGAGAATTGTCATATTATCGCCGAAGACTCTGCCCGACTTACCTCTTACAAGCTCGGCAATATCGGGATTCTTCTTCTGAGGCATGATGCTTGAACCTGTTGAAAATGCGTCGTCAAGCTCAATATATCTGAATTCATGTGAACACCAGAGAATGATTTCTTCAGAAAATCTTGAAAGGTGAACACTGATTATTGAAAGACAGGATGAAAGCTCAATTATGAAATCTCTGTCTGAAACGCCGTCAAGTGAGTTGTGGCAGATATCAAGGAAACCTAAAAGTTCAGCAGTCTTGTATCTGTCTGTGGGATATGTTGTACCTGCAAGTGCACAGCAGCCAAGAGGTGAACGGGCTGTTCTCTTTTTGCAGTCAGCGAGTCTTTCCCTGTCACGAAGGAACATCTC
>JAFUIY010000047.1 GCA_017473925.1 Clostridia bacterium | reverse complement strand
ACAATATCTCTTGTTTTGTGTTATACTATTCATGGTGATTGAGTCCTCTCTGTTTGATTTGTTTGTGGTGAACTTATTCTAACAGTTCTCAATCACTTTTTCTATTCTATTTTAGTCTCACATCTATTGTAACTCTACAGACAATAAGCTCATTTTTTATTTATCTCTATTGACAAGTTATATATTATCTGTTATAATAAATAAAAATCTCTGATTCGGTTATCCGGCAGGTACTATATGTCATTTAGGTTCTGCCTCACAGGTGGAACCTTTATTATGGATAAAACCGACAGACAAAGGTGATATGATGTCAATTCTGCTCAAAGGTGCAAAAGTTTATACTGACAATGCATTCAGCAATGCTGATATTGTTATTGAAAACGGAAATATTCTTTCCGTTGGTGAATCAGTTTCTTCTTTTGCAGGTGAAGTCATCGATTGTTCAGGTAAATATATTTTTCCCGGTTTTGTTGATGTGCATGTGCATTTCAGAGAGCCGGGTTTTTCTTATAAGGAAACCATAAAATCAGGTTCAATGGCAGCTGCAAAGGGCGGTTATACATCTGTCTGTACAATGCCTAATCTGAATCCTTGTCCTGATTCATCAGAAAATCTTAAACTCCAGCTTGACCTTATAGAAAAAGATGCTGTTATCAATGTTTATCCCTTCGGAACTATTACAAAGGGTGAAAAAGGTGAAGAGCTTGCTGATATGGATGAAATCAGTAATGATGTTATCGGGTTTTCTGACGACGGCAGGGGAGTTCAGAGTGATGATATGATGCTTTCTGCCATGATAAAAGCAAAAGAGCTCGGAAAAATCATTTCTGCCCATTGTGAAGTAAATGATCTGCTCTTCGGTGGTTATATTCATGACGGTGAATATGCAAAAGCAAACGGTCACAAAGGTATCTGTTCTGAAAGTGAATGGAAGCAGATTGAAAGAGATATCGAGCTTTGCAAAAAAACAGGCGTTAAATATCATGTCTGTCACATTTCAGCAAAAGAAAGTGTCGATATCATAAGAAAAGCTAAAGCCGACGGTGTTGATATCACTTGTGAAACAGGACCTCATTATCTTGTAATGAATGATATGATGCTCAAAGACGAGGGCAGATTCAAGATGAATCCTCCCATCAGAAGCGAAGAAGACAGACTTGCACTTCTTGATGGAATTCTTGATGGTACTGTTGATATGATAGCTACTGACCATGCACCTCATTCTGCTGAAGAAAAATCAAAAGGCCTTGCAAAGTCAAATATGGGAATTACAGGGCTTGAAACATCGTTCCCGATAATGTATACAAAGCTTGTAGAAAACAATATTATTTCTCTTGAAAAGCTTGTTGAATTGATGAGTATTGCACCTGCAAGCAGATTCGGTATTGAATCAGGAATTACAGCAGGCAAAAAAGCAGCTTTGTGTGTATTTGACCTTGATGAAGAATATATAATAAATTCTGATGAATTTGTTTCAATGGGTAAGGCTACACCTTTTGAAGGTGAAAAGGTTAAAGGAAAATGTCTTATGACAATCTGCAACGGTCAGATTGTTTATAAAGGGTGAAATAAATGAATAATGTAATTTATACAATAAAATCGAATGAAAAGCTGACTGAAAATGTCTTTAAAATGGTTTTTGAGGGCGACACAAGTGCTGTTACTGCATCAGGTCAGTTTATTAATATCAAAATTGATTCTCTTTATCTCAGAAGACCGATTTCAATCTTTGATTGCAAGGAAAATGAGCTTACAATTATTTATAAAGTGGTCGGTACCGGTACTGAAATGATGAGTAAAATGCCTGTGGGAACAAAGCTTGATGTACTCGTCGGACTCGGCAACGGCTTTGATACTTCTGTTTCAGGCGATAATCCTGTTGTTATCGGCGGCGGTGTCGGTGTGCCTCCCATGTATTATCTTGCAAAGAAGCTGATTGCAGAAGGCAAGAAAGTTACTGCAATTCTCGGATTCAATAAAGCAGATGAAGTTTTCGGCAAGGAAGATTTTGAAGCAATCGGATGCAGAACAATTGTAACAACCGTTGACGGTTCAATGGGTGTAAAAGGCTTTGTAACTGATGCACTCAAGGATATTGATTATTCATATTTCTTCACATGCGGTCCCGAGCCGATGCTTAAGGCACTTTATAATGCATCTGAAACGTCAGGTCAGTTCAGCTTTGAAGAAAGAATGGGCTGCGGATTCGGTGCTTGTATGGGCTGCTCTTGTAAAACAAAATACGGTAACAAGAGAATCTGTAAAGACGGCCCCGTGCTTGTAAAGGAGGAAATCATATGGTAAACACAAAAGTAAATTTAAGCGGCATTGAGCTTGACAATCCTCTTATACCTGCAAGCGGAACATTCGGCTTCGGTTATGAATTTGCAGAGCTCTATGATATAAATATTCTCGGTTCATTCTCATTCAAGGGTACAACAAAAGAGCCCCGTTTCGGTAATCCCACACCGAGAATTGCCGAATGTTATTCAGGTATGATTAACTCTGTCGGTCTTCAGAACCCCGGTATTGAAAAGGTAATTTCAGAAGAGCTTCCTAAGCTCAGAGAGTGTTTCCATAAGCCCGTTGTTGCTAATATCAGCGGTTTTTCACTCGATGAATATGTATATTGCTGTGAAAAGATAGATAAGGAAGAACAGGTCGGCATAATTGAAGTAAACATCAGTTGTCCTAATGTTCACGGCGGCGGTATGAGCTTCGGCACATCATGCGAGAGTGCAGCAGAAGTCACAAAAGCTGTTAAAGCTTTTACAAGCAAGCCTGTTTATATTAAACTCAGTCCCAATGTAACAGATATCGTTTCAATTGCAAAGGCCTGTGAAGAAGCAGGTGCAGACGGTATCAGCATGATTAATACACTTATGGGTATGAGAATTGACCTGAAAACAAAAAAGCCTGTTGTTTATAATAAATCAGGCGGTTATTCAGGACCTGCAATTCTTCCCGTTGCACTTTCAATGGTTTATAAAGTGTACGAAGCTGTGAATATTCCCATTATAGGTATGGGTGGTATTTCAACAGCAGAAAATGTCATTGAAATGATGCTTGCAGGCGCTACAGCAGTAGAAATCGGTGCGGCAAATCTTATCGATCCTTTTGTATGTAAAAAGATAATTGAAGATTTACCCGCTGTAATGCAGAAATACGGTATAAATAATCTTAAAGATATAATAGGAGGCGCTCATTAATGGGTAAAGACGTAATTATTGCTTGCGATTTCGCAGGTAAAGAGGCATGTATGAAATTCCTTGACAATTTCAAGGAAGAAAAGCCCTTTGTAAAAATCGGTATGGAACTCTTCTATGCAGAAGGTCCTTCAATTGTCCGTGAAATCAAGGAAAGAGGACATAAGATTTTCCTTGACCTCAAGCTTCACGACATTCCCAACACTGTAAAAAAAGCTATGTCAGTCCTTTCAGCACTTGATGTAGACATGTGTAACCTTCATGCAGGCGGTACAATTGCTATGATGGAAGCAGCTATTGAAGGTCTTACAAGACCTGACGGCACAAGGCCCATTCTTCTTGCTGTTACTCAGCTTACATCAACGAGTGAAGAAAGAATGAAGACGGACCTTCTCATAGACAAGCCTATTGACGAGGTTGTTATGCATTACGCTTCAAATGCTAAAAAAGCAGGTCTTGACGGTGTTGTATGTTCACCCCTTGAAGCTTCAAAGGTTCATGATGTATGTGGTAAGGAATTCTATACAATCACACCCGGTATAAGATTTGCTGACGGTGATATCGGTGACCAGGTCCGTGTTACAACACCTGAAAAAGCTAAGGAAATCGGTTCTGACTATATTGTTGTCGGCCGTCCCATCACAGCTGCAGAGGACCCCGTAGCAGCTTACAGAAGATGCGTAAAAGAATTTGTAGATTAATTAAAGGAGAAATATAAAATGCAGAAAAAAGTAGCTAAAGCTTTATTATCAATCGGCGCAGTATTCTTCCGTCCTGAAGAACCCTTTACATGGGCAAGCGGTATCAAGAGTCCCGTTTACTGCGATAACAGACTTATTCTTACAGCACCCGAGCACAGAGTAGTTGTTGAAAGTGCAATTGCTGAAACTGTAAAGAAGGAATACCCCGAATGTGAAGTTCTTATGGGTACAAGCACAGCAGGTATCGCACATGCAGCTATTGCAGCCCATCTTCTTGACATGCCCATGGGTTATGTCCGTTCAGGCAACAAGGACCACGGCAGACAGAACAGAATCGAAGGCAAGCTTGAAAAAGGTCAGAAGGTAGTAGTTGTTGAAGACCTTATTTCAACAGGCGGCAGTGTTATTGATGTTGTTGATGCGCTCCGTGAAGCAGGTGCTGAGGTTCTCGGTATCGTAAGTATTTTCACATATGGTATGCAGAAGGGTATTGACAGACTTGCTGCTGCTAATGTAAAGAATGTAAGCCTTACAAATTTCGATGTAATTGCTGAGGTTGCTGCTGATGAAGGCTATATCAAGCCTGAAGATATTGCAAGACTTATCAAATTCAGAAATAATCCTTCCGATGAAAGCTGGATAGGTGCATAATATGAGAAGCCTTATTGATATCAAAGAGCTTACAACACAGGAAATTGACGAGCTTATCGTTGTAGCAAAGGATATTATTGCAAATCCTGTGAAATACTTAGAGAAATGCAAAGGCAAGAAGCTTGCTACACTTTTTTATGAAGCTTCAACAAGAACAAGACTCAGCTTTGAAGCTGCAATGTATGAGCTCGGCGGTAATGTCCTCGGTTTTTCTTCTGCAGATAATTCATCAGCTTCAAAGGGTGAAAGCGTTGCTGATACGGTAAGAGTCTGCAGCGGTTATGCAGATATCATTGCTATGCGTCATCCCAAAGAAGGTGCACCTCTTGTTGCATCAATGCATTCTCTTGTGCCTATTATAAATGCAGGTGACGGCGGTCATAATCATCCTACTCAGACTCTTACAGACCTTCTTACCATAAACAGAGAAAAGGGAAGATTTGATAATCTCGTTATCGGTCTTTGCGGTGATCTTAAATTCGGCAGAACAGTTCATTCACTTATCGGTGCAATGTCAAGATATAACAATGTAAAGTTTGTTCTCATTTCACCTGATGAGCTTAAGGTTCCTTCTTACATCAAACAGGAGCTTGATAAGAGTAACATTGAGTATGTTGAAACAAGAAGTCTTGAAGAGGCTATTCCTGAGCTTGACATTCTTTATATGACAAGAGTTCAGAGAGAAAGATTCTTCAATGAAGAGGATTACCTCAGACTCAAGGATACATATATTCTTAATATGTCAAAGCTTGCAAAGGCTAAAGATGATCTTTCAATTCTTCATCCCTTGCCCAGAGTTAATGAAATTTCAGTTGAAATCGATAACGATCCGAGAGCTTGTTATTTTGAGCAGGCACTCAACGGAAAATATATCAGAATGGCTCTTATCATGAAACTGTTGGGGGTGGAATAATATGATTCTCAATACAATTACAAACGGTGTTGTCCTTGACCATATTCAGGCAGGGGGAGCCATGGAGATTTACAAGGCTCTTAATCTTGACAAGCTTGAATGTCAGGTTGCAATTATCAAGAACGCAACAAGCGTTAAAATGGGCAGAAAGGATATTCTTAAAATCTGCGAACCAATAGATGTAAATCTTGATGTTCTCGGTTATCTTGCTCCCGGTGTAACTGTCAGTATCATTGAAGACAGTAAGGTTGTTAAAAGAAAGCATATCGAACCTCCCGAAACAATTGAAGGGGTAATCAAGTGTAAGAATCCGAGATGTATTACTTCAATTGAACAGGAACTTCCTAATATATTCAAGCTTACAGACCGTGAAAATCTTGTTTACAGATGTATATACTGTGAAACACAGAACAAGAAAAAACAGGGCGATATAAAATAAAACACAAAAAAATCGGAGCAGTTCAATTTACTGCTCCGTAATTTTTTATTCAATTGCTTTGAGTGATGTAACCATATCGATTTTCTTCATTATTTTATGCATTATTGCATTTACAATAATTGCAAACAACGCTGTCAGAAGTGAAGCTATAAGATAGCTGTACCATTTCAGTGTCTGTGTGAACATAACAGCATCAACCGAACAGTAGTAAACAAGCATCTTATGAACAAATATACCCATTATCAGACCGAATATAATACCTATTATTGTCAGTACAACATTTTCACGGTAAATATAGGATGAGACCTCTTTGTTATAGAAGCCGAGAACCTTGATTGTTGCAAGCTCTCTGTGTCTCTCTGAAATGTTGATATTGCTCAGGTTATAAAGAACGATATAAGCAAGTGTTCCTGCTGCAAAAATGAAAATCATAACCACGATACTCAGAACACCGATAACTTCGTTCAGTGAATCAATTGTATCTGTAACATATGCTACGGCATTTATGTCTGAATAAGACATAAGCTCTGCAGTAAATGATGATTTCTTTGTTGCTGAATTGTTTTTTGATTCCGAATCAGCAAGAATAGTATCATCTATATTGGCAATTGCATAGCTGTAATTGACAGGATTCTGGAACAGATACTGATAAAGATTTTCTGAAAGATAGATATAACTGAATGTATAATTTTCGGTTATATTTGCAACGGGAATTTCAATAATATCTCCGTCTGCTGTTTCTATGAAAACGTTATCACCGATTTTTGTCTTTGTGTCATTTGCGAATTTTTCGGTAATAATTGCTCCCGAATCATCCAAAATAAATGTTTCACCGCTTGTTCTGTTCTGAAGCCTGACAAAGGATGAAAGCTGTTCATTATTCTGAGGAACAAAAAGATAGACGTCCTGTGTTTTTTCAGTTCTGTCTGAACCTCCTGATACAGACTGAAGAGACGAAAGCATAAAATTGGTAATTCTTGAATCATTTTTCAGGGTGTTTACAATTACTGAATCATTTTTCTGACCATCACTGAAAACAATCTGAACATCATATTGTGCAATTCCGTTTTCACTGTATTGCATTTTCATGAGGTCATTGATTGAAGAATAGAAGCCCACACTTGCAAGTATCAGAGCCGTACAACCGCCGATACCGAGAACAGTCATTATCAGACGGGATTTCTTTCTGAAAAGATTTCTTACCGTTACCTTGCTTGTAAAGCTGATTCTTTTCCATATGAACGGTATTTTTTCAAGAATTACACGTTTGCCGGGCTTCGGAGCCTTCGGACGCATAAGTGATGCAGGATTAACGCTAAGCTCTCTTACAGAGGCTATAACTGACGCTGCAAGGGTTGTAATAAGTGATATTACAGTGCCCAGGATTATATAGCTTACGGGCATTGTGTAAATCAGGTCGGGCATTGTAAACATTATAGAATATGCTTTGAATAATGCAAAGGGTAAAGCATAAACTCCGACTACAATTCCTATTGCCGAACCGATTACAGATGCAAAAAGGGAGTAAATAACATATTTCAATGAAATTGTATAGTTTGAATAACCGAGGGCTTTCATTGTACCCATCTGTGTTCTTTCTTCTTCAACCATTCGCGTCATGGTTGTAAAGCAAACAAGTGCAGCCACAAGGAAGAAAATAAGAGGGAATATATTTGAAAGTACAGCAACAGTATTGACGGCTCCGTCATAGCTGTTGAAGCCGGGAGTTGCATTTCTGTTATAGAGATTCCATTTGGCACTGTCAAGCTTTGTATAAAGCTTTTTTGCATTTTCAAGCTTGTTTTTTGCATTGACAAGAGTAGTCTCACTTGCATTTTTAAGCTTGTTGTATTCTTCCATTGCCTTATCAAGATAAGTCTGTGCATTTGCAATAACAGCTTTGAGCATATCAAGGTCATTGGTAACTGCACTCTGACTTATCATAAGCTCAACCTGTGCCATTGATAATTCACTCTGAGAGCCCTGAAGCTGATTATGAAATTCTTCAAGAGCATTATATGCTGCTGTGAGTTGAGCGTCAGCCTGTTCAAAAGCAGTTTTTGCAGTTGCAAGATAAATTGCTGCTGCTTCAAATTTTTCTTTGTATGAATCCAGCTCCGCCTGTTTTTTTGCAAGCTCTTCTTCATAAACTGCAAGCTGTTCCTTCTGCTGTGTAAGGTAAGGATTGATAAGAGCAATGGCTTCTGTTGCCATGCTTACGGCAGAAAGGGAAGTGATTGACTGATAAAGGTCGGGATTGATACTTTGTAATGTTAGAAGAACCTGTGTGAGCTGACTGTTATCAAGCTTTCCGTTCTGGTAATCCTCAAGTGACTGCAGAACACTGCTTGTTGAGGTTATGACACTGTTTGTTGAAGTAACAAACTGCTGAGCAGTGTTTACGGCATTCTGAGCAGAAACATAAAGATTGGAAGCATTATTATACTGCTCATTTGCTTCAAGCCACAGTCTGTATTTTTCCTTCTGTGCCTGACTTGCCTGTTTATATGCCTCAAGATTTGCATTGTAAGTCCTTACAGCTTCATTATACTGCTGTGAATTGCCGTTGAATTCACTTTCAGCTATTCCTAATGCATTTGCTGCCATGTTTACAGCTTCATTGTATGAACCTTCAGGGTCATTTACATACTTCTGATAGAGAAGAACCTGTGCTTCTGCTGTTTTCAGCCCTTCTTCTATAAGTTTTTTTGCGTTATTGTAATCCTTTTCGCCTTCAATAATCTGTGCAGGAAGTGTGTCTTTAAGTTCATCACGTCTTACTGCAATGTTAGATTCAGCAATTGCTTCTATTTTTGTTTTATATGTATCGACAAACTCTTTATATTCCGCCGAAAAAGGATCAAAAGAATCACTGCCATTAAGTGATACATATATTTCACTGTAATAGTCGTTTGTGAAAGCGCTGTCGGGAATATAAATAAATGTTCCTATTTTACCGCTGCCGACAAGGCTGTTTCCTCTTTCAAAAGAAACATAGTAAGGTGAGCGGATTATGCCGACAATCTGAAACTGAGTAACAGATAAAACTGATAAATCGGAATTGCTGTCGGGTTCAAGTGTGATGATGTTACCTATTTTATAAGAATCAGGTGTTGAAAGTTCACTTGCATCAATGAGGCACTGATTCGGCTGTGTAGGATAGGTGCCTTCGATAAGTGTAGGTCTGTTTATGAAATTCTCATCCTGACCGCCGTAATAGTATTCCTGAAGCTTTGCCAGGTTGATGCCGTAAGCTCTTGTGCTTATCTGCGAACCGTCAATATCAATTTCCGGCTGTCCGTTTACAAGAACAAGTGCATCTGCAAATTTCTGACCCATAACACCGTTGACGCCTTCAATCTGCCTTATAGCATTGACATCGTTGTCAGTGAGTCCTATTGTTGACTGGACTCTTATATCCATCAGATTGTTTGAATTGAAATATTCTTCTGCTGTGGTACTCATTGACGGTGATGCAGATTTGATACCGACAAAGAAGCCTGTTCCGAGAGCAATAATAATAATTATTGAAATAAATCTGCTCATGGAATGCCTGATGGTACGAAGAATATCTGCTAATAATGCTCTGCTCAAATTAATTCCTCCGTTACCATTCAATCATATCAACAGAGAGGGGATTCTCATTGATTTCAATTCTGTTAACACGTCCGTTTTTAATCGTGATTATTCTGTCTGCAATAGGAGTTATTGACTGATTGTGGGTGATGATAACAACTGTCATGCCTGTATTATGGCATGTCTGCTGAAGCAGTGACAGAATCTGTTTGCCTGTTTTATAGTCAAGAGCACCTGTAGGCTCGTCGCAAAGAAGAAGCTTAGGATTTTTAGCAAGTGCACGTGCAATTGCGACACGCTGCTGTTCACCGCCTGAAAGCTGAGAAGGGAAGTTGTTCATTCTGTCGCCGAGACCGACCTTTTCAAGAACCTTGACGGGATTGAGTGCCTTTGAGCTTATCTGTGATGCAAGCTCAACATTTTCAAGTGCTGTAAGATTGGGAACAAGATTGTAAAACTGAAAAACAAAGCCTACATCATATCTTCTGTAATCTGTAAGCTTTTTTTCGGAATAGTTGTTGATAAGCTCACCGCCGACTCTTACTCTGCCGTCGTTGCACTCATCCATGCCGCCGAGAATGTTGAGTATTGTGGTTTTACCTGCACCGCTGGGGCCGACAATCATGCAAAGCTCACCCTGTTCAATTGAAAATGAAACATTATCACATGCATTGATGGTCATTTCCCCCATTTTATATCTCTTATAAACTGAATCCATTTCAATAAAGCTCATTTTATTTATCCTCCCGTATTTCAATTGATT
>JAFUIY010000046.1 GCA_017473925.1 Clostridia bacterium | reverse complement strand
TCAGAATTTGTCGAGCCAATTAACAATGTACAATGTACAATTTACAATCGTGCAGTTGTAGCGATACAGGCGGTTATTGCAAATCATTGTACATTGTAAATTGTAAATTGTTCATTGAAACAGCTCGACAAATTACTGTTTGTTTTTCATTCTTTCAACCAGCACATCAGTATCCTTCAGGTTGATTCTTTTTGAGCAGATGTATGTTTTCAGCAATTCGTCACTGTCTGTTGTTTTTTCATCGGGACTGTATTTACCGTAGCTGCAGGTGACGATTGTATCATCGGGGAGTACCACATTTCCGCAGTAACCCGTATCTGCTTCGGCGTAGTATTCAGGCTCGGTCTGTTCATCGGTGTAGATATGTGCAAGCTTGATTCTGTACTGTCCCTCTGTGCCGTTTTTAAGATCTTCATAAGTGCCTACCCATGCGATGAGGCCTTCACTTATCCAGCCCTTTTTGTTGCCTGCTTCAGAGTATCTGAAAGCCTTTCTGCCTCTTTCGATTGAACGGAAGGTGATGAAAAGTCTGCCGTCTGATGTGTAATCTGCCTTGTGTCTTTCGCCGTTGAGTGCTGCAGGAGCTTCAACGGGCTCTGACCATGTTTTTCCTTCATCCTGTGAGAATGAAATGAGTGAGTTTATCTTTTTGGAGTTGCTTCTGCTGATAAGGCACAGCTCGTCTCCCGTACCCTTGTCGCTTCTGATAACTTCAACCTCGCACATGTTTGATGAAAGCTCAATGTCACGGTACTGTGCAAAATATTTTTCGGGTTTGCTCCACTGCATGTTTCCGTCTTCATCAAATGTGAGAATTGTTTTGTAGTTATAGAACTCAGAATCGTGGAAAAATCCCATCCATTTGTCAACAAAAACGCCGTTTTCCTTGAGCCTCGTAAGGCTTGCCATTGCAACTATGGGAATTACGGGATATTCGCTGTCGTTGTCATAGAATCTTTCAAATTCAGACCATGTTGCACCTTCATCGGTTGAAACTGAGCAATGGAAGCCGCCCGGTGTTTCCATGTCCGGCCACTTCGGATTGGCTGAAATCATAATCAGCTTGTCGGGAGTTCCGTCTGAGAATTCAAGACGGTAAACCGTGGGTGTTTCAAGGGATTTTTCCCAGCTTGCAGGTGTGTTGTCAAGCTGTTCTGACCATGAAGCACCGCCGTCTGTGCTGATTTTGTTCTGCACTGCACCCTTGCCGTGCCCTGCAGGGTACATGGTGAGAATATTTCCGTTTTTAAGAAGTACGCTGTCGGGATGAGCCATGTAATCCCTTGAATTGTCAACAACGGATAATTCATAGAGATATTCAAATTCAGTGTCCTTAAGCTCTTCGGGAAGAGTGCTCAGGTCAAGAGTCGGTATTGTGTAATCACTGCCTGTGAATAAAGCTGATTTTGTCAAATATAAAACCCCCGTAACTGTTATTGCTGTCAGAATAAGTACAGATAGAATAATAATCAGAAGCTTCTTTTTCATATTTTGCCACCTTATGCTATCGTGACGGTAAACGGTGCCGTCAGGCTTTCGTTGCCGTGAAGAATATATATGTGATTTCCTTTTTCCGTTTCTTCAAAATTCAGATACCATACACGGACTGTTCTGTCCTGTAACACCTGAACACTGCTGCAGATTTCGGAAAGAGTGATATCCTGACCGTTCTTTGTGACGGTAAGCGAATTTACGCTGACAGAGGTTGTTGCAACAATGCCCGTCAGCTTGCCCAGAGGAGTAATGTCACTTATAAGCTCCACGCTTAATATCTCAGGGATATCTTCGGGAACTGCAGGACTGATTTCAGGTGCATCGGGCAGCTGAGCTTCCTTACTGCAGGATGTAAAACCGGGGAAGTAACCGAAGTCAGAACGTATCAGGGCAAAGTCGGAATATGAAACAGTTTCGTTTATGTCCGTATTCCACATCTTTATGCTGTTTGACCACATTCTGTCAAAAAGACTGTAGAAATAATTGCTTGTGCCTGTGTTGTCCTTTACGCCGTTCCATATTTCGGCTTCCGTATTCAGGGCTGCATAGTCATTCCATAACAGGAAATAGCCGCCGCCGACACTTTCCCCGGGAACATCCTTTGCATTCTGGATGTAGACACCCTTTGCCGCCATATCGGCAGGATACCAGTTTTCATAGATGAACTGTTCCGTGCTTGCATAGAACGACCAGTTCTTGTTGTCGGGATTTCTTGCATCCATGTTGGGATAGGATGTGTTTGATGCGGCAACCCTTAGCACATAATAGCAGTTTGAACCGATACAGTTGTAGAGTGTTCTGCCGCCGTCACCGTAGTCATTTGAGGTGCCAGTTTCTGTTTCCCAGAAGAATTCCGCCTTCCAGACTGAGGTTTTGTATTTGCCTGATGTCGCATTGAAATCCGATGTCCAGTACATTATTTCAATGTTGTCATCAAACTTATACGCTGCTTTACCGTTACTTCCCTTGTTGTATGTTGAGGAGCCGATGAAATCATTGAACATTCTGCAGGTATAGCCCTTTTCATTGAGCATTCTGTTCAGGTCGTTGATATAACCGGGGAAGGCTGAGTATTTCCATTTTACTTTACTGTTGGAAAGATTGACTTCATCTGCACCGATAGAAAAGTCCGTACTTCCAGCAAACTCCTTGAAAAAGTCTGCAATATCTTCATAAAGTGCAAAAACAAAGGCCTTTGCCATTGAGCCGTCTGTGATGTCAATTGTGGTGTAGTAAGGCCATGTCGGGGATGCGGCACCTGTTGTATCTGTGTAGTTTATACAGCCCTTTGTTGATTTTGCGGCATATTCTTTTCCGTCATAAATGAAAGCGTATTTATAATAAGGTGCACCTGCTTTGTAATGCTGTTCAAATTTCCATGTTATGTAGTCCATGTGTGAGGGACTGTCAAAGGATGGGATAATATCAATCTGATATTCTTTTGCAACATTACAGATACTGATAAGCTCCTGTGTTGTCAGATATTTGTCCTTGTCGGGGTCATTTCTGTAAGGGTCCTTTACCCATGACTGCACATGGCTTCCGCAAAGCCATGAAAAGTCGTTGACGGGACTGTAGGGAATGCCGTCACCGTGTGCATCGCCGTAACAGTTCTTTTCCCAGAAATCGGCTCTGAAACCGCCGTCCTCAGAAAAATGGAGCTCAAGAGTGTTGTAGCCCATCCATGAAATCTGACGGATAAAATTCATTATCCATTCTGCCGTGAAATATTTTCTGCCGCAGTCAAGCATAACGACCCTCTGCTTTGTATCAGGCTCGTCCTGTGCACTGAAACGGGCAACAGAGCTGCTGTCACTGAGTATCTTCATGAGTGTGCCGAAGCCGTAGATGAGACCCCGTTCATCCTTTGCTGTTATGACAGCCTTGTCCGATACATCGAGCATATAGCCCTCATCGGCAAGAGATGAGTTTTCATCAAGGTGAAGAATAATATCGCCTTTCTCGGCTGTTTCGGCGGTGCCGTAAACAGTTTCGGGTGTTTCACCGTCAAAAACAAAATGTGTGCCTGCCTGACGGGCAATAAGCGATGCTGTTTTAAGAATACCGTCGTCGGGTGCAGTATCTGAAATAATGTATATTCTTGAGGATGATGTGAGTGTGAAGACACCCGCCGTATCGGGTGTGTATGAATCAAGAAGTGAGCCGACTCTGTCAGCTGTACGGGCTGAAGGCATGATTGAAAGACCCGATAAAAGGGCAATCACAAGGAAAAATGATATAATTCTTTTGATTTTTTTCATGTCATTCACCCCTTAAACCGTAAAAATGCTTCTGAGTATGGCTGTGATTTCAAGCACAAACCCGTAAAGCCTCTGCAGGAAATTCCTGATAAGAGAAGAGCCTGTGCCGGCAGAAAACAGCTTCTGTGAAGACATCTGCTCCTTTATACTCAGATAATCGGCATTGAGTGTTGCATCATGTTCTTCTGCAAGCGTACCGTTTTCGTATGATATATCTTTTCTGTCACCGCTGATATTGACAAGCTCAAGGCCCGTAAGCTCAATCTTTGTGAAGCATGTCATGCCCTCATCTGCTCTTAAAACAATCTGATAAGCATTCTTGCTTTCATCGTAGGGACACATGGTGTAGTCTATTGTGAGATATTGCTCTCCGCCGACTGTACAGTCAGTGAGCATGTCCTTCCATCTGTAATCAGCACCGTCATACATGCCGAGTCTGAGTGTGGTATTGATATCGGGCTCGTCCTGACTGCCGACAGAAGCAAAGTACATTTTTTCATCAATACAGCTGACTGCAATCTGAAGACGGCTGAATTCACTTTCAGTCTCCCTGACATAGAAGACCAGTGCGGAATTGTCATAAGTGCCTGTAAGGTAAATCCCGTTTTCGTCATTCCTGACAAGCTTACTGTCAATCTTCTTTGTGAAGTCAAGGCACATTTCACCGTTTACGGGTGTATTTTCCGTGTATGTACCGTCGTCAGTCATGAATGTGATGCCGTCAGACGTATTATAATGCACAACTGCGATGTTGCCCAGACGCAGCTGATTCCTTATTTCAAGAAGAGAGCCGTTGTTTTCGTCTGCTGAGCCGTAGAGGACTGAGTTGAAAATTGTACACAGCAGTAATATAACGGTTGTGATTATATGTAATTTTCTTTTCATCGGGAACACTCCACATATTAATATACAAATATTATATATTATCGTTTTTTTATAGTCAAGATAAAGAACTATGTATATTTTTTACAGATGAGGCTTTACAAGGAAAACCGTTTGTGCTACAATATTTCTGTTATAAAACTATTATCAATTACTGAGAGGGTGGTTGTGTGAATCTTTCGGAAGAAAGAAAATGGGTTGAAGCCGAGCTTTGTCAGGTTGCTGATTTCTGGCTTAAGAACGGTATGGACAAGGTACACGGCGGTGTATATACTTGTCTTGACAAGGACGGCAAGGTTTTTTCAACCGATAAAAGTGTATGGATGCAGGGCAGATGCGGCTGGACATTTGCATATCTCTGCCATGTTTACGGCGTAAAGCAGAAATGGCTCGATGCATCAAAAAGCTGTATCGACTTCCTTGAAAATTATTGTATAAACAAGAATGCTCCCGGCAGACTGTACTTCACCGTTACTGAAGACGGTAAGCCTCTCCGTCAGAGAAGATACTGCTATTCAGAAGCTTTTTACTGTATCGCAAATGCCGAATATTACGGCATAACAGGAGAAAAAGAGCATCTTGAAAGAGCAAGAAGAGCTTATGATATGTACTGGAATCTCAATCACGGTATGCCCGACCCCACAGGTATGGGGCCGAAGACAGAGCCTGAAACAAGAACGGGCAGAGCATTGGGAATTCCTATGATTATTCTTAATGTTACTGCAATCATGCTCCGTGTAGACCCTGAAAATGCAGACCTTTACAATGAGAGAGCAAATGAATGTGTTGCTGATATTTTCAATTATCATGTCAAAAAAGACCTCGGCTGTACACTTGAATCAGTTGCAGTTGACGGTACCCCCAGACTTGATATCACAGAGGGCAGGGTAGTCAATCCCGGTCACGATATCGAATGCAGCTGGTTCCTTATGGAAAGAGCAAACATGACAGGTGACAAGGAGCTGCACGCAAAGGCAATCGAGATTTTCGACATGGCTTTTGAAAAGGGCTGGGATAAGGAATACGGCGGTATTCTTTACTTCATGGACTGTCTCGGCAATCCTCCCGAAGCTTATGAGCATGATATGAAGCTCTGGTGGCCCCATAACGAAGCACTCATCGCTTCACTTATGATTTATAAGGATACAGGTGACAAGAAGTATCTTGATATTTTCAATCAGCTTCTTGATTACACAAAGAAGTATTTTGCATCTGCACCCTGCGGTGAATGGTACGGCTATCTCCGCCGTGACGGTCAGCCCACAATGCCCGCTTGTATAGGTTCAACCTTCAAAGGCCCCTTCCATGTTCCCAGATGCCTTATTATGCTTGACACAATGATGAAAGAAATTGAAGAAAGAGGTTAATAAAAAATGATTAAAGAAAAATATAAGGGTATATTCCCCGCATTCTATGCATGCTACGGTGATGACGGCAACATTTCAAAGGAAAGAACAGCTGCTCTCGTTGAATTTTTTGTTAAAAAGGGTATGAACGGTCTTTATGTCGGCGGTTCATCAGGCGAATGTATTTATCATTCTGTTGAAGACAGAAAGATTCAGCTTGAAGCTGTTATGGAAGCAAACAAGGGCAGACTCACTATCATTGCTCATGTTGCATGCAACAACACAAAGGACAGTGTTGAGCTTGCACGCCATGCAGAGTCACTCGGTGTTGATGCTATTGCTGCAATCCCTCCCATTTATTTCAAGCTTCCCGAAAGAGCTATTGCTAAATACTGGAATGATATTTCAGATGCAGCCCCCAACACAGATTTCTTCCTTTACAACATTCCTCAGCTTGCAGGCACTGCACTCACTCTGCCTCTTCTCGATGAAATGCTCAAAAATCCCAGAGTTGTAGGTATAAAGAATTCATCAATGGTTATTCAGGATATCCAGATGTTCAAGCGTCAGGGCAGAATGAACGGCAAAGAGCTTGTTATTTACAACGGTCCCGATGAACAGTTTGTCGGCGGCAGACTTATCGGTGCTGACGGCGGTATCGGCGGTACATACGGTGTTATGCCCGAAATGTTCTTAAGAATGAACGAAGCACTTGCAGCCGGTGATTTTGACAGAGCTCAGGCTCTTCAGGATGCTGTTTGTGAGGTTATCTACTCAATGTGCTCAGGCAAGGGCAACATGTATGCCGTTGCAAAGGCTGTTCTTAATAAGAGAGCAGGTCTTGAGCTCGGCGGTGTAAGAGCACCCCTCCTCAACCTTCAGGACGGCGATGAAGCAGTTGTTGACAAGACAGTTGAGCTTATCAACAAGGCACTTGCAATTTAATTTTCCGATAACAAAAAAAATGGTCTGAATGCGTCGTACTCTTAAGGACACTAACTTAATAGTACGAGCATTGCGATGAGTCAAAGAGTAGAGAGAAGAGTTTAACGCTTTTCTCTCTTTTCTTTTTATATCCAAATCCACACATTCGACTAACCTCCTGTTATAAGGTAGAATAAAGCTACCAAATAACAGAAGGTCATTTTTTATGAGCAGAAAGACAAAAATCAAGTTTACGGATTTTGAGTGCAACTTACTTATCAATGGCTTGAATGAGTTTCGCAATATGCTCTTGGCTGAGGATTCGCCCACAGAGGATGTTGATGAGCTGTTATTGAAAATCATTGATAAAAGTGAAAAATAAGGAGGTTGTCGTTATGTCAAACAAAATTCAATATCGCCGTGTTGGTGATTATTTAATTCCTAACCTTATCATACCGCCCGAAGAAGCAAATATTACTCTCGGCAAATGGGGTATGATGTACAAAACTTATCTTGAAAAACATAAGTCAGCAGTTTTTTGTTCGTTGCTTAGTCAAGGTAAACTATATCAGCACTGTGCCGAGGTTGAAAAGCAGGCAAGAGAGATTTTTGATACTCTTGTTGAG
>JAFUIY010000045.1 GCA_017473925.1 Clostridia bacterium | reverse complement strand
TTATTCTTTTTCTTCTTGTAATTCCTCTTAAGGGGGTTACAATTATGCTTCGTTCTGTTGCAGATGAAAAGATGCTGCTCAGATTCCTCGGCTTATTCGGTGCATTATTTGTCTGCTTAGTTGCAGTTTTCGTCTTTGAAAAGCTTAATCTGAAGCCTGTCAGAAAAATATGCAGTTTCTTCGGCAATATTTCACTTGAAATGTATATGATTCATGTTATGCTTTACAAAGTTGTGCTGTATTACATTCCTGATATCAGAACATCAGAAGATTATTCAACAGTCAGTAAGATTCTTGTATATCTCAGTATACTTGTTGTTTCTCTTGTATTATCATTAATCTTTAAAAAAGTTATCGGATTTGTTATTGATAAGTGTAATAAACCTGTTTTGCAAAAACAGTAATATATACTTATACAAAAAAAGGAGAGAAGCCCCGGAGTTTTTTCCGGGTCTGACATAATTATGACATCAGCAGAAAAATATTATCACTCACTTCTGACCTTCGGTATAATGCCGGGGCTTGACAGAATAAAGATACTTCTTGAAAGGCTCGGTAATCCCGAAAAAAGTCTTCGCTGTATTCATGTTGCCGGTACAAACGGCAAGGGTACGGTATGTTCATTCCTTGCATCCGTGTTAAAACAAGCAGGCTATAAAACAGGGCTTTACACTTCACCTTATATCGTCGATTTTCGTGAAAGAATCCGTGTTGACGGTGAAATGATAAGTGAAAATGACCTCAATGAAGTGACTGAAACAGTAAAAAACGAGATTGAAAAGCTCAGAAGTGAAGACATCATTATAACAGAATTTGAAGCTGTCACGGCTGCAGCATTCCTGTATTATAAGAATACGTGTTGTGATTTTGTTGTCCTTGAAACGGGACTCGGCGGCAGATTTGATGCAACAAATGTCATTGAAAGACCGCTTGCAAGTGTAATTGTTTCAATTTCCCTTGACCATGTCAATATTTTAGGCAATACAATCAGCGAAATAGCCTATGAAAAATGCGGAATCATCAAAAACGGATGTCCCGTTGTCACAAATTCGGCACAGCATCCCGATGCGCTGAAAATGATAAAAGAGCAGTCTGAAACAAGAAATTCACAGCTTATTGTTGCTGATGTGAATTCTTGTAAAGTTCTTGATGAAACAATAAAGGGAAGCAATATTTTTTATCAGGGCAGAAGTATTTTTGTGCCTTTCCCCGGCAAGCATCAGCGTGAAAACTGCATAACGGCACTCACTGTTATTGATTTGCTCAAAGGACAGGGAATAGCAATTTCCGAAAAAGCTGTAAGAGAGGGTATTGCAAAAACAAGAAACCCTGCAAGGTGTGAGGTTGTTTCCGAAAAGCCTCTCGTCATTCTTGACGGCTGTCATAATGAAGACAGTGCAAAGGCTCTGTGTTCAGTCATGGAAAGCCACCTTAAAGGCAAAAAAATAACCGCCCTCATGGGAATGATGGCAGATAAGGATATTGATAAGGTTCTCTCTATGATGTTGCCTTTTTTTGAAAAGGTTTATACTGTCACGCCCTCAAATCCGAGAGCTATGGACAGGGAAGAGCTTTGTGAAAAAATAAAAAAACACGGTACATCAGCCGTGAGTGTTGTTCTTGATAAAGATTCTGTTAAAAGAATAATTGAGAGTGTTGAAGAAGACGGAGTTCTTATAGTCTGCGGTTCGTTGTATTTATGCTCGGATGTGTACAATCTGATTGTGCACAATTGATTTTATTATAAACAATCAGGCAATCTGATTGCCGGTTGTTTATTTTTTATTTTTCGATACCGAGAAGCCAGTTGACGGATACACCGAGAACATCTGACAGGGCGATAAGCTCGTAATCGTTGATACTTCTTATCTGACCTTCAAGCTTTGAGAGACCTGATGCATTGAGGTCAACTCCTCTGACCTGAAGCTGTGTGAGAAGATCCTTCTGCTTCATGCCGATAGCCTTTCTTCTCTGCTCAACTCTTGCCCCTGCAATGTTACGGCTGCCGAGTTCCTGCTTTCTAACTCTCATTTTCTTTCGCACCTCCGTTCAATGCACACATATTGTAACATAATAAAATAAAAAAAGCAATAATGAATTTTATTTAAATTTTACCTTATGTTTTCGTTTTCTTTTAAAATAAATTTTATATTATTTTCGTTGATAAATCGGATATGATATGTTATTATTATAATAGTTCAGTATACGAAACGGAATGATTGATGTGCTCAATAAATCAGAAAAATACACTCTCATGATGGATTTTTACGAGGTCGCTCTTGCTAACGGCTTTATTTCCTGCGGCATTGATGACACTGTCGCATGGTTTGATATGTTTTTCAGACCCTCACAGCAGATAGGCGGCTTCTGTATCATGGCAGGTGTCAGACAGCTTTGCGAAACGCTTTCGGACATTCATTTTGATGATGAAGATATTGAATTTTTCAGACAGAACGGTGTTTCTGAAGCTTTTCTTGCTTATCTTAAGGATTTTGAGTTCAAGTGTGATATATGGGCAGTTCCCGAGGGTACACCCGTGTTTGCAGGTGAACCGATTGTCAAGGTCAGAGGTCCCGTACTTCAGGCATTGATGATTGAAACAATGCTCCTGCTTACAATCAATCACCAGACTCTTATTGCGACCAAGGCAAACAGAATAGTCCGTGCTGCCCAGGGCAGAAGTATTGTTGAATTCGGCGCAAGGCGTGCTCACGGTAATGATGCTGCAGTTTACGGTGCCAGAAGTGCATATATCGGCGGCTGTACTGCCACATCAAATGTTGTTGCGGCAAAGGAGTTCGGAATTCCTCTTTACGGCGGAATGAGCCATACATGGATTCAGCTGTTTGACAGCGAGCTTGATGCTTTCTGTGCATATGCGAGGGAATACCCCGATAACTGCATTCTTCTTGTTGATACTTACGATACAATCAATTCAGGTATTCCCAATGCAATCGAAGCCTTTAAAAAGGAGCTTCTTCCCAGGGGCTACAGACCCAAGGGTATCAGAATTGACAGCGGTGACCTTGCATATCTGTCAAAGAAGATAAGAAAAATGCTCAATGAAGCAGGCTTCCCCGATTGTGATATTTATGCGTCAAATTCACTTGATGAGTATATTATCCGTGAAATGCTCGGTCACGGTGCAAGGGTTGACGGCTTCCTCGTCGGTGAAAGGCTGATAACCTCTGCAGATGCTCCCGTTTTCAGCGGTGTTTATAAGCTTGCCGCAGTTGAGAAAAACGGTGAAATCAAAAACTGTATCAAGCTGAGTGAAAATGTTTCAAAGATTACGACACCATGTCCCAAGCTCCTGTGGAGACTCTTTGATATGGAGACAGGTAAGGCTATTGCAGACCTGCTGACACTTGAGGATGAAGATATCTCCGAAATGACGGAATATGAGCTCTTTGACCCTGATTATTCATGGAAGAGAAAGACAGTAACCAATTTCGTTGCAAGACAGCTTCTTGTTCCCGTTTTTGAAAAAGGAAAATGTGTCTACACCTCACCTGATATTGCAGATATCAGGACATACTGTGCAGAGCAGGTTGACAGTCTTTGGGAAGAGGTGCTTCGCTTTGAATATCCTCATAACTATTATGTTGACCTTTCAGAGCGTCTGTGGAACGAAAAACAGCGTCTTATTAAAGAATCACGGAATTCACGGGTGTGAATTGTTGATAATTCAGTAATAAAGTCATCAAATAACAGTTGACTATGTTTCAGTTTGATGATAAAATAGAATAGTTGAAAATTAAATTCTCTTATTAATATACGGAAGGTGATATTGTGGCTGTAATTCAGGTCGAATCAGTTGCTATAACAAAAAGTCGTCTTGCAAAGGGCTTTAACGGTGATAACTTCAACCTCAACGGTAAGGTCATCACAGCAGAGGAAGCAGATGCAGGCTTTAAGGCTGCAGGTAATGTGAAGCCTCCTTATGTGGCAGTTATGGTTTCAGGCAATCAGAAAGGCTTTGCTGCCGGTGCTGCTGCAGCATTCAATGATTATGTAAAGGATGTCAATCTCAATAAGCATAATGCAGAGTCTGTCATTAACAGATTCTTTGATGATATGGATTCTGTTGTTGAAAAGTGTGCCATTGACGGTGCAAGACTCTCAATCGGTGTCGTATGTGCCTATGATGACTGTATTGTTGCTGCAAAGTCAGGCAATTGTCATCTTCTCCGTTTCTCTGAGGGTGAGCTTTTCGAGATTGCTCTTTCAGATGACGACGGCGGAAGAGGCTTCCAGTTTGTGGACATGATTGCAGACGGTGATATGTTTGCACTTATCGGTGAAGAATGCTCTCAGGACCTTGATTATGACGGTATTGTTTCAATATTTGATTCAGGTATTGATCTCAAGCTTATGATCCGTGATATGTTCAAGCTCCTTGCAGCAGGTGCAAGAGGAAAGGACTGCTCAATTGCTCTTATGCGTCTTGGCTGTGATGCAGAGTACACATATGCTGCTGTTCCCGTAGCAGAGCCTATGTCAGATGATGCATTTGATGATGCAATTGCTGAAAATCCTGAAGAATTCAATGTTCAGGAAGATTATGAGGCAGATAATGATGTTGATGAATATGCTTATAATGAGGCTGAAGAATCTGCAAAATCATCTGCAAAGAAAAAGATTCTCGGCTTTATACCCGTTGCAATTCTTGTAATCATCCTTGCTGTTGCTGCAGCACTTTATCTTGCAACCCGTCCTGATGATTCAGGTAAGGAAGGGGAGTCAATTCCCGATATTATTGTAAATGCCGAGGAAGACAGCACAGGTGACTTCAACGGCAGTCACGGTATGGTATCGGTTGAAGATACTGAGTTCGGCGGTGATGCAGGTGAGGTTGATGAGCCCGAGGACGAACCCGAAACAACAACAAAGAAGCCCTCAGAGCCTGTCCGTGACCCTGAACCCGAAGAGCCTGAAGAGCCTGAGGAACCCGAAGAACCTGATGAGCCTGCTCCCGAAACAACTACCGAAAACACTGAAACAACAACAGTAAACGGTGATACGACAACTCAGGCACCTGCAGATGAACCTGCAGACGATCCCGAACAGCCTGAAGCTGAACCTGATGCTCCCGAGGCAGAGCCTGTGGCAGAACCCGAAGCATAAAGTATAATACTGCAGTCTGTAGGAAACTACAGACTGTTATTATTTGTCGTATATATATGTCAGTTTTTCTGCATTTTTACTTGACAAAGCATTTTGCAATGTGTATAATATGACTGTTGCAAATTCAATATGCTGCTATAGCTCAGTCGGTAGAGTGCATCCTTGGTAAGGATGAGGTCACCGGTTCAAATCCGGTTAGCAGCTCCAAAAAATTAAAGCAAGTCGAAAGACTTGCTTTTATTTTTTGTGTTTATGTCCGCAGGACATAACTCCGTTTATCTGCTTTAGCAGATAACTTCATTTGAGTGTAGCTCAACTTCATTCCGCTTGCGGACACAAAACGATGTTACACCTTCGGTGTAAACGATGTTGCGATGAATCGCAAACGATGTTACGGCTAACGCCGAAAATGATATAATGCTTCGCATTAACGATATTGCACTTCGTGCAAATTTATGGTATAATTTATTGCATAAAAGAGGTGTCGGTAATGAGAGAGGACAAACTATCAGATTTATCTATGCAATTATCTGTTGATGTTCTTAAGATTACAAAAGAGTTAAAAGCAAAACATGAAACGATAATATCTAATCAGATAGGCAGAAGTGCAACAAGTGTTTGTGCTAATATTGCAGAAAGTAAATACGGACACAGCAGAGCTGATTTTATTGCTAAACTTGAAATTGCGTTAAAAGAAGCAAATGAAACCGGAAAATGGCTTGAGATGCTTCTTAAATCCGAATATATTGATGAATTAACTTATAAATCAATTAATAAAACCTGTTCAACAATCAGAATATTACTGATTGCTTCTATAAAAACTGCAAAAAGCAATTCAAAGGCTTTAAAAAAATAAAGTGGAGAAGAATATGCGTGCATCAGAATTTATATTTCTCGATAAACTGAATATAGATGATAAGTACCCGGAAGATTTATTCAGTATATTGCATTCAAACATGTCCGAAATAGCACCTACCGGAAATTCTTATGAAGAGGATTTTGCAATGTGGTCTGATGCTATAATACATGCATTAGAAAAAGCACAGCGGCAGATTGCTCTGATGTATGTTGAAAACACCCTTGCAGGATATTTTCAGTATTATATCAATTCTGATACAAGTTCTCTTATGATGGAAGAAATACAAATCAAAAAGGAATATCAGGGCTCAGGCTTGTTTGCTGAATTTTATAAATGGTTTTTGAAGCAGCTGCCGGAGAACATCATGTATGTTGAAGCTTTTGCAAATAAAAAGAACCTCAAATCACAAGGGATTTTAACACATATGGGATTGAAATGTGCCGGAGAAAACAAAAACGGAAATTCTTTTTATTATAAGGGTAATTATGCTGATTTATCAGATTTTGTAAACAATAAACTTTCTTCTTGAAATTATTATAATTCTGTGTTAACATAAAATCAGTGGCAGGTGCCATAAAATACCATTTACTTCAAGGAGGAAAAACAATGTTTGAAAAAATTATTGCATTCTTTATGTCAATCATCAATTTCTTTCTCAGCCTTTTCGGCTTAGGCGGAACAGAACCTGCATGCCAGAAGTATTTTGACTTGTCCTACGGCACTCATGAGAGACAGGTTGTTGACCTTTTCATTCCCGATGATGCTTCAGGCGATTTAGGTCTTGTGCTCTTCATTCACGGTGGTGCATGGATTGCAGGCGACAAGGAAAGCTATGAAGGCGGCATGGAATACGGCGCAACAGAGCTCGGTATTGCAACAGCATCTGTGAATTACCGTTATATTTCAGATGATGTTGACCTTCTTGATGTCCTTGATGATATTAATGATGCTCTTGCTGTTATTAAGGACAAGGGTAACGAGGTTGGTGTAAATATCAATAAGGTTCTTCTTACGGGCGACAGTGCAGGCGGACATCTTTCACTGCTTTATGCATACGCAAGAAAGAACACAGCTCCCGTTACACCCGTTGCAGTAATAAGCAACTCAGGTCCCACAGACCTTTACGATGACAACTTCTATCACAACAATGCCCTTGGTGATGAAACCGTTGTATGCGACCTTCTTTCAAAGGCTTGCGGTCAGCGCTTTACATATGACACAAAAGAAAGTGCCAAGACAGCACTTTACAGTGTTTCTCCCATATCCTATGTAAGTGCAGACTGTGTACCCACCGTAATCAATCACGGCACTGCAGATTCAATTGTGCCTTTCTCAAATGCTGTCACACTTGATGCACTTCTTACACAGTACGGCGTTGAGCATGTGCTTAATGTTTATGACGGTGCAGACCATGACCTTGGCAAGGATGACGGAGCAAAGAAAAAAGCAGATGAGCTTCTTTTCGGCTACATTGACAGATTTCTTAAGTAATCACTGAATTAACAAAACCGTATCCCTGACTGCAGTTTCCTGCATAGGGATACGGTCTTTTTTATTTGTTTCCGCTTAATGCCAACAGCTCATTTATAACTTTATCAAGTAAAGGGATGTATTGAGCATCTATCCTGTTAATTGCATCGACTCTTTTTTTATCTTCTGTTCTTTCTTCCCCGAAAAGTACATAATCAGCAGAAAGTCCGAGTACATTACATACTTTGATAAGCATTTTTACGGATATACCTGTCCGTCCTCTTTCAAGCTCTGCAAGGTATGATACACTGACATCCAGTTTTTCTGCAAATTTCTCTCTTGTATAGCCTCTTTCTTCTCTCGCTTTTCTTATTCGTGTATGCAATACTATCACCTCTACATATAGTATCATTCATATTCGGAAAAATTAACATCAACTAATATTGTATAAAAAACATCTTGAATTTATTGATGTTATGTGATATATTAAATATACCATTAAATCAAGAAAGGTGATAAAAATGAAAAATCAATTTACAAAAATGATGTCAATTGTTCTGTCATTGCTTATGTTGTGCACTGTATTTCCGTTGACAGTAATGGCAGAGACTGCAACAAGCGGCACTTGTGGAGACAATCTGACATGGACACTTGACAGCGATGGGACACTTACCATTTCAGGCACAGGTCCGATGGAAGATTATCCCGGTTGGAGTGATACTCCTTGGTTTTCAGCAAAAGATAATATCAGCAAGATTGTTATTAATAAAGGAGTAACAACAATCGGTGATTATGCCTTCGCAACTCTTCAAGGTGTTACAGCAATATCAATCCCCGAAGGTATAGTAAGTATCGGAGACAATTCACTGTTTATTACCGGAATAACAGAAATAAAAATCCCTTTTGGTGTTACTGAAATTGGCTCCGAGGCATTTTATGGTTGTGATTTTACAGAAATCATTATTCCCGATAGTGTTACATATATTGGTGATAGGGTTTTTTGGCATTGTTCTAATCTTAAAGATATATTCATACCTGATTCTGTAATTCATATGGGGCATTATGTACTTGGTTCTAATGTCGAAAATACCGCTACTCCTTTTTTTAAAAATGCAGATAACTGGACTGACGGTGTCTTATATTGCGGAAATCACCTTATTAAAGCTGATGCTGATGTCGTCAGCGGCACATACAGCATAAAAGAAGGTACCAAAACAATAGCATCTAATGCATTTGTTGGATGCTCCTCGCTTACAGGAATTAATATTCCATCTAGTGTTGTATACATAGGTGAACGTGCTTTTAAGTCTTGTGCTTTGAACGGAGAAATTGAAATACCTGCAAATGTAACAGAAATAGGTATGTCAGCTTTTTCAAATAATAACAAGCTTTCTGCAATTAATGTTTCTGCCGATAATAATAACTATATATCAGATAATGGTATATTATACAATGCAGCTAAAACTCAGCTCATATCATTCCCTGTTGCAAATTCTGCTACAAGTATTACAATTCCAGATGGTACAGAAGAAATTCCTGATTCCTTTTTTGCAGAATGTTCAAAATTACAGGAAATAATCATTCCCGACACAGTATCAGAAATTGAAAGTGATGCTTTTAAAAATTGTAAAAAACTTACAAATATTATCTTGCCTGCAGGAATTACAACTATTAACCACAATACATTTTACGGCTGTTCATCTTTAAATGAAATTATAATTCCCTCAAGTGTTACAGATATCTACAGCAATGCATTTGACTATTGCTCTTCACTCAGAACAATAACTATTCCGCAATCAACAACAAGTTTATATAATAATTTTTCAGGTTGTACTGCATTAAAAGAATTAATTATTCTCAATTCAGATTGCTCATTTTATATGAGCAACACTGATCTTAGCGGAACAGTTATTTTTGGCAAATCAAATTCAACAGCAAAAACTTTTGCTGAATCAAACGGTTTGACATTCGCACTGCTTACAGGAAAAGATTCTGACATCCTGATTTCAGGAGAAACCAATGAATCCATTGCGTGGAAAATTACCCGTGACGGAACACTGACATTCACTAATACTGACAGTGACAATTTATATGCACATGTTTCAAAATCCGGTTGGGAAACAATCAGCAAATTTATAAGAAAAATAGTAATATCAGACGGCATTTATAGTATTGACAGCAGTGTTTTTTCAAATCTCCCAAATCTTACCGAAGTAACCTTACCAAGTAATCTCCGTTCTATTGGTTCAAATGCATTTTATGGATGTAAATTACTGCAATCAATAAACATTCCGTCAGCAGTTCAAATCGGTTCATCAGCATTCTGCGATTGCTCAGCACTTGACAATATACATATAGGTGATAATTCATTTATCGATGAATATGCGTTCTATAACTGTTCTTCATTAAAAACGGTCAATCTCGGCAAAGTAAAAACAATTAATGCTCATGCTTTTGATGAATGCGAAAACCTTACAGATGTTTATTTCAAAGGCTCAGTAAAAGATTGGTACAAAATTTATGAACGCCGCTTTTACGGAAGTACAATTCATAGTGCAGAGATTCATTATGAGTCAAATTTTGAAACAAAATTTAAACAGTTTGATAAATTTGCATTCGGTTCATATCCTCAATCAATTGTAACGGATACAGATATCATCGAACAGTTGAATGCGAAAAAGGCTGAATGGGTTTATATTGAAGATTCCTATAAAGAGACTAAATATGCAGAAATCGAATTGTCCGGCAATAAGTATCGTGCAATACTTGATGAAAATCTTGATAATGCAGTAAATTGGTTTAAATACGAGCCAATTATCTGGAGAGTAATTGATCCTGCCAACGGATTAATTTACGCAGATGTTGCAATAGAAACAAGACTTTATTCAGACAATTCATCTGAATTCGTTACATTTGAAAACAGTGATATAGGCAATTGGCTTAATAGTGATTTCTATTCACAGGCATTTTCTGATGCCGAACGGTCAGCAATTCTTACCACAACAATCCGTAATATTAAATTCAGCACACACGATTGGTCAATGCAAGAATATGATTCAAGTGTGGAAACCATTTTTATCCCCTCTGCAGGTGATCTTGTAAATTATATGTATAAATTCTCTACATACCCTGACTCACCCGACAGTTTCCGAAATGTTGACCCCTCTGATTACTCATTAAATACAGATGTAACATCAAACACAAGAATCAATCTGATGACAAGAATTATTGGCAATTCTCAAATTTATGTACAACCAGAAGGTTTTCTGGATTTAGGAAGAATCAATTATGGAGAAACAGAATTAGGTGTTCGTCCTGCAATGTATGTAGATATAAATAATATCGAATGCAACCATGTATTCCAAACATCTGTTGTAGCCCCCACTTGTTCTAAGGAAGGTTATACATTGCACAAATGTATCTGTAACTATAGTTATAAAACAGATTTCACAGATACAATTCCCCATGATTATGCTTTAAGTGAAATTACAACACCCCCGACTCATACAACAGAAGGTATCAAAACACTCAGCTGCAATTGTGGTGCATCCTATACAGAATCCATCCCCAAAACAGAGGAACATAACTACAACCAGGTTATAACAGAACCTACCTGTACAGAAAAAGGTTATACCACATACACATGTGAATGCGGAGATACTTATGTCGATAATTATGTTGATGCAGTAGGACATTACTATTTCTATACAACTGAAACATTAAAACCGGCAACACATACATCAACAGGTTTACTTAAATATATTTGTGTATGCGGAATAAGTTACACTGTTACAACAGACAAAACTCAAACACACAGTTACACAAAGTATATTACAAAAGAAGCTACACATCTTGAAACAGGTCTGTACACTTATAAATGTTATTGTGGTGACTCGTATCAAACAGTGATTCCAAAAATTGAAGAACACTCATATACTACTGTAGTAACAGCTCCGACTTGTGCATCTCAGGGATATACAAAATATACTTGTGCTTGCGGTGATTCATATATAGATGATTATGTTGATGCGTACGGTCATACATATGAAGCAGTTATAACAGCCCCCACATGTACAGAAAAGGGCTACACAACATACACTTGTGACTGTGGTGACAGTTATGTTTCAGATTATGTAGAAGAAAAAGGTCATAGCTATATATCAGAAATCACAACCCCCGCAACACACTTTACTGAAGGTCTCAGAACATTTACCTGTGAATGTGGTAACAGCTATACAGAGGTAATTAAAATAATTCCTCATGATTATGCAACCGAAACAATTTATCCTACCTGTTCAACAGAAGGATATACTATTTATACTTGTGAATGTGGTGATACATACAATGATGATTATGTTGGTTATGATTACTCAGCTCATGTAAACGAAGACGGAGACGGACTTTGTGATTACTGCGGTGAACTTGCAACAGATTGTTCATGTAACTGCCACAGCACAAACAGCTTTATTGCATTCTTCTGGAAAATACTTAACTTCCTCCAGAGACTCTTCGGCACAAATCCCGTATGTTCATGCGGTATGGCTCATTATTAAAATTTCAGGGAACGGCTTAAAACCGTTCCCTTTATTACTGTATAGGAATTTTATTTCCTATACAGTAATAAAATTGTATGTCCCGCCGATTTGCCTTCAGGCACGGCGATGGACTAACCGAAAAAGGTCAACCTATGCGGTGACCTTTTTCTTTTTTTAATGTCCAATTTCACAAAATGCTTTATGTTCAGCCCCTTATATTCTGTATTTTTACCATTGCAAAAGTATAATGATTTTAATATAATATTATGCGGATATTAATATTAATTTGAGGTGCCAGTATGATTAAAGTAGTTAAGTTCGGCGGTTCTTCACTTGCTGATGCAAATCAGTTCCGTAAGGTTGCCGACATTATCAAAAGTGACCCCTGCAGAAGATATGTTGTTGCTTCTGCTCCCGGTAAAAGAGACACACACGATGTTAAAGTTACAGACATGCTTCTTCAGTGCTTCCGTCTTGTAAGAGATAAGAAGAGCATTGACGAAACATTTGAAAAAATCAGAGAAAGATATAACGGAATTATTCGTGACCTCGGCATTGATTTTTCACTTGATGAGGATCTTCAGGGTATCAAGGTTGCAATTATGCATCACGCAAGCAAGGATTACATTGCAAGCCGTGGCGAATTCCTTAACTCAAAGATTCTTGCAAAGTTCCTCGGTTTCCAGTTCATCGATGCTGAAGAAGGCATTTTCTTCGATGAAAACGGTGTTCTTGACATGGAAAAGACAGATGCTGAGCTTGGCAGACTTCTTTCATACCATGAATATGCAGTTATCCCCGGCTTCTACGGTGCTGCTCCCTCAGGTATGATAAAGACATTCTCAAGAGGCGGTTCAGACGTTACAGGTTCAATTGTTGCACGCGCTGCAAACGCTGACCTCTACGAAAACTGGACTGACGTTTCAGGTATGCTTATGGCTGACCCCCGTTGCATTGAGAATCCTCAGCCTATTCCCGAAATCACTTACAGAGAGCTTCGTGAGCTTTCATACATGGGTGCTACTGTTCTTCATGACGAGGCAATTTTCCCCGTAAGAAAAGCAAGAATCCCCATCAACATCAGAAACACAAATGACCCCACAGCACCCGGAACAATGATCGTTCACAAGGCTTCAAGCAACAATGTTCCCACTGTTATCACAGGTGTTGCAGGTAAAAAGGGTATTACAGCTATTCATGTTGAAAAGGACATGATGAACGCAGAACTCGGTTTCGGCAGAAAGGTTCTTGAAGTCCTTGAAAACCACGGTGTTTCATTTGAACATCTTCCCTCAGGTATTGATACAATGAGCGTACTTGTTGCCGCTGATGCACTCGGTTCACACAAGGGCTCAATCACAGCTGATATCGTTAAAAAGGTTAATCCCGATTCAATCACACTTGTTGAAGGTCTTTGCCTTATTGCTATCGTAGGCCGTGGTATGGTCAATACAGAAGGCACTGCAGCAAGAGTCTTCACAGCCCTTGCAAATGCAAAAGTAAATGTCAGAATGATTGACCAGGGCTCAAGTGAAATCAACATCATCGTTGCAGTTGAAGAAAAGGATTATCACAAGACAATCGAAGCTATCTACAACGAGTTTGTAAAATAAGAAAATCAGGGGAACGGCTCAGCCGTTCCTTTTTTTGTAATAAATCAGAATTTATCGGGATAATGTACAATGCAAAATGCATAATGCACAATTATATGTTTCTCATCGTAGGGGCTGCCATTGGCAGTCCGTCGTAATACAAACATATTTCGTAGGGCGGGATGCCCTCATCCCGCCGATTGCGGAGTGTAACGGAGCAATAACGGTGATACACCGTTCTAATGCAACAAACTCATTATTTTGATTTGTTCGATAG
>JAFUIY010000044.1 GCA_017473925.1 Clostridia bacterium | reverse complement strand
GCTTCGCAGTTTCGTAAGATAGTAAAATTTCTTGTATTGAAGCCACAAAACGCAGCAAGGCTGACGCCTTGCGAGGCTTTTTGCAATAATACAGGGAATTTTTATCGAGAAACAAATACTTCCTTATGTGGTGTCGGCGTTGTCAATCGTATTGTTAATTCAGTTCTGATTCTGAGGAATATCGAAATAATCTTCCGTAAGCAGATTGCCGTCAGCATCATAATTTGCAGATGAAATCATATTGCCGTTATCATCATATGTGAAAATGTAATAATTCTCTAAGGCGTCCTTGCCGTCGTAATACTCTTCACGCTGAATAAGACCTTTGTCATCAAATTCAAAAAGTGTATAACGCATAAGCTGATTATTACTGTCAAATGCGGAATACTTTATTGCCTGCCCCCTGTCATTATACTCATATGTATAATACTCACAGAGTTTATCGTTATTGTCATATCTGTTGATTTTTATAAGCAGGTCATCTTCATTGTATTCTGAAACAGAATATCCTGTAACCTTTCCGTCACTGCTGTATGTGGTGGATTTTGAAAGTCTGCCCTCTGAAAACTCGTTGAGAGTTTTTGACTGAAGGTTTCCTGCGTTATCATAGAAATATGACTCTACAGATGAGCTTGAACCGTCTGAATCGATTTCTTCCTTTTTCTGAATGTTATTATCGGATGTGTAGGTGATGATTGAATGCGAAAGAACTTCGTTATCATTCCACAGATAGGATTCAACAAGATTGCCGTCAGAATTGT
Organism: Clostridia bacterium; assembly: GCA_017473925.1. GTDB lineage: Bacteria > Bacillota > Clostridia > Oscillospirales > Acutalibacteraceae > UBA1081. The sequence goes on along the minus strand of JAFUIY010000044.1, from coordinate 5,002 downwards.
AGTAATCAACAGAAACATTACCGTCATCATCAGTATTTGTCCTTGTTATAAGATTTCCCTGTGTAATGGGCTTTGATTTTTCGATTGTTTCAATTATCTGATCGTTTACATCAGTTGTTGATTCATCTGTTATTGTAGTTTTACAGCCTGTTGTCAGAACAGATATAAGAGCTGCGGAAAGTATAAATAACGGGATTGCTTTACGCATATAATGTACACCTCAAGTAATATTATCAGAGAAGGGAAGCAGCATCCTTATCAATAAATACATGAACATTGTCATGCTTCTGAAGAATTGAAGCGGGACATGCAGGAGAAATTTCACCTTTAATCATGTCATGAATTGCCTGAGCTTTGGCTTTGCCTTCTGCAATAAGAATAATTTCTTTTGCATTTATGATTGACTGAACACCCATTGTGATGGCATATCTGGGAACATCTTCTTCACGGTCAAAGTAAATCTTGTTAGCCTCGATAGTGCTGTCTGTAAGCCTGACCTTGTATGTGCCTGCAGTGAATTCTTCTGCAGGTTCATTGAAGCCGATGTGACCGTTTCTGCCGATGCCGAGCACCTGAATGTCAATTCCGCCTGCAGCAACAATTGATGCGTCGTATGCAGCGCAGTATTCCTCAGCATTTTCGGGGTTGCCGTCAGGTACATGAACATTTTCTTCTTTAACATCTATGTGATTGAAGAGATTCTCATGCATGAATGTGTAATAGCTGTTTCTGTCAGATGCAGGAATAGAGCAGTATTCGTCAAGATTGAAGGTTTTTACATCTTTAAAGGATACATTTCCGTTATTGTATTCTTCAATTATCTTTTTGTATGTAGGAACAGGTGAAGCACCTGTTGCAAGACCGAGAATGGCATCCTTCTTGCTGTTGACCTTGTTAATAATAATTTCTGCTGCAGCGTTTCCAATTTCTGCAGAGTTATCAAAAATTCTGATATCCATTGTGTAATCCTCTCCATTAAACATTTTAATTGATTTTATCATAACAGACAGGATTTTTCAATACGATAAAAGAATATTTATGTTTTCTTTTAAAGAATATTTTTGTTTTCTTTATTCTACATATAATAATTTAATTTAACTTGAAAATCTTTTGGTTTGATATGTTGACAAATAAATGGAAAATATTTCCAATTTCCTATTGACATATGCATATTGTGATGGTAAAATATGGTAGTAAATGACAGAAATGTCAAAATAAGTAATTTAATATCGGCTGAATTCCCGAACCATAAATTCAGCCTGATATGATAAGAAAGGATTAATTAAAATGTCAAAACAAATCAATGTATTGTTCTCATCTGAAAAAAGTGAATTTTTATCATCATGTGTAAGGAGCCTTGAAAAATCGGGAATGAATGTAACCGTTGTTGACAAAAACGGTTTGAAAATTATAGATGCTATAGGTAAAAGAATGCCTGATATTCTTATTATGGAAGCATTTATGGCAGAGCTTGATGCTATAGGCGTTCTCAAAAAGCTTGATACTGCTTTCATTGCAGGAAAGCCTATTGTCTGTGTATTATCAGGTGTGTCAAACAGTGAATTTGAGCAACGGATTCTTTCAATGGGTGCCGATTATTATTTTATAAAGCCGGTTGATCCTGCCGTTGTTTCGGAAAGAGTGAATCTGATTTGTTCAGCAAAGAATATTCATAATGATTTTGCAGTTAACCGTGTCAATCCTATGTCCCGAAATGAGCTGGAAATGACAGTGTCGGAAATAATGCATCAGATTGGTGTTCCTGCACACATCAAAGGATATCAGTATCTTCGTGAAGCAATAATTCTGTCCGTAAATGATAATGAAATGATGCATTCCGTGACAAAGGTTCTTTATCCTACAGTTGCAAAGCACTATAACACAACACCGTCAAGAGTAGAACGTGCAATCAGACATGCAATAGAGGTTGCATGGGACAGAGGAGATGTCGATGTCCTGAGTTCTTATTTCGGTTATACTATTCAGAATACAAGAGGTAAGCCGACTAACAGTGAATTTATTGCAATGATAAGTGATAAGCTTCGTCTTAAACTGAAGATTTCCTGATTAACTGAGCAGATGCATTTATGTATCTGCTTTTTAATTTCATTATTGCATTATGTTATGAAATGTATTAATATGTAAAAGGGGGTGTTTTCTGTGAAAATGATAGATTTCAGAAAAACAGATATCAATAACGGCTTCTGGCGTAAAAAAACTGACCTTGTCAGTGAAGTCAGCGTGTTTAATGTATATAACCGATTTAAGGAAACAGGCAGGTTTGATGCTCTTGGTTGTGCATGGAAAAAAGGTGACCCATATGAGCCTCATATCTTCTGGGATTCCGATATTGCCAAATGGATTGAAAGCGTTGCCTTTATTCTTGAAAAAAGAGATTGTGCCGAGCTTGAAAAATATGTCGATGATGCAATTGACACAATAGCTGCAAATCAGGAAGAATGCGGATATTTCAATTCCTGTTATCAGGTTCATGATAAAGAACGCTGGACTGACAGAACGGACCATGAGCTTTATTGTGCAGGTCATATGCTTGAGGCTGCTGTTGCATATTTCAGAGCAACTGGAAAAAGAAAGCTTCTTGATGTAATGGAAAAATATCTTGATTACATAAGAAAAGTTTTTATGGAAGATAAATCAGCGTCTTTTATTACACCGGGACATGAAGAAATTGAGCTTGCACTAATTAAGCTCTATGAGCTTACGGGTGATAAAAAGCATCTTGAAATGTGTTCCTTTTTTATTGACAACAGAGGTAATGATGTAGATGTTGAATACCGTGGCGTTGCACATAAGTATTCGCAGAGTCATCTTCCCGTCAGAGAGCAGAAAACTGCTGAGGGACATTGTGTAAGAGCCTGCTATCTTTACACTGCAATGGCTGACCTTGCCCGTTATACAGGTGATGAAGAGCTTCTTGACAGCTGTAAAAAGATTTTTGATGATATTGCTGAAAGGAAAATGTATATTACAGGCGGTATCGGTTCATCAGGCAGGGGAGAAGCTTTCACAATTCCTTATGACCTTCCTGACCTTACTGCATATTCTGAAAGCTGTGCTGCATTGTCACTTGCATGGTTTTCACAGAGAATGCTTCTGATTGAAAATGATTCAAAATATGCAGATGTTATTGAGAGAATTCTTTATAATAATGCTCTTTCATCAATTTCCCTTGACGGAAAAGCATTTTTCTATGTCAACCCTCTTGCAATAAGAACTCATCTCCTTAACAGAAATACTTCTCAGTGTGATACGAAAGAATATCTTCCTTTGACAGAAAGGAAAGAAGTCTTTGATTGTTCCTGCTGTCCGCCGAATATAACAAGATTCATAGCTTCTGTTGCGGATTTTCTCTATACAACAGATGACGATACTCTTTATGTCCATCAGTATATTGACAGCACAACAAAAACCGATAAATTTACTGTAACCCAGAAAACAGAGTATCCGAATAACGGTACGGTGAATATTACAGCAGACGGCATCAGAAGAATAGCCTTGAGAATACCTGCATGGTGTAATAATTTTTCAGTTACTGTTGACGGTGCTGAAGTTTCACCTGAACTCAGAAACGGATACATTTATATTGATAATTGTGACAGCTCGGTTATCACACTCAGTATGGATATGACACCCTTTATAGTTTATCCTTCATCAAAAATCCGTGATTACACAGGCAGGGTTGCTGTACAGAGAGGACCTGTTGTTTATTGTGCAGAGGGTGTCAGGAATAATTTTAATATAATGTCTTTTAGGCTTGATACAAAAACAGATTTCAAAGAAATACTCTGTGATACATGCGGCAGTTATATGCTTGTTGCTAAGGGTAAGATTCCTGTTGAATCTGAAGCACTTTACTCAAGAGAGCCTGAGAAATTTATAAATGCAGAGATAAAGCTGATTCCGTATTATGCTTTCGCAAATCACGGTGAGAGTGATATGGAAGTGTTTATGTTTTGTTATTAAATTGAAAATTTTACAAAATTATTGAATTTCGGAAAATGCTGTGATATAATTTATTAGCAAATTAAGTTTTAACTTGACGGAGGTAATTAAAATGTCAAAGAAAGTTTTAGCAGTTATTCTTGCTGTTGTTCTTGCATTCGGTGCTCTCAGTGTAGCCGTTTTTGCAAAGACAAGTGCAGAGGCAGACACTCATCTTCAGTTTGATGAGAACGGCGAATTCAAGATTATGCAGATTGCTGACATGCAGGATGGTTTCCCCATGAAGACCATCACAAAGAATCTTATGAGAAAAGCTATTGAAACTGAAAATCCTGACCTTATCATTCTTACAGGTGACAATATCAACAGCTCAGCAGGTGAATCAGCACTTATCTATGCTCCTTCAATCAATGAATTTATGAGCATTTTTGAAGAATACGGTATTCCCGTTGCTGCTGTTTTCGGTAATCACGATGCTGAAGGCGATATCTCAAGAGCTCAGCAGATGGAAGTTTACGAAAAGTATGACTGTTTCGTAGGTTGTGCAGGCGAAGATATGGGTAACTATACTTGCGGTACATATTATGTTCCTCTTTATTCTTCAACAGATGCTGATGATATGGTTTTCAATCTCTGGATGATTGACTCAGGTGATTATAACAGAGAAAATGACCTCGGCGGATACGCTGCTGTTACAAAGAGCCAGATTGACTGGTATGTAAAAGCTGAAGAAGAGCTTGCTGCTGCAAACGGCGGTGAAGTTGTTCCTTCAATTCTCTTCCAGCATATCGTTGTTCCCGAAATTTTTGATGCTCTTGTTCCTGCAGATGCAGAAACAGGTACTTGCACAAACGGAACAAATTATTATAAGCTTCCCGAAGGTGCAAAGGGTAAGCTTCCCGAATATCCCTGCCCTCCCAATTATAATAACGGAGAATTCGATGCACTTTATGAAAACGGCAATGTTCTCGGTATCTTCTTCGGTCATGACCATTACAACACTTATGAAGTTGACTATAAGGGTATCAAGCTCTGCAAT
>JAFUIY010000043.1 GCA_017473925.1 Clostridia bacterium | reverse complement strand
TATTCATTCTACGCATTTTTCCCTATCCCCTGAAAAAGGAGCTGTATTTTTTTACAGCTCCTTTTTTTGTTATTTTTGGTTAAATTCAGTTGACACTATGTTTATTTTATTATAATATTAATATAACTATATCTGTACAGAACAGAGGGACAGCAATGCAGGATTATATCAACACTATCATAAAGCCCAAGCTTCAGGGAGACGGCGGAGAAATTGATTTCGTGTCCTACGAAAACGGAGTTCTCACAGTGCTTCTTCAGGGCGAATGCTCAAAATGTCTTATTGTTGAACGCTGTATTTCATGGATTGAAAGCGAAATACTCCGTGATAAAGGCGAAAAAGTAAAAATTGTTGCCGAGAAAAAGAAACCCTTTTTCTGGGATAAATAAGGCGGTGAACATATGGCACACATCAAAGTTGTAAGAAGAAGTATGAGACCCGAGGAATGGACTGATTTACGCTTCGGCTGGCTCAGAAGATACATATATGACGAAAAATATGAAATAGATAACCTTATGGTGCGTGATGCCCGTCAGGTTTCGGAAATGCAGTATGAATACTATCCCGAGGGGTGGAGAAATCTCCGCAAGGGCGACATGTATTTCACTCCCGACGGAACAGCATTTTTTGAAGCTGAGGTCACTGTTCCCTCTCATCTCAGAGGCAAAGAGCTGTGGTTTTCTCTTAAAACTGCGGCAGAAATCATCGTAAAGGTAAACGGAAAATATGTGGGCGGTATTGACCCCAACCGTGACAGAATTCTTCTTTCTCCTTATATTGATTCGGATATTCTTCATTTTGAAATGGAGGGCTATAACCGTTCAAAGCCCGATGACGAGCGTAATCCCGAATCACTTTCCGTGCGTGGCTGCCGTCAGATTTTTGAGGGCGCATATCTTGCAACAATCAATCATACCGTTCTTTCCCTCGTCTATGACCTTGAAATGCTTCTTGACATTGCAAAAAGTGATGTTTTCAATGAGGATTACCGCAATTTCCTTAACCGTGAAATCAATAATGCACTCAATTTCATTGATTTTGATGACTTTAAAAATGAAGATGTCGCTCAGGCAAAGAAATATGTTGACAACGTGATTTATGCAAACGACGATTACAAAGGTAACGGTAATGTTGCCCTTGTTGCCCATTCACATCTTGATATTGCATATTACTGGAGAAGAATCCATTGCGTGCAGAAAAATCTCCGCACAATTCTTATTCAGCTTCGTCTTATGGACAGATACCCCGATTTCAGATATACCCACACTCAGGCATATACTTATGAATTGCTTGAAAAATACTATCCCGATGTTTTTGAAGAACTGAAAGAAAAGGTTGCAAAAGGACAGTTTGAACCTGTCGGTGCGATGTATGTTGAACCCGACTGCAATGTTCCCTCTGCAGAAAGCCTTATCCGTCAGCTTCTCTACGGTCAGCACTATTTCCGTGAAAAATTCGGCATAACGGTAAAGAATTGCTGGCTGCCCGATGTTTTCGGCAACAGCTGGATTCTGCCTCAGATTCTGAAAAAAAGCGGTGTTGATTACTTTGTATCAAACAAAATGTCAACATGGAATGACACAAACAGATTCCCTCACAACAACTTCATCTGGAAAGGTATTGACGGCAGTGAAGTTTATGCCTGCGTACCTCCCACACATTTCATAACATGGAATATGCCTTCGCAGATTCAGGAAAACTGGGAAGCTTATCAGGACAAGAATCAGGGTGGTCAGACTCTCTCAATGTTCGGCTACGGTGACGGCGGAAGCGGCTGCACCGAAGAAATGATTGAAATGATGCACCGTTTTGATAAACTTTCAATTATGCCGAAAACAGAACATACAAGCGGTCAGGAATTCCTTGAGAAAAACCTGAAGGATAACAGAAATCTTTCAAAATGGGACGGCGAACTTTACCTTGAAATGCACCGAGGTACATTCACAACAAAATCAAAGATAAAAAGATATAACCGTCAGCTTGAATATAAGCTCCGTGAAGCGGAAATTCTGTCAACTCTCCGTCATTTAAAGGGGGAAGCATACCCTCACGACGAAATCCGTGAAATATACAAAAAACTGCTTGTAAATCAGTTCCATGATATTCTCCCCGGCAGTCACATCACACCTGTTTACCGTGATGCAATGGCTGATTATGAAGAAATTGAAGAGAGAGTTGATAAAATCATCGGCACGGGCGAAAAATATTTCAATTCACTCAATTTTTCCCGTACGCATCTTACTTTTGTTCCGGATGAATCGGGTGAGAGTGTCCGTTACGGTAAAAAAGGCAACTGGGTTATCCCCTCGCTTCCTGCTCTTTCAAGCGGAGAAATACATAAAGAGAATTTTAAGGGCGAATGGATAACAACCGGTGAAAAGGTTGTCACACCCTTCTATGAAATCACATTTGCCGATGACGGCAGCATCATAAGCCTTTATGACAGAGAGCTTGACCGTGAATGGACAGACGGAGAATTCAACAAGCTCATACTTTACAAAGATAATCCCGGTGTTTATGATGCGTGGGATATTCTTCCCAATTACACCGACCATAAGGTTGAAATAAAAACTGTATCTCCCCTGACACTTACCGAAAAGAACGGTGAGGTTGCGTCCTTTGAATGTACTCTTGCAACAGAAAAAAGTACATGGAAACGAATCATCAGGGTTTTCCGTCAGTCAAGAGGCATTGAAACAGAAAACATTGTTGACTGGCACGAAAAACATTTGCTTGCAAAAGCACAGTTTGACTGCAATGTGCTGACCCGAAAGGCAGTCTGTGACACAAGTGCCGGATTTATCGAAAGAGAAACTCACAGAAACACCACATGGCAACAGGCAAGATTTGAAGTCTGCCATCATAAGTGGGTTGATATGGCAGAGACAGACGGCGGTATTGCCATTATCAACGATTCAAAATACGGTGTGGGACTGCTTGAAAACTCAATGAGTCTGAGTCTTCTCAGGGCAACCGTGCGTCCCGATGTCACAAGCGACCTCGGTCATCACGAATTCAGCTATATGATTTATCCTCACGGTGATGATTTTGTAAAAGCTCAAATCAACAATATCGCTTTTGAATATAACATTCCTATTACAAAGGCTGATGTGAATTTTGACAAGACCTTTGACGGACTATATATACAGACAATGAAGATGAGCGAAAAAGGCGATATGATTGTTATCCGTCTTTCAGAGCAGAACGGAAAACGAGGCACATTGAAGCTTGATAAAAAAATTAAACTCCTCAATTTCCTTGAAGATATTGAAGCGGAAACAGACACAATAAGCTATAAGCCCTTTGAGATTATTACAATCGGCATTGACAGGTGAAGGATATGAATAAAGAAAGATTAAGCAAGAAGAACTGGTTTATAATCACCCTGTTCTGTTTTATGGGCGGTATTGCGTGGAATACGGAAAACATGTATTTCAACACATTCATCACAAACGAAATCTATGCCGACGTTTCACAGGCGGCAATCAGAGGCACAATGGAAGCCACAACTGCAGTTGCCCGTATGGTTGCTCTTTCAGCCATTGCAGCTGTTGTGACAACATTCATTATGGGTGCACTCAGCGACAAGCTGAAAAACCGAAAAATGTTTATTTCCGTGGGCTATATTCTCTGGGGTATAGTCACAGCAATGTTCGGTTTCATAACCAAGGACAATATAGCAAATCTTTTCAATCTTTCAGACGAAACAAAGATTCTCGGCTGTACCGTCTGGTTTGTTATTCTTATGGATATTGTGATGACCTTTATGGGCTCAACAAGTAACGATGCGGCATTTCAGGCATGGGTAACGGATGTCACCGTGCCGAAGCAGAGACCGATTGTTGAAACAGTTTTGTCTGTTGTGGGCACAATATCTTCCCTTGCGGTAACAGGTGTGGGCAGCTTCGCTCAGGCAGGAACAATCAGCTACAAGCTCTTTTTCGGCGGACTCGGTATTATTGTCACCTTGTGCGGTGTAGTGGGACTGTTTCTTATCAAAGACCCTCCCCGTACAATTCAGTCTCAGTCATCATCAAGCTATTGGGCAGACCTTTTCTACGGCTTCAGACCATCTGTTATCAAAGAAAATGCAAGACTCTATCTGGCACTTCTTGCATTCTGCTTTGCAATAATTGCATTCCAGGTTTTCTATCCTTATCTTCTTACATATGTTCAGTATGTTGTTCTTCCCGATAACGGCGGTGTTGAGAATATTCTGAAAGCCCCCGTTATTATAACTGCTGTAGTGGTGGTTGTTATTCTTCTTGCATGTATTGTAACACTTCTGAAGCTCTCAACAACAAAAAGAGGCTTCTGCCTTGTGACAGGTGTTATTGTGCTGACTCTTGGCTTCTTCCTTCTTTCAACAAGCACAAGCATTTATGTTATTCTTATAAGCATTGTGCCTGTTGTCCTTGGCAATGCTCTTGTAAATATTCTTTTCGGCGCTGCCGTCAAGGATTTCATTCCCGAAGGCAAGGCAGGACTTTTCCAGGGTATCAGAATGATATTCTCAGTTATGCTGCCTATGATTATCGGCCCCGTTATCGGCGATAAAGCCTGTCAGTATGCAGCACAGACCATAGTAAATGAAGTCGGCGCAGAGGTTATCGTACCTGCAAAGAACATGTTCCTTTGGGCAGGTATCGTGTGCATATTTGCACTCATTCCCCTGTTTTTCCTTATCAGAAAAGGGGTCGAAACTCCCGAAAAGAACATTGAGGTGACAGAAAATGAATAAATGGAATTTTTATACAACAAAAGAAATAAAGCCCGAGGGCTGGCTCCGCCGTCAGCTTGAAATCCAGGCAAAGGGTCTGAGCGGTAATCTTCAAAAAATATGGCCCGATATCCGTGACAGCAAATGGATAGGCGGAGACCGTGAGGGCTGGGAAAGAGTACCTTACTGGCTTGACGGCTTCATTCCCCTTGCATATCTTCTTGAAGATGAAGAGCTTATTGCAACTGCAAAAAAATATATCGATGCAATTCTGTCTTCTCAGGAGGAAGACGGCTGGATCTGTCCCTGTCCCGAGAAAAAAAGAGCAACCTATGACACATGGGCAATTCAGCTTATATGCAAAACGCTCAAGGTTTATTATGACTGCTCAGGTGACGAAAGAATCCCCGATGTAATTTACAAAGTAATGAAAAATTACTATGAGCTTCTTAAAAACAAAAAAATCAAGCTGTTCATGTGGGGCAGATTCAGATGGTTTGAAACATTTATTTCACTCAATTTCCTTTATGAAAGATACAAGGAAGAATGGATAAAAGACCTTGCAAAAATCATAAAAGAGCAGGGCTATGACTACAACAAAGCTACGGAAAAATGGAAAAAGCCCAGTCATATGTGGGTTCTTAATACTCATATCGTAAACATGGCTATGATGCTCAAAAGCGAAGCAGTTTCACAGGACCTGCTGGGTGAAAAATACACAGACAACGCCGAAAAGCTCCGCAGTATTCTTGATAAATACAACGGTACTGCATTTGAGGGCTTTACGGGTGACGAAGTGCTCTCAGGTCTCGACCCGACAAGAGGTACTGAATGCTGTGCAGTAGTTGAGCAGATGTATTCCTATGAAGAAATCTTTGCTCATACGGGTGACAACAAATGGGCAGAACGTCTTGAGGTGCTCGCATTCAACGCACTTCCCGCAACGCTGAGCGAAGACATGTGGACTCATCAGTATGTTCAGCAGGTCAATCAGATTGCATGTCAGAAGACAATGCTCATGGCTCCCTGGAGCACAAACGGCCCCTATGCGCACACATTCGGTCTTGAGCCGAATTTCGGCTGCTGTACTGCAAACTTCAATCAGGGCTGGCCGAAATTTACACTTGCAGCCTTTATGCATAACGGCGACACAATCATAAATTCCGTAATGCTTCCCGGTGTTCTTAATGACAAGGATGTCACAATCAGGCTTGAAACTGACTATCCCTTCAACAATAAAATGCATTATTATATTGATTCTCAGAAGGATTTTGATTTCCTTGTCCGTATCCACTCTTTTGCAAAAAATCTTAAGGTAAAAGGTGAAGATAAGGATACAAATGACCTTGAATTCAATGTAAAACAGGGTAAGACAGAAATTGAAATTGAATTCACGGCAACACCGTTCTTCAAAAAGAGACCGAATGACCTTGTCGCATTGCAGATGGGATCATTGCTGTTCTCTGTTCCCGTTGCATACGAAAAGCAAATGAGAGAATACACAAAAAAAGGTGTTGAACGCAAGTTCCCCTATTGCGATTATCAGTTTGTTCCCACAACACCCTGGAATTACGGTTATGCTGATGATGATTTTGAAATAGATTATCATGCATCGGGCGATGTTCCCTTTTCACAGAGCAATCCCCCTGTGACAATCAGGGCAAAAATGCAGAAAATCGACTGGGGACTCAAATTCCCCTACAAGAGCATTGCAAGAAAAACACCGAAATCAAGAGTACCCGTATCAGAAGCAGAGACAATTGAGCTTTGCCCCTACGGCTGTGCAAGGCTGAGAATGACAGAAATGCCGGTGCTTGACAAGCAGTAATTTATCGCTGAGCGATAAATTAATGCAGTGATATATTTTCCTGGGGAAAATGTGATATATCCGTCTTCGACGGATGTGGTATATTTGCTATGTAAATGTGATATAATTTGCCTTCGGCAAATTGTTTCGGAAGCCCTACGGGCTTGGATTATATAATTGTGCATTATGCATTTTGCATTGTGCATTATTCCGACAAATTCTGATTTATCAATCATCCCGTAACCATGCCGTAAAAAGGAGTTTATTTATGCCTGACAAGTCATACATATCTGAAATGTTCCCTGAGCTCAGGGATATTGACACTGCCTTTATCATAAAAAACGACAGAAGTGTCTGCTACTGCGAAAAGACATGCAGACTCACTGACGAAAAATACATCCTTTCCGTAAAAGGCAACAGCGTGGAAATCACCTGCCCGGGTGAAAAAAGCGGCTTCTATGCCCTGTGTGACATTGCAAAAAGAGTGCGTGAAAACCGTCTTCATGACGGGGAATATGTCTGCTCACCTGCCTTTGCCGTCAGAGGCTATATTGAGGGCTTTTACGGCACTCCCTGGACACGGGAAAACCGTCTTTCAATAATGACCCTTATGGCAAAAAACAGGATGAACACCGTCTATCATGCTCCGAAAGACGACCCTTACCACAGAGAATTATGGCGTGATTTATATCCTGAAAAAGACCTTGATATGCTCAGAGAGCTTGTTGAAAATGCACGGAAGTATTATATGAATTTCTGCTGGTGTATTGCACCGGGGCTTTCAATGAAATACTCCGATGACAGCGAGTTTTCGGCACTTATTAAGAAAACCGAGCAGCTTTATTCAATCGGTATCAGAAACTTCGGACTGCTTCTTGACGACATTGACGAAGAGCTGTTTTATGATGAGGACAAAGAGCGTTTCGGTGAAACGGTCAATGCGCATATTGACCTTATCAACAGATATCACAGTGCTGTCACGGCAATTGATAAAAATGTGAAAGTCATTGTCTGCCCTACCCTTTATCACGGTAACGGTAACGAATATTACATATCAAAACTCGGTCAGAATATCTCACCGATGATTTCTGTTTTCTGGACAGGCAAGGATATCTGTTCGAGAGAAATAAAAAGCAGTGAAGCAGTGCAATTCATTGAAGGTACCCGTCACAAGCCTCTTTACTGGGACAATTACCCCGTAAATGACTGTGCAATGCATAACGAAATGCACATTTCACCCATAATCGGCAGAGATGCTGACTTACACAAATACTCAGAGGGTATCATTGCAAACTGTATGGAATATGCAGAATGCTCAAAGATTCCCCTTATAACAATTGCAGATTATCTCTGGGACAGCGAAAATTATGATTCAGAGACCTCTTTTGAGAATGCCGTAAAACAGATTATAGGCAAAGAAGATGCTGAAGGTTTTCTTGCTTTTGCAGACCATCTTTACACTTCATGCCTTCTTGACTCCAATTCAAGAAGGATGAACAGTGCTTTCCGTGAAATTGCAAAGGAATACAGAAAAGGCAACAGAGACTCTGCCTTTGTCCTTTATGAAAAATATCTTACAAAATTAAAAAACGGCAGAGATTATCTCCGCCGTGATTTACCCATATGCAAAGAGCTTGAAAAATGGTCCCAAAAATTTTCCGTAAAATGCGACCTTACAGAAGCCGTTTACAGATACATAAAGACCGCCGATAAATCGGTCCTTGATGAAATATCTGAAATCACAGAAAAATATTATTCATTACCTGCAAAGATTTCAGAAGACAGCAACATAAAGGTTGAGCTTGAAGTTTTTCTTAAAATGCTCGGCTTATAATTTCTTGCCGAATGCCACATCAGTGCCGAGAATTTCAATCACTTCAAAGCCGTATTTGCGATAGAAATTGCCTGCATTCACATTATCTGAGCCTGCAGTGAGCATAACGCCCTTTATGCCCTTTGATTTCAGGTGTTCAGAGAGTGCTTCAAGGAGCTTTCCGCCCCAACCCTTGCGCTGATATTCAGGGAGAATATCAATGTGCAGATGTGCAGGATACTCAGCCTTATACTTCTCCTGAAGAATTGTGGATTCCTTTGCCCAGCCGTATAATTCATCGCCTAAATCCTTGTTGAGATGCAGATACTCTCTGTCGAAAATCTCTTTATAAGCATCATAGTTTTCGGTACAGATGATATATCCCACAGCTTTTCCGTCATCTGAAAGGACAAAGCAGTTTTCAGGCTCATTCTCAATATAATAATCGCAGAATGTGTGAAGAATGAACTCCCCGACATTGCCCGTATGAGGCGTACCCTCACTGTTGAGACAGACAAATCTCACATCATGTGCATCCGTATTTTCATATTTTCTTATATTTATCATAGCAAATCACCTGTTTATATAATATATAATTCTTTTATCAAAATCAATGTTTTTGCAAAATAAAGGGGAAATGATTATGAATTTTGACAAGCTGACAGCAGAATCAATAGGTATTCTTGCAAAGACTGTTATTGCAGGTATGCCCGACAGCTATTTTTCTGAAAATGAGGATGCAGACAGATATATGCTCACAGGTGACGGGAGCTTCACAGCCCGTAACGGAAATTGCTTTACCTGCGGTTTTGCATCATCAGTACTCACACCCGATGATGTCAGTACGAAAAAGTATTTCATCGCAGGCTATGATTCAGACAATCCTGCAGAGGGTGTGCTCGATGATATGTTTGCACGCTCTGTTTATGTCGATGACAACACGGGCAAGGGCGGTATAATCATGTGCAGTGTCGATGCTGTGGGCATCAGCCGTCATGACATAAATCTTATCAGAAAAACAGTAATTGAATCAGGAAAAATCCCTCATCTCAAATCAATAAATGTTTCTGCAACCCATTCCCATTCGGCAATTGACACACAGGGGTTATGGGGTGAAGAAATCTATAAATGCGGAAGAGACGAAGCATTTATGGCGTCTCTCATAAAGAAAACTGCTGATGCAATTATCCGTTCTTATGAAAACAGAGCAGACGGCAGGATTTATTATGCAGTTAAAAATATTCAGGATATGCAGTTTGACTGCCGTACTCCCGACACCTTTGACAGTAATCTTACAAAGCTCCGTTTTGAATCCTTTGACGGCAAAAAGAACATTGTTATTGTCAATTTCGCATCCCATGCTGAGCTTCTCGGAAGCAAAACAAAGAAGATAAGTGCAGACTTCCCTGCTTATATGATAAAGGAAATTGAAGAAAAAACACAAAACTGTGATGCTGTTTTCTTCAACGGTGCTATAGGCGGAATGATTTCCGCAAGGGAAATAAAAAAAGTTTACAGAAACGAAATTGACTGCGAGGAATACACAAAGCAGTTCGGTAAGACACTCGGTGGAATTATCAACTCAATGACTGATGAAAAGGAGCTTCCCTGCTGTGTCAACATCAGAAATGTTCCCGTTAAAATCAAAGCATCAAACTATGTCCTCATTCTTGCAAGGCTTATGAAGGTGCTTAACAACGACATTGCACGTGGAAGAAAAAGAACCGAGGCTTATATTCACTCTGAAGCCGGTTATCTTGAACTGGGCAACGGTGAAATCGGAATATTCATGATTCCCGGTGAGCTTTTCCCTGAGCTTTACAACGGCGAATTCCTGACAGAATATATGTCTGCAACGGGAAAGCGTGCCGATTACACCATTCTTAAGGATATGTCAGATGCAAAGCACACCTTTGTTATAGGTCTTTGTAACGATGAGCTCGGTTACATAATCCCCGATAACGACTTTTTCCTTAATGAAAAGCTCCCCTACATAAATTCAGGCAATGACAGATTCCACAGAAATCACTACGAAGAAACGAACTCCACGGGACCCGACACTGCCCGTACAATTCTTGAGAGCATAAACAGCCTTATAAGGGATGTGAAATAATGTATTATCTCGGTATTGACGGCGGCGGCACAAGAACAACTGCCGTTGTGACAGACGAAAAAGGCAATATCATAACAAAAAAAACAGGCGGAACAATAAATTTTTACTCCGTGGGAAATGAAACGGCAAGGAATAATCTTGCTGACATTATGAATGAAATCACGGCTGAAACGGGAATAAAGTCATTTGCATCTGCTTTCATAGGCTGTTCTGCCCTTGACTGCGAAGCCGATGAAGAAGCAACCGATGCACTTTGCAAAGGCGTAATAAATGCTGAAAAAATAAAGATGCACAGCGATGTTTATATTGCTCTGAAATCAACAGAAGATGCAGAATGTCCATGTGTTGCTATCTGCGGAACGGGCTCAATCGCAGCTGCTGAAGACAATGACGGCAGCATTCATGTTTCAGGCGGTTGGGGACATATTATAGGTGACGAAGGCTCGGCTTATTCAATTGCCGTGACGGCTCTGAAAATCTGCTGTCAGATGTGCGACAAAGGTGAAAAAACACATCTTCTTGATTCGGCAAACAAGTTTTTCGGCACGGATGATTTCAGAAAGACCATAGATATTATCTATTCTCCCGATATGACAAAGGACAGACTTGCCCGCTTTGCCGAAGCACTTGATATAAATGACGAAATGATAAGAAGAATAATAAAAATTGAAGCACAAAAGTTCGCATTTACTGTTCAGACACTTCTTGAAAAAATGATAAATTGCGATGTTTTAGGTCTTTACGGAGGCGTTTTTCAGCACAACAGCCTTTTCAGAGAAGAATTTACACAGTCTGTCAGAAATAACTTCCCTGAATTAAAAATTCAACTCATTGAAACACCACCCGAAGAAACTGCAGCTTTGCTTGCGAGGAATCTCTGATGGAAAAATATATTGAATACATTGAAAATGTAAAAAGAATTATTGAAAAAATCGAAAAAGACGAAAATGGCTCAATCGTAAAAACGGCAGAAATCCTTGCCGACACACTTATAAATGACCGTCAGATTTATCTTTTCGGTACGGGGCATTCGCACATGCTCTCTGAAGAGCTTTTTTACAGGGCAGGCGGTCTTGTCAATATTCAGCCCGTACTCATTGCCCCTCTGATGCTTCACATTTCGGCATCGGAAAGCACTCTGCATGAGCGTGAAGAGGGCATGGCTGAGAGAATTTTCATTGACTATAAAATGAAAGCCGATGACACAATCGTAATTATCTCAAATTCGGGCAGAAACGGTGTCATTGTTGATATGGCACTTCTCTGCAAGGAAAAAGGGCTCAATGTCATAGCCCTTACAAATCTTGAGCATACATATTCAGGATTATCAAGGCACAAAAGCGGAAAAAGGCTGTGTGAAATTGCAGATGTCGTGCTTGATAACGGCGGTTGTACGGGTGACGCCTGTGTTGAAATTGAGGGCATTGAGGGTAAAATCTGCCCGACATCAACAGTATGCGGTGCAATGATTCTCAATGCTGTTGTGGCACAGAGTGTTGATATATGTGCAAAAAAAGGATTTTGTCCCGACCATTTCGCATCATCGAATATTGACGGCGGTGATGAAATCAACAACGCACTCGTTGAGAAATATAAAAACAGAATAAAACATTTATAAAAAAAACAAAAAGACTGTACGGACTTGAGTGTGATGTGCTCCCTGTCAAGTAGACAGACGAAATAACAAAAATATTTGTTAATCTATCCATTCCCCACCCCTCCTGTACAGGAGGGGTGGGGAATTTTCACGCCGCGTAAGCTGCATGGTATTCCATCGGTGTCATACAATGTAGTTTTAATTGATATCTTTTTGTGTTGTAAAACTCTATATAAT
>JAFUIY010000042.1 GCA_017473925.1 Clostridia bacterium | reverse complement strand
TCTCCGTTCATGACGGTAAACTTATTAACAGACATATTTCAAGGCTCTAAATGTGTATACCATGTCCTTGCACTCCTGTTTACCATGTTACACTTGACAGGGCAACCCGCCCTACGTCAACTCTTTTATAAATTATTGTTAATCGACTTTAAGTATTGCACCCTTTGAGCCACTCTGAACAAGTGCGGCATAACGCTTATGATAACCTGTGAGTTCCTTTGTCTTGGGAACGAATGAAGCCATTCTTCTGTCGATTTCTTCCTGAGGAACTTTAAGCTCAAGCTTATTCCCGGGGATATCAATGCTGATGATATCACCGTCTTCAACGATACCGATGATACCGCCCGAAGCTGCTTCAGGTGAAACATGACCGATTGAAGCGCCTCTTGTGGCACCGCTGAATCTGCCGTCTGTGATAAGTGCAACTGAGCTTCCCAGTCCCATACCTACGATTGAAGATGTGGGGTTAAGCATTTCTCTCATACCGGGGCCGCCTTTGGGGCCTTCGTAACGGATGACAACAACATCACCTGCAACGATTTTACCGCCGTTGATGGCTGCCTGAGCATCTTCTTCGCAATCAAAGACCTTTGCAGGGCCTTCGTGAACGAGCATTTCAGGAGCAACTGCAGAGCGTTTTACAACACTTCCGTCGGGAGCAAGGTTACCCTTGAGGACTGCAATGCCACCTGTTTCGCTGTAGGGATTCTCGATAGGTCTGATTGTTTCGGGGTCGAGATTCATTGCATTTTCAATATTCTCCCCTACTGTCCTGCCTGTTGCTGTGATGAGGTCTGTGTGAAGAAGACCTTTTTTGTTAAGCTCATTCATAACGGCATAAACACCGCCTGCTTCTTCGAGGTCTTCCATATATGTTCTGCCTGCGGGAGCAAGGTGGCAGAGGTTGGGAGTCTTCTTGCTGATATCGTTTGCAATATCAAGGTCAATGTCAATTCCGCATTCATGTGCGATTGCGGGAAGATGAAGCATTGTGTTTGTTGAACAGCCAAGAGCCATGTCAACTGTAAGAGCGTTCTCAAATGCTTCCTTTGTCATGATGTCACGGGGCTTGATGTCTTTCTTTACAAGCTCCATAATCTTCATACCTGCATGCTTTGCAAGTTCGATTCTCTGAGAATAAACAGCAGGGATTGTACCGTTACCGCGAAGACCCATGCCGATAGCTTCTGTCAGACAGTTCATTGAGTTTGCTGTGTACATACCTGAACATGAACCGCATGTGGGACATGTCTTGCATTCAAACTCGTGAAGTTTTGCATCGTCAATCTTGCCTGCAGCGTGAGCACCTACAGCCTCAAACATCATTGAAAGGCTTGTCTTTCTGCCGTCAACCTTACCTGCAAGCATGGGGCCGCCGCTGACGAAAATACAGGGAATGTTGAGTCTTGCCGCAGCCATAAGAAGACCGGGAACATTCTTGTCGCAGTTGGGAACCATAACAAGAGCATCAAAGCCGTGAGCGAGAGCCATAGCTTCTGTTGAGTCTGCAATAAGGTCACGGGTGATGAGTGAATACTTCATACCCTTGTGTCCCATTGCGATACCGTCACATACAGCGATTGCAGGGAAAACGATAGGTGTACCGCCTGCTGATGCAACACCGAGCTTTACGGCATCAACGATTTTGTCTATATTTGTATGACCGGGAACGATTTCGTTATATGAGCTTACAATACCTATCATAGGCTTTGTGAGTTCTTCGTCTGTAAGTCCCAGTGCGTGATAAAGCGATCTGTGAGGTGCATTTATGGCACCGAATTTAAGATTGTCACTGAGCATATATAGTTCTCCTTTTTTATCAATGCACAATTTACAATGTACAATTTACAATGACTATCAAACCGATTGTACATTGTAAATTGTTAATTGTACATTATATATTTGAAACTGCACCAACCGAAAAAAAACGGCTGATGCAGAATAAAAAATCTTAGTTGTTGATAAGCTTTGCTTCGTCGTTCCAGCTGTAGAGCTTACGGATATCTTCACCGACAACTTCTGCGGGATGTTCTGCAGCAAGCTTTCTCATAGCCTTGAAGTGAACCTGTGCGCCTGCATCTGACATATCAAGAAGGAATTCTTTTGCGAATGTACCGTCCTGAATATCTGAAAGAATCTTCTTCATAGCCTTCTTTGTTTCGTCTGTGATAACCTTGGGACCTGTGATGTAGTCACCGTATTCAGCAGTGTTTGAAATTGAGTATCTCATACCTGCGAAACCGCTCTGATAGATAAGGTCAACGATGAGCTTCATTTCGTGGATACATTCAAAGTATGCGTTTCTGGGGTCGTAACCTGCTTCAACAAGTGTTTCGAAACCTGCCTGCATAAGAGCACATACACCGCCGCAGAGAACAGCCTGTTCACCGAAGAGGTCTGTTTCTGTTTCTGTACGGAAGTTTGTTTCGAGAACGCCTGCACGAGCGCCGCCGATACCGAGAGCGTATGCAAGACCGATATCCATAGCATCGCCTGTAGCATCCTGTTCAACAGCGATAAGACAGGGAACGCCCTTGCCAGCCTGATATTCGCTTCTTACTGTGTGGCCGGGACCCTTGGGAGCGATCATGATAACGTTTACATCCTTGGGGGGCTTGATGCAGCCGTAGTGAATGTTGAAACCGTGAGCGAATGCAAGAGTCTTGCCTGCTGTAAGGTTGGGTTCAATGCTTTCCTTGTAAAGCTTTGCCTGAAGTTCGTCGTTGATAAGAATCATGATAAGGTCAGCTTTTGCTGCTGCTTCTTTAGCTGTGAAAACTTCGAAGCCCTGAGCTTCAGCCTTTGCCCAGCTCTTTGAACCCTCGTAAAGACCGATGATAACGTTAACTCCGCTTTCCTTGAGGTTAAGAGCGTGTGCATGACCCTGTGAGCCGTAACCGATAATTGCTACTGTCTTTCCGTTAAGTCTGCCGAGATCGCAGTCCTGCTGATAATATACTTTTGCTGATGTGTTCATTTTTATAATCTCCTTTTTATCAATGTACAATTTACAATGTACAATGTACAATTATTTATTAGTTTTCATTCAATATGCTTCCGTTTCCTCTCTTGAGAGCAACAATACCCGTACGGCAGACTTCGATGATTCCGAATTCTTCCACAAGGTCTATGAAAGCATCAATTTTTGAGGACTCACCCGTTATTTCAACAATCATGGCTTCGGTGCCGTAATCAACAACCTTTGCTCTGAAAATATCAACAACGCTCATGATATCCTGTCTGTTTTCCTTGCTGTTCTTTATTTTTACAAGAACAAGCTCTCTTGAAACAGATTCTGCTTTTTCAAGCTCTGTGATGCTCTCAACATCGGGCATCTTTGCAAGCTGACGCACAATCTGATTCTTTACAACATCGTCACCGTTGAAAGTGACGGTCATTCTTGAATATTCGGGGTTTTCCGTTTCACCTACGGTAAGAGAGTCAATATTGAAACCTCTTCTTCTGAACATGCTTGAAATTCTTGCAAGCACACCGTACTGGTTACGGACGAAAACCGAAAGAACATGTCTGTCCATATCAGTCACCAACCCTTTCAACAATGATGTCATCCATTGAGCCGCCGGGAGGAAGCATGGGAAGAACCATTTCGTCCTTATCAATGAAACATTCAATAAGAACGGGGCCGTCTGCCTCAATTGCAGTCTTCATTGTTTCTCTGAAATCGTCCATTTCGGTGCATCTGTAACCCTTTACACCG
>JAFUIY010000041.1 GCA_017473925.1 Clostridia bacterium | reverse complement strand
ATTGTATGACACCGATGGAATACCATGCAGCTTACGCGGCGTGAAAATTCCCCACCCCTCCTGTACAGGAGGGGTGGGGAATGGATAGATTAACAACTATTTTTGTTATTTCGTCTGTCTACTTGACAGGGAGCACATCATGCGTGACAGCTCTTCATGTTTATTGTCTTTTATTACCACACTTCATGCAGAAGGCAGCACCGTCCTGAAATCTTTCACCGCATTTCATACAGAAAACGGGAGCTTCCTGCTGTACGGGAGCATAAGGCTGCTGATACTGAGGCTGAGCAGGTGCATAGGACTGCTGATACTGCTGCTGAGGCTGCTGATACTGAGGCTGAGCAGGTGCATAAGGCTGCTGTTGCTGAACGGGAGTATAGGGCTGCTGAAAATATCCCTGCTGTGCAGGCTGTGCCCCGTGCTGAAGAAGGAGCTGTTCTATCCATGCAAATCTCTTTCTGACAGGTCCCTTCACTGCAGAGCCCACAAAGCTGTCAAGGTCTATTTCACTTGCATAAACTCCGGGAAGAACGGCGTATTTCATCCATGCTTCTGTGCGTACTATTCCGCCTGAGGATGAAATCTTTATAAAGGTCGGTCCCGTTGCAAGACCGTGTCCTTTCTTGAAAACCTGTTCCCCCTCGAATACAAGGTATTCATAGCCTTCAGATATAAGATAGTTATGTATTTCGCCGAATATTACGTCTGTGTTTCCGTTGAAATAAAAATCCTTAATGGTTCGTCCCATAATAAAACCTCTCTGTGTTCAATATATCTCAATTATAGCAGTTGTTTTTATGTAAATCAATTACTATTTTCAATAATGTTTTACTGCTCGCAAATAATTCTTTTTCTGAACTATATTTTCCTAAATATTAACAAATGTTTAATAACTGTTTAATTTTATAACAAACAGATATAACATTTGTGTGTTTTAATAATAATGCAATAAGTAAAGCTTATTATTTCAAGGAAAGGAAAGTGTAATCATGGCAGAAATCTTAAAGTATGTTAAGGCTCTCATTAAGTTCCTCAACGATATCCTTGCAGCTCTTGGCATGGAACTTGAAATTACTCTCCCCTTCGGTCTGTAATTAATTGAAACAGTAAAACGGCAGGTATCTTCGGATATCTGCTTTTTTCTTTTTATACTATTGAACAATTTGCAGGAATATGATAAAATATATTAAAATTGTATTTATCTTTATTTTTAATTAATTTTTATGAGATATAATAATATTGTAAAAGGAACATTCCTTGTCAGACGGAACAGATTTGTTGCGCATGTGCTCCTTGACGGAAAAGAAGAGGTCTGCCATGTGAAAAACACGGGCAGGCTCAAAGAGATTTTCACAGAGGGTGCAACAGTTTATCTTGAAAAAAGTGATAATCCCGACAGAAAAACTGCATATGACCTTGTTGCCGCCGAAAAAGACGGAGAAATTATCAACATCGACTCCCAGGCACCGAACAAAGCTGCAGGGGAGTATCTCAGAAAAATATTTCCCGGCTGTAATGTAAAGGCTGAATGTAAATACGGCTCTTCAAGATTTGATTTTTATATTGAGGGCAACGGTATAAAGGCATTTGCAGAGGTCAAGGGTGTCACCCTTTTCAGGGACGGCAGGGCGCTGTTTCCCGATGCCCCCACAGAGCGTGGAGTGAAGCATGTCAGGGAGCTTACGGAATGTATCAGCAAAGGCTACGAGGCATATATTCTGTTTGTGATTCAGAGCGGTAAGGATGTTGTTTTTGCTCCCAATGAGGAAACTCATCCGCAGTTTGCCGAAGCACTCAGGGCTGCAGAATCGGCAGGCATTCATATAATGGCTGTCAACTGTGATGTCACGGCAGACACAATGACTGTCAGAGGAGAAATCCCTACTCAAATCTGAAAGGAGAATGATGATGAAGCTGTCAATTATCCCTTCACCCTATGAAACGGAATACCTGACGGGCTTTACTAAGGCAACGGCACCCGTCACTGAATATGATGCAGAAAATCTGCCTGCTGACGGATTCGAGCTTCATATCGACGGCAGTATCAGAATAGGCGCATCATCACTTTCAGGCTTTTTTTACGGCAGACAGGCTCTCAGTCAGATAATGTTTCAGTGCGGACAGAATATTCCCAATGTTCATATAAGAGATATTCCGAGATATACATACCGTGCATTCATGATAGATTCTGCACGCCATTTCACATCCATAGCCGACATAAAGAAAATGATTGATTACTGTGCAAAGCTCAGATTCAATGTTTTTCACTGGCATCTGACCGATGACCAGGGCTGGAGACCTGAGATAAAGGCTTTTCCCGTGCTTACTCAGAAGGGAGCATACAGAAAGGGAAGCCATTTCGGTGCCGAGCAGAACGAAGATGTCTACGGCGGATTTTACACTCAGGACGAAATGAGGGACATCGTCAGCTATGCTCATGCAAACCACATGATTGTTGTGCCTGAGATTGACATGCCCGGCCATGTTTCCGCATTGCTGTCATCCGTTGAGGGAATGGCATGTAACGGGAAGAAGGTTGAAGCAAAAACCACGGCAGGTATTTTCAGGGATATTATCTGTGCAGGCAATGATGACAATTACGACATCCTTTACGAAATACTCGATGAAATATGCGATATTTTCCCTGACAGTTATATTCATATCGGCGGTGACGAAGCACCCAAGGCACAGTGGAAGGACTGTCCCGTCTGCAGACAGCGTATTGAAGATGAAAAGCTCAGAAATGAAGATGAGCTTCAGGGATATTTCATAAACAGAATCAATAAATATCTTAAAGGTAAGGGCAAAAAGGTTATCACATGGAATGAGAGCCTCAAGGGCGGAAATCTCGATGAAGATATAACCGTCCAGAGATGGATGGACCCGAAAGAGCTCAGCAAGGCAAGTCCCAATGCAATCATAAACAGTGATTTCTATCGCTATTATGCGGACTATCCCTATGCAATGACACCCCTTAAAAAGGTGTATGAATACGAGCCTCAGGTGAACTCAAATGTAGTGGGTGTTGACACTCCCATCTGGACTGAATATGTCGCAGACCTTGAAAAAACGGAATACATGTGCTTCCCCAGATTCATCGCTGTTGCCCAGACTGCATGGTGTAAAAATAAGCCTGCATATTCCCGTTTCAGGCAGGAGCTGACGGAAATGCTTCCATGGTACGGCTTCACAAGTATTGCCGATGAAAGCGAATGGGACCCGTCGGGTGTGACAAGACTTCCCCGTGTGGTGAAGCACTTCGGCTCAATATCAAAAAATAAAAGAATCAGAGAATTCTTTTTAAAAAAATAAAAATTTATTTTACGGAGGTTTTTTAAATGAAATTCTGTACAAAATGCGGAAAAGCAATGGAAGGTAACTACGCTGTATGTCCTTACTGCGGAGCTGCTGTAGAAGGTGATGATGCAGCTGCAAACCAGAACGCACAGGCAGCATACGGCAACCCCGGTTATAACCAGGGTGCACCTGCATATGCAGCACCTCAGGCAAGCGCTAATGCTCCTGAGTACACTCCTGCTCCCAAGCCCCAGAAGTCAGCTTATGTTGCTGCATTCCTTGCTCTTTTCTTCGGCGTTTACGGTCTTCATGATTTCTATCTTGACAGAAAGAACAAGGGTCTTGTAAAGCTTCTTGTTACTCTTCTCGGCTGTGGTATCGGTATCTTTGTCAGCATGGTGCTCAGCATTATCGATGCTATCAAGCTCTTCAAGGGTGAAATCAACACAGACGGCAACGGCGACCTTATCAAAATGGGTTGGTAACAGCTTGTATGTAATAAAAAAAGACTTCCGCAAGGGAGTCTTTTTTTGATGTTTATTTACCAGATTTCGTCGTAGCTGTCAAGTGAAAAGTATTTGTCGGTCTTGTCACCTGAAATTTTGCTGAAGGTCAGAAGTGTTTCGACATCACCGTTCTGCATTACACCGTCGATGTGGGACAGCACACCGTTTGTGCCGATGTACAGCTGACACTGCTGTCCGAGAGCCTCATATGTGTAGCAGAACATATCTTTGCCGTTGAGCTGTGTTTTTACGGGAGTGCCAAGCTCAGCAGGCAGGAAATCGTCAATCATATCTGTCAGCTCATAAAGTGAGTCGGGAGTCATCTCAAGCTCATCCTGCATTTCCTTGGCAATGAACATGGCAATGTTTGCCTTTTCGGTGCCCATGATTGCATAAATGTCCTCGCCCTTGAGCATCATACCGCATTTTGTGATTGTCATCATTCCGCCGAGACCCATTTCGCCGATCATGTTCACATCGTCTGTAATCATGTAGACATCGGCTTTGTTTCTTGCGATTGAGAACTTCATGCTTTCAGCCTTGCCGCTGTCGAAGTTTTCAACCTCGATAAAATAAATGTTGCTTCTCAGGGTGTTGATGACTGAGGGCGTACCCTTGCCGTCGAAGCCTGCGACAAACTGTGAGATTTTTGCGGCAACACGGAGAATTGAACGGGCATCGGATGCTGAAATTCTGCCGTCGCCGTCTGCATCGATGCTGAGCATTTCAACTCCCTCAGAGGACTCAAGCCTTGCTGCATAACGGAGTGCATTACGGGCATCCATCGCAGTGACCTTGCCGTCAAGATTCACGTCACCCATCATAATGTTCATTTCATCGGGGATATCATTTTCTGCATATGCTGTCAGGGGGGCGAGACAGAGTATGCATGCAAGTAAACAGGCAATTATTTTTTTCATAAACAGTCTCCTTTTTTTCTTTTACGGTGTTATTATACTATAATTTATCACCGCAGACAAGTATATAATAAAATAATTGAAAAAAGTTGAAAAAATTTTAAAAAAACACTTGACATTCATGTTTTATTCTGTTATAATTCCAAATGTTCCAAACGGAATGCGAGAGTGGCGGAATCGGCAGACGCGCACGTTTGAGGGGCGTGTGGTAATCCCGTACGGGTTCAAGTCCCGTCTCTCGCACCATAGTGAGTATTCATAACACAAGTGAATACTCACTTTTCTTTTTTTACATTTCCTCATAGTTAAATTTAATGTGATTTATTATGTATCGAGCAGGCTTTGAGCCTGCTCTTTTTTGTTATGCCGTGAGATATTCTACGGCTACGCCTTGTCTTGCTTCAAGGACTATATTCTCCTCTTTTACAGGATTTTCAATCACCCCGATGAAGCGGTAGTGAATAACAATTCTCTGTGTTTTGTTCTTACCCTTACCCTCAATAGAATGAACCTCGATTTTCTCAATAAGTTCATTCAGCAGTGCAGGTGTAAGAGTTTCCATCTGCATAAACTTACGGACCGCAAAGGTGAATTGCTCTTTACTTGTACGAAGATTTTCGATTTCTGAAAGTTCTTCCTGATATTGCCTGATTTTCAGCTTCAGTTCATCACGTTCTGTTTCATACTTCTGTGAGAGCTGCATAAAGCTTTCTTCATTGACAATTCCGTTGATGTGCTTTTCAAATAGCTTTTCATACATCACTGCAATCTCTTTTGTTCTTGCAACAGATTTATCAATACT
>JAFUIY010000040.1 GCA_017473925.1 Clostridia bacterium | reverse complement strand
AAGGGCGTCAAGTTTCTTTGTTAAAGACGGAAGAACAGAAGAATTCAAAACAGAATTCAACAAAATTTTTGGAGAGTCTTTCAGGTTAATGACAAAGGACGAGGTTTTCTCTGAAAATATTTTAGGTTTTGGAACACCTCATCCGAAAACTGCAGACTTTATAGGTGACTTTTTCGCAGTTGCTCTTGGTGAAATCAATATTGA
Organism: Clostridia bacterium; assembly: GCA_017473925.1. Taxonomy (GTDB): domain Bacteria; phylum Bacillota; class Clostridia; order Oscillospirales; family Acutalibacteraceae; genus UBA1081. Next base: position 35,680 of record JAFUIY010000040.1, on the reverse strand, counting down.
CTATAAACGAGGTGATTTTGAAATGGTTGGTGTTCACGCAGGTCTTACCGAAGAAGAAATGACAGTTCCGTTTATAGCAATCGAAACAGAAAAGAGGAAACGACGATGAATATAATACAAAAAATAAAACAGATAAAATACATAAAAACTACACCTGTACTTGAGACAGATAGATTGATTCTTCGCCCCATTACATCTGATGACGCAAAAGCTGCATTTGTATGGCTCAGCGATGAAAGAGTCAACAAATTCATGCCGTACAATCTTTATAAAAACATTGATGAGGTTTTGCATTGGATAAATGTAATACTTCCTGAAGACGAGAATTATCATTGGGGTTTTGTTCTTAAAGAAAACAATCTGTTAATCGGTAGCGGTAGCATAGGACCGCACAAAGGCAACCCTGACGAGTGGGGATTCGGTTACAATATCCGTTCTGACTATTGGAATAAAGGTTTAACCACAGAAGCGACAAAAAGAATGATTGAATTGGCATATAAAGAACACGGCATAAAAGATTTTGTTTCCGACCATGCTGTTGATAACCCTGCTTCAGGCAGAGTTATGGAAAAGTGTGGGTTGGTATTTGACCGGTATGGGGAATACAGCACCTTTGACGGTACGCAAACCTTTAAGGCAAAATTTTATAAAATGCATCTTGAGTAATGATTTCTGAATAATAAATCGGCTTTAAGGAGAAATGTTGCAAAATTCCTCTGAAGATTAAGAATAATGTTGCAAAAACTTGACAAAAATCAAGAATAATGTTACACTTTCAGTGTAATATATCAGTGAGGTGATAGTTTTGCTGAGGAGAAAGGCTTGGGAAAAGCTGATTAGTTGGAAGAATTCCGATAATAAAAAGGCTTTGTGCATCATAGGTGCAAGACAGATTGGTAAAACCACACTTGCCCGTAATTTCGGAAAGGAGTATTATGAAAATTTTGTTGAAATAAATTTTGTGACAGATTCAAAAGCTGCCGATATTTTTTCAGGTTCGCTTGATGCCGATACCATAATTACAAATCTTACAGCTTATATCCGTAAGCCTATGGAGCCCGGCAATACCCTTGTTTTGTTTGATGAAATTCAGGAATGCCCAAATGCGAGGACTGCAATTAAGTTTCTTGTTGAAGACGGCAGATTTGATTATATAGAAACAGGATCAATGCTTGGTGTCAGATTCAAGGATGTCCGTTCATATCCTGTCGGTTTTGAAGAAATTTACAGAATGCATCCTCTTGATTTTGAAGAATTCTTATGGGCAAACTCTGTTCCTGATTCAACAATAGAGCATTTGTATCGTTATTTTAAGATGATGACTGTTGTGCCTCCTGTAATTCACGACACAATGATGAAATTATTCAGGACTTATATTGTTGTCGGAGGAATGCCTCAGGTTGTCAATACTTATATTGAAACACATGATATAGGTAAAGTTGTTGCAAATCAGAAGGAAATTCTTGAATTATACCGTCTTGATATTGCCAAGTACTCCAATAATAGCAGTAAATTGAAGATTCAGGCCATATTTGACAGTATTCCTTCGCAGCTTGACGATAAAAACAGAAGGTTTATTCTTACAAAAATTGATGAAAAAGGCAGACAGAACCGATACGAAAACAGTTTTGAATGGCTTTCAGATGCAGGTGTTGCATTGCCTTGTTACAATGTTATTGAGCCGCAACCTGCATTGCAGTTGAATGAAAAACACAATCTTTTCAAATTGTTTATGGCTGATACCGGTCTGCTTTGTGCTGCTTGTATGGAAAATGTTCAGTTTGATATTCTTAACGGCAATCTTGAAATTAATATGGGAAGTATTCTTGAAAATGTAATGGCTCAGTCTATTAAGTATAACGGATTCAGGCTTCATTATTTTGATGCAAAGAAGTACGGCGAAATTGATTTTGTTATTCAGAACGGAACTCATGTTGATATTATAGAGGTCAAGTCAGGTAAAGACTATAAAAAGCATAAAGCGCTTGATAATGTGCTTGGTGTAAAAGAATGGACCTTCGGGCAGGCTTATGTTCTGTGTAACGGAAATGTCGAGAATGAGCGTAATGTGTTTTATCTGCCTTGGTATATGATTATATTTTTCAAGCAGGAGCAGATTCCCGAAGGACAGATATATGAATTGGATATAAGCAGTCTGCTGTAAAATGTGAAGGGTATTTTTAATCCTCTTCTTTTTTATCAGGCTCAGAATAAAAAATCCCCGTCTCGAAAGAAACGGGGATAATGTTATAAATAACTGTAATATTACTTGCTTGCTTCTTCGATAGCAACTGCACAAGCAACTGTCATACCAACCATGGGGTTGTTACCTGCACCGATAAGACCCATCATTTCTACGTGAGCGGGAACTGATGAAGAACCTGCAAACTGAGCGTCTGAGTGCATACGACCCATTGTATCTGTCATACCGTATGAAGCGGGACCTGCAGCCATGTTATCGGGATGAAGTGTACGGCCTGTACCGCCGCCTGATGCAACTGAGAAGTAGCTTACACCGTTTTCAACACACCATTTCTTGTATGTGCCTGCAACGGGATGCTGGAAACGTGTGGGGTTAGTTGAGTTACCTGTGATTGAAACACCAACGTTTTCAAGCTTCATGATAGCAACGCCTTCGGGAACATTGTCTGAACCGTAGCAACGAACCTTAGCTCTGTCACCTGTTGAGTAAGCTGTTTCGTTAACAATCTTAACTGTTTCTGAATAGGGATCAAATTCAGTCTGAACGTATGTGAAGCCGTTGATTCTTGAAATGATCATAGCAGCGTCCTTGCCGAGACCGTTAAGGATAACACGGAGGGGCTGAACTCTTACCTTGTTAGCGTTAAGAGCGATTTTGATAGCGCCTTCAGCAGCAGCGAAAGATTCGTGACCTGCAAGGAAGCAGAAGCATTCTGTTTCTTCTGAAAGGAGCATTTTGCCGAGGTTACCGTGGCCGAGACCAACCTGACGGTTGTCAGCAACTGAACCGGGAATACAGAAAGCCTGAAGACCTTCACCGATTGCAGCAGCAGCGTCAGCAGCCTTTGTGCAGCCCTTCTTGAGAGCGATAGCGCAACCTACTGTGTATGCCCATACAGCGTTTTCAAAGCAGATGGGCTGAGTTTCTCTTACGATTTTGTCGCAGTCGATACCCTTTGCAAGAGTGATTTCCTTACACTCTTCGATTGAGTTGATGCCGTATTCTTTAAGAACTGAGAGAATTTTTGCTTCTCTTCTTTCGTAGTTTTCAAATAATGCCATGTCCGTGTACCTCCTTATTCCTTACGGGGATCGATGTACTTAGCAGCATCAGCGAATCTGCCGTAAGTGCCCATAGCCTTGTTGTAAGCTGTTGTGGGATCATCGCCCTTCTTGATGAAGTCTGTCATCTTGCCGAGAGAAACGAACTCGTAACCGATAACCTGGTCATTTTCGTCAAGAGCCATTCTTGTAACATAGCCTTCTGCCATTTCAAGGTAACGAACACCCTTAGCGTTTGTGCCGTACATTGTACCAACCTGTGAACGGAGGCCCTTACCGAGGTCTTCAAGACCTGCACCTACTGTAAGACCGTCCTCTGAGAAAGCAGACTGTGTTCTGCCGTAAACGATCTGAAGGAAAAGCTCACGCATAGCTGTGTTGATAGCGTCACATACAAGGTCTGTGTTGAGAGCTTCGAGAATTGTCTTGCCGGGGAGGATTTCACTTGCCATAGCAGCAGAGTGAGTCATACCTGAGCAACCGATTGTTTCAACAAGTGCTTCTTCGATGATGCCTTCCTTAACATTGAGAGAGAGCTTGCAAGCACCCTGCTGAGGAGCACACCAGCCGATACCGTGTGTGAAACCTGAAATGTCCTTTACGTCATAAGCCTTAACCCATTTGCCTTCTTCAGGGATGGGTGCGGGACCATGGTGAGGTCCTTTGTTGACTTTGCACATTTCTAATACTTCGTGTGAATAAGTCATTTTGATTATCTCCTTTCGGTTTTATCCGAGTAATTATTACCACTTTGTTATTATACAAAAAAAAATTCAGAATATCAATAGTAAAAATATAAATATCGGTGTTTACAAATTAAAATTTTTGTGTTAATATGTATAAGTAATAGAATTCGGATAGGAGATTTTATTTTATGAAAAAGATTATTTCTGTTTTTTGTGCTGCAGTAATCATGCTTTCATGCTTCTGTATGCCTGCATATGCTCTTACAGCAAATGAAGGACAGGCAGCCCTTGACAGTGCATTCAATGCAATGTTTGCAACGGTTGCAGGTGACGTCAACAAGGACGGCTCCTTTAATGCGGCTGATGCAAGAGCTGCTCTTCTTGCTTCTGCAGGTCTTGTTGATGATGTTGATATGGATGCAGGTGATATCGACGGCGACACTGTTGTTACAGCAATTGATGCCCGTATGCTTCTTCGTATCTCAGCTCAGCTTGAATCACATGACCTTCTTTACAGTGCAAAGGACAAGCTTGACCTTTTCAATGCATTTGCAAACAATATCAAGGCATCAGGTCAGAAGTTCAAATACACATCAACTCTTAAAAATGTTGACATGACTTATGATAATCAGAAGGTTATTGATAAGTTCAACAAGCAGATGAACAGCATCCCCGGTATTGAAGAAAAAATCGACCTCGGTGCAGAGCTTGTAAAAGAAAAGGGCAATGTAAGATACAACCGTAACACAGGTCTCAGAGTTGCGACAAATCTTAATTATCCTGTTTCTGAAAAAGATTTCGTAAGCATGCTTACACTCAATGATATTTCATCAGTTGACTACAAGACAAACCAGAGCTACACATATGCACCCAAGCGTACAATCGGTGATACAGTTCAGGAGGATGCAAAGTATGAAATGACAGGTCTTGATGCTCTGACAGTATATTTTGCTTCCGAAGCTTTGACCAATGTTCCCGCTGATACAACAGTCCTCAGACACGGTAAGGCTTTTGATGTTCCTCAGAAGTCAACACTCACATCAGGCTATGACCAGATCAACAACATGTTTGCAGGTCTTGAGGATATTATCGGTACAATGTCTGCATCATTTGTAAACCTTAAGTATCATGATTCATCAATCACAATTTATTTTGATAAGGCTACAAAGAAAATCTGTGCAATGGAGTATAATCTCTATTATGATTTCACTGTAAAGCTTGACATGGACCTTTATTTCTTCCCCTTCATCAATATTGATGATGCACTGAACATCACAGATAAGGAATTCAGTCAGTTTGTATACTGCTTCCAGGAGAATTACAATTCCCTTGAAAGATAAAACGGAATAATAAAAAGCTGATTCGTTTGAATCAGCTTTTTTTGTTGCTTATTTAAGCATTTTACTTTTCATGAATACAATCATTGCCGTGAGTGAAATCACGAGAGCACCGACAACGACAATCAGGAAGCCCAGCGGATTTTCGGCAAACGGGAGGTTGAGATTCATACCGAATGCGCTGAATATCAATGTCGGGATAGAAAGCACGATTGTGATAACAGAAAGCACCTTCATGACGATGTTCAGATTGTTTGAAATAACCGATGCAAACGCATCCATTGTTCCGCTTAAAATACCTGAGTAGATGTTTGCCATTTCGATAGCCTGTTTGTTTTCAACGATAACATCTTCAAGCAGATCAATATCCTCGGGGTATTTCTTGATGATTTCAAGACGGAGCATTTTTTCAAGTATTGCTTCGTTTGAACGAAGGGCAGTTGTGAAGTAAACAAGGGATTTTTCAAGCTTGAGAAGCTCAATCAGCTCTTTGTTACGCTGTGATTTGTGAAGCTCGTTTTCAACATTTTCACTTTTTCTGTCAATGTGACGGAGGTATGTCAGGAAAAGTGATGAAGTCTTGTAAAGTATCTGCAGGATGAATCTTGACTTCATATTGCTGTAAAAATCCTTGACCTTGCCGTTGGAGAATTGCTTGAGAATGGGTGTGTCCTCACTGCAGACGGTAATAACGGCATCATCTACAACAATGATTGAAAGGGGGATTGTGCTGTAAAGCTCAGTTTCCGTTTCGGTCTCTCTTGTGGGAATATTAACAAGAATCATTGTGTAGTTGTCTTCAATCTCGATACGTGAACGCTCGTCGGCGTCAAGTGCAGCCCTGAGAGCATCAATATCAAGATTATATTTGTTGGAAATACGATTGATTTCCGATTCTGTAGGGTCAACAAGATTGACCCAGCAACCGGATTCCGGTCCTGTTAACTCTTCAAGGTAGTTGTTCCTTGTGATGTAACAGTTTGTCATTATAATCAAATCCTTTCACGGCCGAACAAAACAAAGCCGTGAAAAGAGGAATTTCAGGGTTTTGTTTTATTCAGCGATTCTTCGTTTGGGGGGTATACCGGTTTCCGGACACGCGTCAGGAACCATTAAAAATCACATCCTTTGTTGAAAAATTGCTGAGTAAAAAACTCTTTTAATATTTTATACCATTTCATTTGTTTTTGTCAAGGAAAAAGAGAAAAAACATAACGAAAAAATATAATAATAAAACATATATTTTTAATAATTTGCCCACAGAACAATTTATATATATTGCGTTCTTCAATTATTTAATGTATAATAGAAAAAAATCAAAAACACGGTGAATGATATGGCAAAGATTACAGCAACAAAAACACACACAAGCGGTGTCGCCCTCGGCGGCATCGGAAGCGGAACCGTTGAGCTTCTGCCTGACGGTGAATTCCATTACTGGCAGATTTCCAACTGTGAAAGAATAACAAAGGTCTGCTGTGAAAAAAAGGCTGATGACGGTGAAAGAAGCACAGGTGCATTGTCCTTTTATGTAAGAGCGCAGGACGAAAAAGGCAGTGTCTCTGTCAGAAAGCTGGGCATGAAGACAGATGCAGAGGACTTTACATACCGTATGTTCGGCTGGAACAAGCCTGTTGAAAGTATTGAATTTGACGGCAGATTCCCCGTATGCGACCTTAAATATATTGATAAGAATTTCCCTTGTGATGTCTCCCTGAAGGCTGTTGCCCCCTTTGTGCCTCACAATTCCGACATTGCTGCAACACCGGGCTTCTATCTCGATTTTACGGTTGAGAATCCCACGGATAAAGAGCTTGATGTCAGTCTTCTCGGCACGCTTGCACCCACATTTGCCGATAATGAAAAGGGCAGGGTAAACAGTGTTTTCACAAAGGGAAGCACTCTCGGTATTTTCTCTGACAGTGCCGTGAAATCCGATAAGCCCGATTCGGGTAATTTCTGCTTTTCGCTTACAGGTGATGCTGAAAAGACATACATCACTGCAGAATATACAAGCTATATAAAGGAATATATTGCTTATTCAAAGGATTACGGTGTTACTCAGGAGTCAGTTCTTTTTGACTGGAGAAAAAACGGCATTCTTTCAGACAGTAAGCCCTGTGTGAAGCCTTCCGATATCCCTGAAAACACTGATGATCTTACAGAGGCAGAGGTTGACAGCCTTTGTGCTGAGTATATTGAGTATCCCTTTGCCCTGTCACTTGCAGAGAGAGTACGCTGTTATCATGAGGGATATCCCTCAGATATGGCTGAGAAAAGAGCTTTTCTTGCCTATATCAGAAGACAGCAGGGCAGAATGACAGATGAATTCGGAGCATGTGCACTGAACGGCAGAATAAAGCTCGGTGCAGGTGAAAAGAAAACACTGCGATTTGTCTTCTCATGGTATTTCCCCAATCATTTCACTGAGGAGGGAAATAAGCTCGGCCATTATTATGAAAATCTTTATGAGTCAGCACTTGAAGCCAACAGAAGGCTCGTTGAGAATCCCGGAATCTGTGAAAAGGCAACAGCACTTTCGGAGCTTCTTTTCAGCACGGATTTACCCTCATATTACCCCGAATGCTGGTCAAGTCACCTTGCAACGGTAATCAAAAGCTCATGGTATCTCAGAGACGGCAAATTCGGTCTGTGGGAGGGGCTCGGCTACTGCGGCTTCCACACAACGGACATCACATACCATGCTTCATTCGGTCTTCTTGCTCTTTTCCCCGATTTACAGCTGAAGCAGATGAAAATGGGTGCAAGGTTCCAGCGTGAAGACGGCAGAGTTCATCATTTCTTCACTCCCGACCTTGAGCATGTCGATGACGGCTTTGACCGTGTGGATATGAATATGCAGTTCGTTCTCATGGTGCTTCGTGATTATCTTTTCACGGGCGACAGAGAGTATCTTGAAGGTCTCTGGGATAATGTGATAAGAGCAATGGATTCCATTGAAACGCTTGATTCTGACGGTGACGGACTTCCCGATACGGACACAAAGCGTAATACCTACGATGCATGGAATTTTGCGGGAACACCCACTTACATAAGTGTTCTCTGGCTTGCAGCACTCAGGGCGGCAGCTGTGATTGCTGAAAGAATGAATGACACGGACAGAAAAGAAAAATGGTCAGCCCTTCTTGAAAAAGGAAAGCAATCACTTGAAGAAAAGCTTTGGAACGGGGAGTATTACAACCTCTGGAGTGACGGAGAACAGACAGATGAATGCCTGATGACTGACCAGCTTGACGGTGAATGGTTCCTCCGTGCTTCAGGTATCGGCGGTATATTTGATGATGAGAGAGTAAAGAGTGTTCTTGAAACGATTTTTGAACATAACTTTGATAAGGAATCGGGACTTATAAATGCATCTTGTCCCGAGGGCAGAAAGACATCTCTCTTTACATATAAAAACTGTCAGGCAGAGGCAGTATGGACAGGTATCGGTTATGCCTTTGCAGCCCTTGCAATGTCTGCAGGCCTTCAGGATATTTCAGACACGCTTGTGCAGTCAATTCACAATAATCAGATGAATTTCGGCGCATTCTGGGATCATTGGGAATGCGGACATCATTATACAAGACCCATGTCAAGTTTCTCCACGCTTAACGCTGCTCTGGGACTTGCAGTTGACAGCGAAAACAGAACAATCCGTTTCAGTCCCGTAAAGGACAACATGACTCTGCCTCTGTGTCTTTGCGATGCGATTGCAAGGGTTACGGTAAAAGACGGAAAATGCACGGTTGAATGCATTGAAGGCAATCTTGATTCATGGACAATAACGGAGGGATAACATGAAAGCAAAAATCACTCTTGCAAAGGAATTCAGAATAGGCGACATCGACAAAAGAATTTACGGCTCATTCATTGAGCATCTCGGAAGGGCTGTTTACGGAGGTATCTATGAGCCGGGGCATCCCACTGCTGATGAAAACGGTCTTCGTCAGGATGTCATTGAACTTGTAAAAAAACTCAATGTGCCCGTTGTCCGTTATCCCGGAGGCAACTTTGTTTCGGGATATAACTGGGAGGACGGAGTAGGCCCTGTTGCAGACAGACCTAAGAGGCTCGACCTCGCATGGGGCACGACCGAGCCCAACGCATTCGGCACAAATGAATTCATGGCATGGTGCAGAAAGGCAAATGCCGAGTGCATGATGGCTGTCAATCTCGGCACAAGAGGACCTGATGAGGCAAGAAATCTTGTTGAATACTGTAACCATAAAAGCGGTTCCTACTGGGCAGATTTAAGGCGTTCTCACGGAGTTGAGGAGCCTCATAATATAAAGCTGTGGTGTCTCGGTAACGAGATGGACGGCGGATGGCAGATGGGGGCGAAAACTGCTGTCGAATACGGCAGAACAGCCCTTGAAGCCTCAAAGCTGATGAAATGGACTTCACCGGGTATTGAAACTGTGCTCTGCGGTTCATCAAGCAGGAATTCACCTACATTCGGCACATGGGAAACGGAAAGCCTTGACATCGCATACGACAGTGTTGATTATGTTTCACTTCACCAGTACTATGACAACAGACCTGATGATACTCCGAGCTTCCTTGCAAAGACGCTTGAGCTTGATGAATTCATTTATTCTGTCATCTGTGCTGTTGATTATGTCAAATCTAAGAAGCGTTCAAAGAAGACAATCAACCTTTCCTTTGATGAGTGGAATGTATGGTATCATTCAAACAGTATTCCCTATGAAAAATGGAGCGTTGCACCTCCGAGGCTTGAGGATATTTACATTTTTGAGGATGCTCTCATGATAGGCTCAATGCTTATTACGCTTCTGCGTCATTGTGACAGAATAAAGATTGCGTGTCTTGCACAGCTTGTAAATGTAATTGCTCCCATCTTTACAAAAACAGGCGGCGGAGTTTTTGAGCAGACAATTTATTTCCCCTTTATGCATCTTTCAAATTACGGCAGGGGAGCAGCTCTGATGCCCCTTGTTGACTGTCCTAAGTATGACTGTAAGGAATTTACAGATGTTCCTTATCTTGAGGCAATTGCAACCTTTGACGAGGAAAAGGATGAAATGACCGTTTTCTGTGTCAACAAAAGCATGGATGAAAATGTTGTCCTTGATCTTAAGCTCATGGATTTTGACGGCTACAAGCCCGTTGAATTCATCTCCATGGATGGCTATGACAAGAAGGCAGAGAATACATTTGATAAGGTGAATGTCAGACCTCACGACAACCCCGTTCCCGAAGCAGACGGCAGTGATGTCACTGTAAACCTTGCACCCTTCAGCTGGAATGTCATAAGATTCAAAAAGTAAAAATAAGACCTTCAGATTCGCACTCTGAAGGTCATTTTATTACTTTACATATACGATTTCACTTTCGGTTTTGTTGAAAGGAGTTTCCGAAGTGATTGAATCAAGCCCGAGACTGCTGATGTCTTCACCGCAGAGAGTGTAGTATACATCATAATCACCGAGGTTGTTCATTATGCTCTGGCAAAGGCTGTTGAGCATGAATACACGGATTTCTGTTTCATCCTTAAACACAAATTCCTCGTGCTGAGGGTCAGGCATGGTACCTGAGTACAGCGATGACTCTTCAAGCCAGTCAACGGTGATTTTTTTGTTCTCTTCGTCTGTTGATACGCTGACTCTGAATTTAAGCCCTGTCCAGCCCGTAAGACCTGCTGCAATACGCTCAACTGTCACAACACCGCCGTGGGCACTGAATTCGGTTGAAAGATTTTTTGAGTAATCGTCTGAGAAAACACCGTAAATCATACCTGTAATTCTCTCAGGGTCCTCTGTATGGATTTCGTGCTTGTCTGTCGGCTCCTCATTTTTTTCTTCTGCACATGCACTCAGGGATATAAGAAGAAGTGCAGCAAGAAGAACAGCAATATATTTTTTCATTTTTATCAACTCCTTGAAAATGATTATAGCATATCATAACAGAAAAATAAACAAGAAAATAAAAAAAGACCAGCAATGGTCTTTTTTTTGTAATGCTTATTTGATTGGCTCTGTTTTGAGAATGAACATACAGCTTGTCTCCATGTATTCGGGAGCCGATGTGTAAATTGAATAATCAATTGAAAGCCATGCATTCATTTTGTCAAGGAGAGTCTGGGCTTCTGCTGAAAGTCCGTTGAGGTCTGCAGTGCCTGAAACAGAGACATTTGATGTTACATTGTCAAGTGCTGATGTAAGTGAATCAATATTGTCTGTTGCCATAAGCTTTGAAAGGACATCGAGGAGCTCCTGATTTTCATTGAGATAATCCATAAGCTCAGAGAGTGTTGCAAGTGTTTCGGGGAGCTTTTCAAGAGATGCTGCAACCTCAGGGTCTTCAAGTGCTGCAGAGAACTGTTCGAGAATGGGCATTACTTCATCAATGCCTGTTGAAAGATTCATCAGTGAATCAATCATTCCCGAAAGAGCAGGAACATTTGACATGATTCCGAGCAGTGACTGCATTTCTTCGGCATCGAGTGAGCTCAGGAAATTGCTGAGAGTCTCAACATTTTCAGGGGTGAGAAGCTGTGACATTGTTGTGAGCATCTTTTTGTTTTCGTTGTATACCTTAAGACCTTTTTTCATGATGTCGAGCATTTCTCTGATTGCATTTGTGTCTGTCATGAATTCGGCAACAACCTGATTGGGGTCAATCTGCTCAAGGAGAACGCTCAGGTCCTGGAATTCTGTAAGGAGAACTCTTGCATCTTCAATTGTTTTCGGCATCTGAATGTCAAAATCGAGCTCTGACAAAGGCATTGCTGCAAAATAAGCATCGCCGAGAGTGAAGTTAGTGACTGTTGCATTGATTGCAAATGTGCTGGGGAATGAGAAATTCTCAAAGCCTGAAATGTTGAGCTTGTCAAGACCGAGGCTCTCATTCAGACCCGGTGTGCCCATCATTACAACAGCTTCATAGCTGCCGCCGCCGACAGAAAGACCGTTTTCAATTTCAATATTTGTGAATGTCTCATAGGGAAGAACGATTCCGCCTACAACAGCAAGGGGAGCATACATTGTGTATTTTCTGCCTTCTGCCTCCGCTTCATAAACAGCATTGTTCTTCATTGTGACTTCCATTCTGAAGCTGCCGCTTTTACCCTTGAGGTCAGCAGGTGCAATTTCGTTTCCGTCAAGATAATACTTTATGCCGATTTCTATGGGAAGTGCCTTGTCAGATGAGCCTTCATAGTACACATCTGAAGTTGTCATGTGCCATGTCAGCTTTCCGTTTTCGGTGACGGATGCTGCCTGACCTCTCGTAACAACAAAATCACGGAGAGTTGTTGTGTCTGTTATTTTTACATTTCCTCTGTCTGCATGAAGCCAGTCGGAAACTGTTATTTTGCTTACAGAGCCGTCAGCAGCCATGTTAACATAGATGTTTTCGCTCTTTCTGACATTCTGTGTTGTATCGGTGTATGTGATAACGGGGCCGCTGTCGTCGCCTGTTACACCTTCTTCTGCTGTCTGTTCGGGTGCGCATGCCGTGAGCATCAGCATGATTACAGAGAGAAGCAATGCAGATATGCGTCTGAATGAGTTTTTCTTTTTCATTGCTTATTCCTCCTTTGAGTCATTATCAAGGTATCGCTTTGTCAGGTCTTCAATCATTTTTTCTGCCGATTCATGGTCAGGCAGCTGTCCTTTCAATGATGAGGGTGATGACCTTACCTTTGCGATTGTGTTTTTCTGTGTCTGTACAGATCTTCTGTCTCCGGGTCTGAAAAGTGTGTTTACATCTGAGTGTGATGCTTCCGTTATCACATCAGGCTCTGTAAGACGGTTGTCAGGGATTTCCTTATAATCAGGTTTTGTGACAATCGGAGCGGGATTTTCAAAAGGACTGTTGCTGTTGTCCGCTGAAATGGTCTTTTTGCCTTTGCGTCCTCTGCATTTTTTCTTTTCTGGCTCCTCAGTAACCGTTTCAGGTTCATCAACTATGAAATTCTCGCTTTCTGCCACAGCCTTTTTCTCTCGCCATTTGTATGATGTCTTGTTGATAAAGCCTTCGCATACAACAAGAACGGGGGGCAGGAATAAGATGATAACGAGGGCACTTATTATGGCGCCTCTTGCGAGCATTGTGCACATTGATGTGACAATGTCGATATCGCACACAAGACCTACACCGATTGTAGCTGCAAAGAATACAAGTGCACTCTGGAAAATCGAACGGTGCGAGGTGTCTGCGGCAATCCTCATTGCCTGCTTCTTTTCGGTGCCATTCTGTATTTCTTCCCGGAATCGTGTTGTCAGCAATATTGCATAGTCAACCGTTGCACCCAGCTGTACACAGCTGATAACAGTCGGTGTGATGAAGCAGATTTCTTCGCCTGTAAGGAAGGATATTGCAATGTTTATCCAGATTGCAAATTCAATAGAAAGAACAAGGATAAGGGGAATTGAAATTGATTTGAATATGATTGCAATAACAATGAAAATTGCGGCAATTGAAATGATGTTTGTGACAATGAAGTCCTTGTCAGTGACCGATATAAGGTCCTTGTACATCGGGGCTTCACCTGTGATGTAGCCGTTTTTGTCATAGGACTTTACGATTTCGGTGATTGTGTCAAGCTGTGCATTACATTCATCGGTGGCAGGAGAGTAAATGGAGTTGACCATCATAAGCTCTTTACCGCCCGTTGAAAGCATTGAGCGTATACTGTCGGGAGGAATATCAGCTGAGATTGTTGTGCCGAGCATTGAATTGAGATTAAGTACAGCAGTAACACCCTCAATTTCGGATAATTCCTTTGCAAGCTCTATTTTCTTTGTATCGGCAATGTCGCTGTCAATGAGAACGATATTCATGCTTGCCATGTTGAAGTCATTTTTCAGAACATCCATGGCTGCGATGGATTCCATTGTATCAGGCATTGCATCCATCATATTGTAATACTTTTTGACATTATTCTGTCCGTACCATGCAGGGATTATGAGAATTACAAAAAGGACAGCAATGAACTTTCTGAGCTTGATTGTAACCTTGTTGAGTCCGCCGAAAGGAGGAATAAGGCTCTTGTGTCTTGACTTGTTGATTGCCTTTTCAAAAACAAGAAGCAATGCAGGAAGCACCGTTACAACAGTAAAGATACCCATTATAACGCCCTTTGCCATAACAATACCCATGTCAAGACCGAGTGTGAAGCTCATGAAGCACAGTGCAAGGAAGCCGAAGACTGTAGTCAGCGATGAGCCCATAAGTGAAGCAAAGGTCTCAACAATAGCCTTTGACATGGCTGCTTCACGGGTTCTGTATTTCGGTTTTTCTTCAATGTATCTGTCCATAAGGAAGATAGAGTAGTCCATTGTGACGCCGAGCTGGAGAACAGCTGCAATTGACTGGGTGATGAATGAAACCTGACCGAACATGAAGTTTGTGCCCATGTTGTAAAGGATTGAAATGCCCAGTGCCATGAGCATTACTATAGGCAGCATGAATGATTCCATTGTCATGCCCAATGCGATAAGTGCAAGCCCGACTGCGATTGCAGCATAAAAGGGAACCTGCTCCATCATCAGCTGACTCATGTCGTAAGTCATTGCGGCAGTACCGCTCATTATGCATCCGTCAGGAAGAATATCCTGAATTTTGCCTATAGCCTTGAGAGTTGCCGAGGAGGAGCCGGGAGTGCTGAACTGAACCATCATCAGTGTGCTGTCACCGTCTGCACTGTAAATCATCGATGTGATTCCCGACGGAAGCATCGAAAGAGGAACAGGGGACTCGGAAATTGCTCCTACCCACAGAACGGTTTTTACGCCTTCTATTTCTTCAATCGAATTCTCTATTGTTTTTGCTTCGTCAAAGGAAACATCGTCAAGAACAATAATTCCCATGGAAGCCATATTGAAATCCTTATCAAGGATTGTTATGCCCTTGACGGAATCAAGACTGTCGGGAAGATAGGAAAGTATGTCATAATTGACAGGTGTGAAAATCATTCCCAGAAGTGCGGGAATAAGCATAATAAGAGCGATTGCGATAACTTTTTTAGTGTTTTTTGTTATCCATAAAGCCATTTTGTTTATCACTGTACTGTCACTCCTTTTTTATAATTACATTTTAACTCAGTGTTAATTATTACATATAAAAATCAACTGAATGTTAACAAATGTGAATTAACTCATAAATTTTTACGACCGCATGCGACCGTATGCGATTGCATGGTGTTTCTGTACAATAAAAGGGACTGCAAAAAATATTTTGCAGAAATGTGTTGACAAAACGCACAAATGTTCGTATACTCGAAAATGCAAGAACATTTGTTCTTGTCAAAAAACACCCGTACACCATAGACGGCACTTCCATGTATGGGTAAAAAGGAGGAGCAGATAAAAATGAGGAGCATGTCATACGGAAATATCAGTGTGGCGGAATGTGATGAGCATGACGGAATTTCGTATGTCAACAACGGTTGTGCGTCCTGCCTTTATGAAGCAGGCAGACTTTCGGCTCTTGACGTGCTTACAGCCGTGATTGACAATGAGCTTTCGGAAACAGAAAGAACGGCAGTCAGATTGTATTGGTTCAGGAAAATGAAAATCAGACAGATTGCTGAGCTTGCCGGTGTTTCCGAGTCGAATATAAGAAAAACTCTCGGCAGAGCTTATAAGCGTATCGGTTCAATCATGAAATACATCGTGCTCTACAATGAAATGCTTGACGGCAGAACAAAGCTGCCGGAGGATTTCGCAATTAAAATTATCAGAAGTAATGACGGAAAGGAGCTGTATGCGGGATGAGTACACTTTCACAGCTTGCAGGCGAATATGATGACTCAATTGCTCTTACAGAGCAGATTGTAAAGAAAACACGGGAGGAATTGCGAAAAGCCCGCCGTGAATGCGACAGCGATAAGGTGAAAAGTCTTTCTGCAAAGCTTGCTGTTCTTTATGAGGAAATAAGAGATATGAGGATTATCTCCCAGAAGCTCCGTGATTATTACAATGATGAAGAAAAATTACAGGAGGCAGTATGATTTTAAACAGATTGATTTTTCCTGAAGGAAATAAGCTGGAATTTACGGTGAATCATAAGGAGAATAATGAGAAATATGAACCTGCACAAGGAGAAAAGTATTACATAAGCATTTCTCTGCCAAGGGAGCCTTTTGAAGCTCTGATGACCTTTACAAGTGACGATAATCATTTTTCCGTTCTGTCGGGAATTGATTACGGTGAATATGTATTTGAAATCGGAATAAAGGATTCTTCAGACGACAGACGTATTATTCTTCCTGCTGTTGACGAAAGGGGAAATCCCCTTAATCAGCTGATTATTCTCAGGAGGCTGAAAAATGAATGAATGTAAAATAATCAGTGCAGGCATCACAACACCTCATGTTGATGCTTATACTTTTCCGTCGGGTCCCAGAGGAGCAGGCATTAAATCTGTCACTCAGGAGGATAACACAATTGTGTTTAAATTTGATGACGGAAGTATTGAAAACTTTATT
This sequence comes from Clostridia bacterium, assembly GCA_017473925.1. Lineage (GTDB taxonomy): Bacteria > Bacillota > Clostridia > Oscillospirales > Acutalibacteraceae > UBA1081. The sequence continues at coordinate 18,938 of JAFUIY010000040.1, read as the reverse complement.
TTCCCTGACTGGTGGTTCGGCACAAGGAATCAGTACAACGAGCTTTCACATGAGGAAAAAACTTCAAAACAGCTTTATTTCATTGAGGAGGGGACCTGATGTTTCTTCACAAGGGAAAAGAATATTACCCTCTTGAGTTAACTGCAATAAGAACAAAAAACAAAAAGACAGTTTATGACAGGGATGCCAGAAATAAATCATATGTATATATTGCAGTGGAAAATTCAGAAAACAAAGGAGAAGAATAATGGCTAATTATGTAAATATTACCCTTGATACAATCGGACCTTCGGGTGTGAGCGTGCTCATCAACGGGGATTCAGACAAGGCGACTTCATCAGCCGTGACGCTTACAATCGGGTGCAGTGATGACGATACAAGCGGTTATCAGATGAAAATATGGGGTACAGCTGATGCCCACTCGGAAGCAGAAGCTGCATGGGAAACATATCAGGCAACAAAGAATGTTACTCTTCCTTCGGGTGACGGTCTGAAGACAGTTTATGTGAAGGTAAGGGATGATGTCTGGAATGAATCAGCAGAGGCATCAGATACAATCACTCTTTATGAGAAGCTTCCGTCAATAATCGGGCTTTCAGTCAACAAATCAAAGCTCTCGCTTGTTGACGGGCAGTGTATGACACAGGGCTCATTCGGAATTGATGAGAATATCGATGCTGTAAGGGTGATGCTTGTTGAAAATGTCAATGATTCATACGATACCGTAACAAATGTTTCAATTCCCGTTACAAACGGCTCTGTAATAACTAATGAGAACGGAGATGCAATCTCAGGTTCCGTTCTTGAGGCTGAAAGCATAATTGACAGTATTCAGCTTGTGTATTTTGATATCAGCGCTGCGGATATCAATGCTGTTGCACCCGGCGACGGAGTAAAAATCGTAAAGGTATTTGTCAGAAGTGCCGGAACGGGAAGCTGGAGTGTGTGATGTGGCTGAGGTTACCATTGACAGAAACAGAATAAGCAGTCACCTCAAAGCAACAGTAACAGTAATATCCGATACCCCTTTTTCCGCAATTGAAGCCAGAGCCACAAAAAAAGGCTCCGGCTTCGGCAGAGGAGTCGGTATCTGTCTTCTCAGTGACGACGAATCGGCATCAGAAGGTGTTATTACCTTGCCGTCAGCAGTAAACAGCTACACCTTCGATGCTGAATGCAGTGAGATTATGACAGACGGCGAATACAGAATCAGCGTGTTTGTTATGAATGAAAACGGCATATGGAGTGACTGCTCTGCTTTGCTTACTAATTCATCGGAAGTAATATACGGCAAAGACAGCAAAAAGTTGCTTATTGAAAGAGACGGCAGCGGCACCGATGAAGTATACATAAGTGCATATTCAGGTGACGATATTGACGGTTTTATTACGGAGGTGCTTACATGAGTGAATATTATCTTGACCATACCGGTGCTCAGCTTGATGATGCGATAAACAAGGTCAGAAACGGATATATTAATCCTGCAGATTTAATCAATCACTGTACGCAGTCTGCATCGGGAACCTTTTCAGGTTCGGGACAGACATGTGAAAAGCTTTCTATAGGGCTCAGCTTCAGACCGAAAATTATTCTGATTGCAGCGACATCGGCAATCACGACATCTAATACGGGCAGTCCCTATGAAATCACTTCAGTGTGGAGAATATACGATGATGATTTCAATGTTGAAAAAGATAACTGTGTCTTTGTATATAAATCAGGCAGCTCGGCAAAGTCAGGACATACAGCAAGTAACGGATTGCGTGGAAATGATGATAACACAATTACAGGCTGGGGAACATCTGCAGTATTTGCTTCAGGGGTGACTTATTCGTGGTTTGCCTGGGGTTAAAAATGCAGGGCTGCAGTATCACCCTATTGGAGGAATTAACGGATGCTCGGAAAAATAATATATTACCATATGCTTGGAATCTATAATGAAAAGCATATGAAAAGACTTCCTGATGCAGGTGCCGGAATTCAGGAAGAATATGATATTATCGTGAACGGAGGTGCATGAAATGAGTAAAAAGATTCTCGGTGAGGGAATTGATGTTTCCTATGCACAGGGAAGAATAGACTGGACAAAGCTCAGAGGTAAAATTGATTTTGCGATTATCCGATGCGGTTTCGGCGGTAATTATACGAATCAGGATGACTCTCAGTGGCTGAATAATATCAGAGGCTGCAAAGAAAACTCTATTCCCGTCGGGATATATCTCTACAGCTATGCAACAACAACCGAAAAGGCAAAAAGCGAAGCAGAGCATGTTCTCAGACTCATAAAGGGTATTGACCTTGACCTGCCTGTTTTCCTTGACCTTGAGGAAGAGCAGATACGAAGACTCGGCAAGGCAAGAATCCTTGAAATTGCAAAGACATTCTGTGAAATAATTGAAAAAGCAGGCTATACATACGGTACATATTCAAACAAGACATGGTTTACGGACTATCTTACCGATGCATGGTACAACACAAAGGTCAAGTGGCTTGCTCAGTATTATAAAGAGGTCACATATAAAGGCTCTTATGACATCTGGCAGTATACGAGCACTGCAAGAATTGACGGAATCAACGGTAATGTTGACTTCAACAGATGTTATATTTCCTTTATCAGAGGCGATGCTGACGGTGACGGAGAAATCACTGCTGCTGATTCAAGGGTGATTCTCAGGGCTTCGGCAGGACTGGAAAAGCTTCAGGGACAAAACCTGAAAAATGCAGACGCTGACGGTGACGGTAAAATCACGGCAGCAGATGCAAGAAAAGTTCTTCGTGAGTCGGCAGGACTTGATAACTGAAATGAACGAAAAGGAAGTATGGGAGCGACTCACTTCGGCTGAATCAAGCATAAAATCGGCACATCACAGGCTTGATTCTGTCGAAAAGCTGACTCAGTCGGTGTCCGATATGGTTGTTGAGGTAAAGCACATGAGAGAGGACCTTAACAATGTCCGAAGTGAGCTCGATGAGGTAAGGAACCGACCGACGGCTTTTTACGAAAAACTCATGTGGCTTGTAATCGGTGCCGCCGTGTCAGGTGCAGTGTCTGCAATCTTTGCTTTTATTTAGGAGGAAAAATGGAAATTCTCAATTATGTGACAGAGCATGCGTTGGTGCTCATTCCTGTTCTGATTATCATCGGGCAGATTATGAAGAATCTTGAATTTATCCCCGATAAGTTCATTCCCCTGATTCTTCTGCCCTTCGGCATTGTCGGGGCAATGGCCCTCGGCGGATGGACTGTTCCTTCTGCAATTCAGGGCGTCCTCGTGACGGGAACAGCCGTTTATGGGAATCAGATTGTAAAACAATTGAAAAAACAGTAATTTATCGAGTCAATTAACAATGTACAATGTACAATTTACAATCGTGCAGATGTGGCGATACAGGCGGTTTTTTGTAAATCATTGTACATTGTAAATTGTAAATTGTTCATTGATAAATTCTGATTTTTAACAAAAAGGAACTGCAGGTCAGAATGACCTGCAGTTTTTGTATATCAGTCAATTCTTGCAGCTTTTCTGAGGATAAGTCTTGCATCCATTGCTGTCACTTTACCGTCAGCATTAAAATCTGCAATTTTCAGCATTGTTTCTGAAGCATCATCAAGTTTTGCGGAAATACGCAACGCAAGCCTTGCATCCATTGCCGTTATTTTTCCGTCATTAGTAATATCACCTGTTATGGTACCGACATATTCATCCGAGGGATCTTCAAGGGCGGGGATAACTCTTTCCTCTTCGTATCCGCAGCCTTTACAAACCCTTTTTTCAAGACCGTCCTTCTGATATTTTGCAGGATTGACAATCATCCATTCACCGTATGTATGTGAAGGATCGACATAAGTTCCCACATACATAAAGCCGCATTCACACATATAAGTTGTATAACCCTTTTCCGTACATGTGGGCGGAGTCACAACTGCAACATATTTATGATCTTCTGCATCAACATAATCTGAAACATAACTGTCACCGCAGTGGCATGTATATGTTGTATAGCCCTTTGATGAACATGTGGGCTTTGTCACAACACTGACATAATCATGTCCGGGCGCATCGGCATAATCGCTTGTATATGTATCATTACAGACAGTACATGTATAAGTTGTAAAGCCCTTTTCAGTACATGTGGGGGCAGTGACTGCAGATTCATAATTATGTCCTGTTGCATCAACATAATCAGCAACATAGCTGTCTTCGCATGTTTTACATGAATATGTGGTGTAACCTTTTTCAGTACATGTGGGAGCTGTAATCACGGATTCATACTCATGACCGATTGCACCGACATAATCACTGATATAGGTGTCTCCGCAGTATGAGCATGTATAAGTTGTAAAGCCCTGATCATCCGCTGTGGGCGGAGTGATAACTGATGTATAATTATGACCTGTTGCTTCTGCAAGAACTTCTGTCTTTACATCATCACAGTCTGTACAAGTGAGAGTTCTTACAGCATCGTGAGTACAATCAGCCGTTGTCTCCGTAACACTGTATACATGTTCAACCTTTTTGCTGTCATTGAAAGCATATGCCTTATCTGAAGCATATATAATCTCAGACACGGCATCGAGTTTTCCGCTTGCACGGAAAGTGTATTCAACACCGTCTATGGTCTGATTGCCGGTGACTGCATATGCGTTTTCGTTGAAGTAATAAACATTTTTATCAATAACCTGCCAGCCTGTCAGTCTCTGATGATTACCCCAGTAATATGCCTTGCCGTAATCAGTTTCAAGCCATGCACCTCTTATAAGTCTGCCGTTATTGTCAAACTTGAAAAGGAGCATTGCATCTGTAGTGGAAACAGTGTAAAGTCCGTCAGTTCTGTCAAAGTCAATAGAAACCTTATCACAGTTTGCACCCGTTGCCATACCGAAGCCTGTCTGTCTGTCAAAGTAATGCCAGTAGCCGTCAATCAGATGCCAGTTTCTTTGTCTCTGACCTGCAATATAATAATATGTATAGTTGCCTTCTTTTACAAGCTGTCCCTTGACAAACTTGCCGTCGTCACCGAATGTGTATGTGTATTTGTCAAGCTTGACCTTGCCTGTTACTGGCAGTCCGTCTTCACCGAGATAATACAGCTTACCTATCCATTGATTTTTTACAAGAGTTCCGTCATTTTTTACACATGCATATACAGTGAGTCTGCCGTTATCATCAAAGCTGTAACTGTGACCGTCTATTGTGTTGTCACCGGTGACAGGTTTTCCGTTTTTATCAAAATAACATACAGATGATGCAAATTCAAACCATTTGTTTTTCATGTCTGAAGACTCAAGCTTACCTGTTGTCTCATCAAATGTGAATATGTTGCCGTCAATCGTCTTTTCACCTTTTACGGGAAGTCCGTCCTCCCCGAGATAATACATATGATCAGTCCATGCATTTCTCTTGAGAGTTCCGTCAACATTGACAACCGCAAATGATGCGAGTACACCTTCATCATCAAACATATAGCTGAAGCCGTCAATTGTCTGAGAACCTGAAACCCTGACACCGTCTGCATTGTAATAGCTGATTTTACCGTCCTCGTCAGCCCACACATTTGTGTTTGTCTTTACATTTGTATCAGTGTTTGTATAAATGAGAAGTGAAGTTGAAACTGTTCTTTCAATGCCGTCTGAAGGTACATTTCTCAGTTCAAGATAATCTTCATTTTCACGCTGTGATGCAAAGCTTGCGGAACCGCCTCCGTCAAGACAGAGTGCATCGACACAGCCGAGTGCAAGCATTTCCTCTGCGAGCATATGGAATGTCTGGCCGCATGAAGCAGGAGCCTGTCTGCCATCAGAAACAAGCATTACAATTGAACCGTCAGCCTTTATTCCGATTGCAGTTCTGGGATGTGCTTCAACACCGTATCCGCTGGTGTTGACAGCTTCAGTGAACTTACCGTTTTCAATAAGCACCTCAGGTCCTCCGAGAACCTGCATTGCATTTTCGGGCAGCTTGTCGCCTCTGTCACCGATAACGCATGTGCCGTCATCAAGAATGGCAAAGAAGGGCCAGTTTTTATTCTTATTGTATGTGATGCCGTTCATGACAAGAGTGCCTGTGGGAGCACCGCTGCCCATGTTGAAAAAGTCACCGTTAACACCTGCAATAACCTCAAAATCATCATTGCCGAGAGTGTTCCTGTAGTAATCCTCAGCTTCAAAAGCCTGGTCACGCAGTGTCTGCATGCCCCATGACGCTTCGCCGAGTCCGTTCATGTAATCCTTGTAGCTTGTAATAATACCGATTTCGGGATTATTCATGTCAACCTCAAGAACATAGCTGTCAACACGGTTTGAGCCGTCGTCATTCTGTGTCACAAGATAAGATTCCGTTACACCGGGAACAATACGGAAATCTTCTCTGTGGACAATTTCTGTACCGTAAATCAGATTCTCATCAATAATCTCAACAACTGCAGATGAAGCAACAGACATTCCTGTTACCATAATGCTTAAAGTGAGAATAACTGACAGCATTTTCATAATTCGTTTTCTCATAAGACAACCTCCGTTTTTAATATATAATCTGAAATAATTCAATCGGATGTCAATAACGGGCACCGTCACAAGGAAGGTGCCCGTAAAAGATGTATTAACCTTCGTAATCTTCTTCGTTTTCCCAGTTATGCCATACATTCTGGACATCATCATTGTCCTCAAACATCTCGAGCATTTTGCCCATATTCTTGATGTCATCGGGATTGTCAAGTCTTGTGTATGTTGTGGGAATATACTCTGCTTCTGCAGAAATTGCAACATAACCTGCTGCAGCGAGAGCTTCACTTACAGCACCTACATCGTTAGGCTGTGTTCTGACTTCAAACACATCCTCTTCATCTGTAACAAGGTCTTCTGCACCTGCTTCAAGAGCTGTTTCAAGAAGTGAATCCTCATCAACACCGTCTTTTTCAATAACGATGTTGCCCTGGCGGTTGAACATGAACATAACTGAGCCGGACTGACCCATATTTCCGCCGTATTTGTCAAAGTAGTGACGCATTTCACCGGCTGTTCTGTTTCTGTTGTCTGTGAGAGTTTCAACTATAACAGCAATACCGTTGGGACCGTAGCCCTCATATACACACTCTTCATAGTTTGCAGAGTCACCGTCACCTGATGCCTTTTTGATAATTCTTTCGATGTTATCGTTGGGCACGTTTGCTGCCTTTGCCTTTGCAATGATATCCTTGAGTTTGGAGTTACCTGCAGGGTCGGGACCGCCGTCACGGACAGCAACTGCAATCTCTCTGCCGATTTTTGTAAAGACCTTTGCTCTTTGGTTATCGGTCTTTTCCTTTTTTCTTTTTATTGTACTCCATTTGGAGTGTCCTGACATAATAATCACCTTTACTTTAATTTATCTAATATATATTACCACCAATTATGCTTTTCGTCAACATCTCTTTAAAAAAAAGTGCCGATTCTTTCAAAGAAAACAATAATCTATTGATAAAACATGAAAACTGTGGTAAACTTTAGCACAGGTGATGAAATTATGTTTGATGTAAAGAAAACTACGGAACAGTGTGTTGAATGGATAAAACAATTTTTTGAAGAAAACGGAAAGGGCTGCAATGCGGTTCTCGGTATTTCGGGCGGAAAGGACAGTTCTGTTGCTGCAGCACTGTGCGTTGAAGCTCTCGGCAGGGACAGAGTTATCGGCGTACTGATGCCATGCGGTGTGCAGCACGATATCGACTGCGCTTACAGTCTTGTCAATCATCTCGGAATAAAGCATTATGAAATAAACATAAAGGATGCAGTTGACGGGCTCATGAAAAATATGCCTGAAGATATGGATTTCTCACAGCAGGCAAAGACAAATCTGCCGCCGAGAATCAGAATGGCAACAGTCTATGCAGTTTCCCAGAGTGTCAACGGCAGAGTTGTAAACACATGCAATCTTTCCGAGGACTGGGTAGGCTACTCAACCCGTTACGGCGATGCTGCAGGTGACTTTTCACCTATGTGCAACCTGACTGTCACTGAAGTCAAGGAAATCGGCAGATATCTCGGACTTCCCGATGAGCTTGTTGACAAGACTCCCATTGACGGTCTCTGCGGCAAGACAGATGAAGAAAATCTCGGCTTCACATATGCAGAGCTTGATGTATATATCAGGACGGGATATATTGAAGATAAGGCAAAAAAGGAGCTCATTGACACAAAGCACAGAAAGAACCTTTTCAAGCTTCAGCTTATGCCGGCATTTGTTCCCGACAAACAGTAATCTGCCCGGTGTTCACGATAAATTAAACGGGTGATCGGAAGCATCTTTTTGACTCATCAGAGAGGACGAAAGAAGATCTTATAAAACCGAATAGAATAAGGTGTTCTGCAGGTGTATCGAGCCGGCAGAACCCCATTATTTTTTACTTTTACCGAATGCTTCAAGCAGATTTTTCAATGCATCAAGCTGTTGTGGTGACAGATCTTTTATCAACAGTAACAATTCTTCAGCTTTTTTGTCCTTGTACAGATTATTATTGAAAAATTCTTCGGGGGTAACTCCAAGATATTCGCACATAAAAAAGAACATGCTCATAGAGGGCAATGCCTTCTGATTTTCGATTTTGTTTATATAGCTTTCACTTTGCCCCAAAGACAGACTCATATCACGGGCAGAAACATTTTTTGCGTTGCGAAGCTCAAATAACCGCTGAGAAAACCATTCGATATTCATAGAATTCAACTCCCTATACTGATTTAATTATAGTATATGTAATGAAATTTTTATGGAAATTAATTATATATTTTGCTTGACATAAAGAATATAATTATATATACTGATATTTGTAAGGATTTGTGTTCTATATTTGAACCTTTCTTCAAAAAAACGCAAAGGTGGGGTAATGAAAAAAATCGTGGCAATTATTTTGGTTGTAATTATGGGATTTGTTCTGCTTTCAGGTTTCACAGCTTCAGAAGATATTTCAAACGGCAGAAATGAAAATAATTCACATAATACTTCTGCAATCCAAATCTATAGTACTGATTCAGAAAAGGAGAATTAAAAAAATGAAAAAAATTGTAGCAATTATTATGGCTGTACTTATGATGTGTGTTGTTTTAACAGGATGTTTTAAATCGGAAAATACGCCTTCAAATAATGTTGTAGACCCCGATTTGAATCATGACGAAGTTACAGCAGATGAACAGGGTGAAGAAGCTGTTGAGGCAACCAAAAAACCTGTTTCGGGTAATGGAAACCACAATGGTTTTGCTTGTTCAATGAGTGAGTTTGAGGAAAAAATCAGCAAACTCCTTGATCTTGAGTTGTTCAGCTATGATGAAGAAGATTTTGAAGATGACTATATTCAGATCAACCTTAAATCAGAGAATAAAAAATCATTTGATTTTGATTACACAATAAAAATAGGCAATGAAAAAATCGTTCTTCCCGTAAGCTTCACTGAAATGAAAAATTCTGCTTTTAAGACAGAAATTAATGAAGATTTCCCGGTTTCAAACAAAATAACAAGAGGTCCTGAATATACAACTTCAGATGGAAAAGTATTCACCCTCTGGACAACAAATCTTGATGCGCTTTTTGATGATGCAGATATGGAATGTGAAATCAAAGACTGTATCTTCTATAAGTTCAAAGCTAGTGTATATGATGAAGAATTTAATGACAACGATACTGTATATTATGAGAAAAATGAAGATGTTGCAGATTTCAATATTTATGGCATAACTCCTGATTCAACAGTTGAAGATGTTATTGCTGCAATGGGTAATCCTACTTACATTACATATTCTGAAGAATCAAATTCCATTTCTATTGCTTATAATGAAAAAATAGGCAACAGTGGCACATCGGCTGATACCAGCTCACTGCTTATCAGATTCTTTGCAGATCAGAATTGTATTGAAAATATTGAATATCAATATGCACCTTCTGCAGTGCATTAAAGGAAGATAATATGAAAGAAAAAATTAAGAAAAAAATTAAGGCAGAGAAAATAGTAAAAATTTTGTTGATTGTTTCTGTTATTCTTCCTCCGGTCTCAATGATACTGATATCTTCAGTTTTCAAAATTGAACCTGAATACGGAATGATTGTATTTTTTCCTGAAACAGTTTTTTTTATTGTCATGTTATCAGTTTATTTTTCATCATTCTATCCATTGAAAAAAAGTATTGCAAACCTCAAAAAAATAGGAGCAATGGATGTGATTAATGATGTTTATCCTGAAGAACCTACATTGCCAAAATCAAAGATTTATTGCGGTAACAGAGCTATGATAGTTAAAAAACCGTATTGCATTCTTGCATATCATGATATTGCATGGATTTATATGAAGGTGACAAAGGCATATGGCATTGTTACTGTTGATAAATCAATATGTATCTGCACAAGAAGCGGAAAGACAATTGAAACAAAAGCAAACAGTGATGAAATAAAATGGCTTATACCAAATGTTATTATTCCCCGTAATCCTTCTGTAATTGTCGGTTTTGGTGCAGAGCAGATGAAAAGATACAAACAGGTTAAAGCGCAATATAAGAACAGTTTAAATTAACTGATTACATAGAAAAGGAGCTATGCAACTGCATAGCTCCTTGAAATTTTGTATTCTTATTTTACTGCTTCGAGAAGAGCATCAACTTTATCTGTGTGCTCCCAGGGGAGGTCGATGTCTGTTCTGCCCATGTGACCGTAAGCAGCTGTCTGGCTGTAGATAGGTCTTCTGAGGTCGAGTGTATCAATAATTGCAGCAGGACGAAGGTCGAATACCTTGTTTACAGCTTCAGCAAGCTTCTCGTTTGAAACCTTGCCTGTGCCGTATGTATTGACCATAACTGATACGGGGCGTGCAACACCGATTGCATATGCAAGCTCGATTTCACACTTCTTTGCAAGACCTGCGGCAACGATATTCTTTGCAACATATCTTGCAGCGTAAGCGGCACTTCTGTCAACCTTTGTGGGGTCCTTACCTGAGAAAGCTCCGCCGCCGTGTGCAGCATAACCGCCGTATGTGTCAACGATAATCTTTCTGCCTGTAAGACCGCTGTCACCAACGGGTCCGCCGATAACGAATCTGCCTGTGGGGTTGATGAAAATCTTTGTGTTTTCGTCAATAAGCTCAGCGGGAATAACGGGAGTGATAACCTTTTCGATAAGGTCCTTTCTTATCTGCTCCTGAGTTGCTTCTTCCTTGTGCTGAGTTGAAATAACAACAGCCTCAACTCTTACAACCTTGTCGTCGTCATATTCAACCGTAACCTGAGTTTTTCCGTCGGGACGAAGATAAGTGAGTGTGCCGTTCTTTCTTACCTCTGTGAGCCTGAGAGCAAGCTTGTGAGCAAGTGAAATGGGCATGGGCATAAGTTCTTCTGTTTCGTCACATGCGAAACCGAACATCATACCCTGGTCGCCTGCACCGTGAAGATTGTACTTGTCGTCGTCGCCCTCTTTCATTTCAAGTGACTTGCTGACACCCATACTGATGTCGGGTGACTGCTTGTCAAGTGTTGTGAAAACAGCGCAAGCGTTGCCGTCAAAGCCTGCTTCGGGTGAATCGAAACCGATGTCACAGATTGTCTTTCTGATGATTGCAGGGATGTCAACAACAGCCTCTGTTGTGATTTCACCCATAACCATTGCCATACCTGTTGTGCAGCAGCTTTCACAAGCTACTCTTGAATACTTGTCCTGAGCAAGAAGAGCATCAAGGACAGCGTCTGAAATCTTGTCACAGACTTTATCGGGATGTCCTTCAGTAACTGATTCTGAAGTAAAAAGTCTTTTTGCCATTTTGTTTTCCTCCATATATTAAGTTAAATTTTTAGCAATAAAAAAGCTCACAGACTGATCCGTGAGCTGATAGCCTTATCTCTCGGTCAGACCGTCGGATTTAGCACCTTGCTTTTGCAGGTTGCCGGACATCACAGGGCCGTTCCCTCCGTCACTCTTTATAAGGAATATTTAATTCTTTGTTATTCTACAATAAAACAGTTATTTTGTCAAGTGGAAATTACTGCTTTTTGAGAACAGGTGATATTCTTTTGTAAATTGCAAAGCACATGAGGGATACTATCATCATCTTCACGAAGTTGAAAGGAAGATTGAAAATTGCAATTGCTTCAAAAAGATTGTCAACAGAGGGAAGAATTGCCTGGTACATTCCCAGAATCATACCTTCTGTCATACCCAGCACCTTTATGTAAAGGGGATACACAACAAAATAGTTCGAGAAGACGCTGAATACTGCCATCACTGCTGAAGAAATAACACAGCTCAGAAGTGCCCATTTTTTGTTTTTCTTCTTTTTGTAAATTATTGCGGCAACACCTACAAAGACTGCACCGAGTACAAAATTGGAAACTTCGCCGATTGCCCCAGTTGTCGAAACAAAAACGTGGATGAAATTCTTTATAAAGCAGACTGCAATACCCCAGAGAGGACCGTATGCAAAGCCTGTTATAAGGGCAGGAAGCTCAGAAAAATCAAGCTTTATGAATGCAGGCATAATGGGGATTGAGAATTCAATCATCATAAGTACGGTGCTCAGGGCTCCCATAACTGCAGTAACCGTCAATGCTCTGACATTGAATTTTTTGTTTTTCATGTAAGTCACACCTTAAAATAAAAAATACGCACTGAAAACAATCAGAGCGCAAAAACAAAAGCATATGTTTTCTTCTTTCATCCGGACTTTACGACTGACGAAACTCTGATTCTGAAAAAAGTTGTTTTGCCAATCTAACCGTCGGTAACGGAATTTCACCGTTTCAACATCAATAGACGCTCGCAGACTTTACTGCCGGTGGGGAATCACACCCCGCCCTGAAGATATTTTCTTTACACTTTTATTATATTCAAAAAAATGTATATGTCAATACCAAATACATATAGACAAAACGAAAAATTTATTGTAAAATATAAAAGATAATAATTTTGAGGTGTAAAATCATGTCACATATTAAAACAATATTCTATGATAAGGTCGACAGAAGCTGTCCCCTTAATGAATATCCCCGTCCTCAGTTTCAGCGTGATTTCTGGGTGAATCTCAACGGTGAATTCGATTATGCAATCACAGATGCAAACACAACATTTCCCGAGAAATATGACGGAAAAATAGTTGTTCCCTTTGCGATTGAATGTGCATTGTCAGGTGTTGAAAAGCACATCACAAAGGATGACAGACTCTGGTACAGAAAGAGCTTCATTCTTTCAGAGGAATTCAATGATAAAAGAGTTATTATCAATTTCGATGCTGTAGACTGGGAATGCAAGGTCTATGTCAACAAGAAGCTTGTGGGCTCACATCAGGGCGGTTACAATGCTTTCTCATTTGATATAACAGATTTTGTCACTGACGGTGAAAATGAGCTTGTGGTTTATGTCTATGACCCCACAGACGAAGGCTGGCAGCAGAGAGGTAAGCAGGCTACATCCTCACACGGCTTCTGGTATACAGCAACATCAGGTATCTGGCAGACAGTGTGGCTTGAAGCTGTTTCTGCTGCTCATATTGAATCGGTAAGACTTCTTCCCGATATTGACAAGGGTGTTATCAATGTCAAATCTGTTGTTTCATCAGATTGTGATTATACACTTAAAGCAACAATATATGACGGTGAAAAAGCTGTTGCTGAATCAGTAATCGGTAAGGACAGTGATATTGCTGTTCCTGACTTCAAGCTCTGGAGTCCCGAAGAACCCAATCTCTATGATATGGTTCTTGAGCTTTCTGTTGACGGCAAGGCTGTTGATACCGTAAAGACATATTTCGGCATGAGAAAGTTCAGCATGGGTAAGGATGACAAGGGTTATATGCGTCTGTGCCTTAACAACAAGCCCTATTTCCATAACGGTCTTCTTGATCAGGGCTACTGGTGTGACGGCGGCATGACACCTCCCACTGACGAAGCAATGATTTACGACATTCAGAAGATGAAGGACCTGGGCTTCAATATGCTGCGTAAGCATATCAAGACAGAGCCTGCAAGATGGTATTATCATTGTGACAGACTCGGCATGCTCGTATGGCAGGATATGATAAGCGGCGGTAAAGCTCTGAGTCAGTTCTTCGCAGGTGTTATTCCCATTATTCAGGGAGGATTCATTCCCGTTGCGGCATTCTCTATGAAGGATAACAAGTATGAGCTTTTCAACAGAGGCGAGAAAGAATGGCGTGATTTCTTCGAGGCTGAAATGTATGAAATGATTGATCAGCTCTATAACTGTGTTTCAATCGCAACATGGGTTCCTTTCAACGAAGGCTGGGGACAGTTTGATGCGGCAAGAATCGGTAATGCAATCAAAGCTGCAGACCCCTCAAGACACTGTGACCACGCAAGCGGATGGTATGACCAGAAGGCGGGCGATTTCAGAAGTATTCACAGATACACAATCCCCGTTCAGGTGCCGAAAAAAGAGAATAACAGAGCATTCGTACTCAGTGAATTCGGCGGATATTCACATATCATTGACGGTCACGTGTGGAACAAGGCAAAGAGCTTCGGTTATATGATGTATAACTCAAAGGAATCTCTTACCAAGGCTTACAGAAAACTCTTTGAAAAGCAGATTATCCCTAACATCAGAAAGGGACTTTCTGCAACCGTATATACTCAGGTAAGTGACGTTGAATTTGAAGTAAACGGCATACTTACTTATGACAGAGCAATCGTCAAGGTTGATGAGGCAACTCTTAAGGAGCTCAATTCAAAAATGAAACTGTAATTGTAATCAGTTTCAGCAATTGTTACGGAATAAAGGTTTGTGATTGTTATGAAGATATGTCTTAAATGTCTGAAATATTATAAAGAAGATATGGTATTCTGTCCCGAATGCGCAGAAAGACTTGCAGATGTTGATGCTTCAAATCAGCCTAACACATATGCAAATAATGCATCAGGGGACGGAAAACTGAATAACAACAGTTATTCTCAGACTAATGAAGCAAAAACTGTTTATGTCGGGCAGAATCTTTATGCGCAGTATGGTCAGCCTGTTGATAACAGTAACAGCAATAATCGTTATGTGCAGCCTGATATAAGGAATGGTAATAATCATGGTTATCAGCAGCCTCCTGCAAACAACTCAGGGCAGAATAAGCTGCTTTATGCACTTATAGGTATTTTTGCAGCAATTATTGTTGTTGCAGGTATTATTATAGTTGTTCTTCTTGTTGGTAACGGAGACGGCGGAAATGAGACTGTAAATAATCAGGATGTTCATGAGGTACAGACACAGCTTGTTGAGGAAACAGTTGCAGAAACAACAACTCAGCCGGTGACTCAGCCTCCCACAACTGAAGCTTCACTTCCTGCTGAACGGCTTTCTGCCTACAATGCATTCAATGATTTCTATATTTCATATCTTGATTCAATCAATCTTGTAGATTCGTCCTATCTGTCAAATTGCTCTTCAGATGTAAGATATGAAATGATTGAGCGTTTTCAGTACAATCAGAAGTCAATTTTTGACCTGAGGAGAATTGATTTCGATGAGGAATCATATTCGTCATATACATCGGGCGGCAAAAAATATCATTCCTTCTATGTAAAGTGTGTTTCTGAATATTATGACCGTTTTACATACGCAAACAAAGGATACAATTATGCTGTATGGTATGTAACCGTCACTCAGGAAGGGGATTACTGTTATGTTTCCTTCCTTGAAAGAAACGATAAGTATAAAATGAACACAAACGTTCATACCATAACCGATTATTCTGATATAAACTATCTGTTTTATTGATTGTCACACAATTTGTGTGTCAGGTTGACAATTGAAATAATCTATGATAAAATCATCTCAGTAATACTGAGGTGATTTTTTTTGATGAAGCAGGGAAAAGGTGCCGCAACGGATGTTGCACTCATATCGTTGATGACTGCACTGACAGTTGTTTCAGCATGGGTAAGCATACCTTTCGGTGTTGTACCCGTGACACTTCAGACTTTTGTGATTTATGTTTCCTCTGCACTTCTCGGTACTAAAAAGGCAACGGTAAGTGTTCTTGTGTATCTGCTTCTCGGATGTGTCGGACTACCCGTTTTTTCGGGCTTCAGAGGAGGCTTCGGTGTTCTTCTCGGTGCAACGGGAGGCTATGCCGCAGGCTTTGTTCTGATAACTCTTATATCGGGATTTATCATAAACAGATTCGGCAAAAGGCTTCATGTGATGATTATTGCATTCCTGACGGGTACTGTCATGTGTTACATTGCAGGAACAATGTGGTATGTGTTTGTATATCTTGAGGGCAAGGGCATGGAAGGTGTACTTTCAGCATGTGTTATTCCGTTTATAATTCCTGATATTCTTAAAATAACGGCGGCAGCTTTTGTTACAGAGGCTGTACGGGAAAGGGGTATGAAATGATTATTGAAGAAAATGTATTGAGTTTTCTCGAAGCATCACAGGGTAAATATGTTTCGGGCGGAGAAATTGCCTCAGTTCTCGGTGTAAGCCGTAATGCAGTGTGGAAGAGTGTTAAAAAGCTTGAAAAAAAGGGCTATGAAATCAGAGCCGTTACGAATAAAGGCTATATGCTTGCATCCTCGGGCAGTCTGTTTTCTGCATACAGCGTAAAAAAATACATTACACATGATAATATAAGAGTGCAGTATCAGGACAGTGTGACAAGTACAAACACGCTTGTCAAGGAAATGGCAGAAAAGGGCGAGGAGGAAGGGCTTGTCCTCATTGCAGCAGAACAGACAAAGGGAAAGGGAAGGCTCGGCAGACGGTTTGAATCAAAACGTGGTACGGGAGCTTATTTCAGCATCCTTTTAAGACCACAGCTTTCGCCCTCACAGTCATTGCTTATAACCACCTGTGCGGCAGTTGCCGTTGCAAAGGCTATTGAAAAAAACACGGGCAGAATCACAAGCATCAAATGGGTGAACGACATTTATATGCGTGATAAAAAGGTGTCGGGAATCCTGACTCAGGCAGCCTTTGATATGGAAGGCAACAAGCTGAATTATGCAGTTCTCGGAATCGGAATAAATATGTATTTTGAAGAGGATTCATTGCCTGATGAAATCAGAGACATCGCAGGTGCTGTTTTCAGCGAAAAGCCTGACGGAGATACAGTCAGCCGTATTATTGCCGATACCGTGAATATCTTTTTTGATGAATACAGGGTGCTTGGCGGAAAGCATTTCCTCTTTGACTATGTCAGCCGTTCATATCTTGACGGAAAACGGATAAATGTAATCAGGCCCACGGGTACAATGCCTGCTGAGGCTCTGGGGATTGACGATGACTTCAGACTCCATGTCCGTTATGATGATATGAGTGAAGAGTATCTTTCAAGCGGTGAAGTCAGCACAAGGGTTTACGGGTGATAATATGTATGTTATAGTCGGAGCCGGAGGCTTTCTCGGCTCATATCTTATAAAAGCTGTCCTTGAAAAAACGGACGAAAAAATCCTCGCACTTGCAAGGACCGGGAATGTTTTTTCTGCAGAAAGCAACCGTGTCACTGTCATGAAAGGTGACCTTACAGATGAAGCTTATATTTCTTCTGTTGCAGAAAAAATAAAAAATGAAAATTTAAAGGTTATTTACACAGCCGCATGTCATAATATAGACTACGTTGCGGCACATCCTGACGAAGCGTATCACATGAATGTGACAGTGCCCTGTGAATTCCTTGAAAAAATCGGAAAAACTGACAGTCTTCTTTTTACATCAAGCGACACTGTTTACGGTGAGGGTGGCAGCTATGCTTTCAGGGAGGAGGATGAACTCTCTCCGCTGAGTACCTACGGCAGACAGAAGCTTGAAGCCGAAAAGGTGTTTATTGCCCACGGCGGAAAAGCACTCAGACTTCCTCTTATGTTCTCAGAGAGCATCTCACCCGTCAAAAAGCATTTCTGTGACACAATCCGTGAAAATCTCAGGAATAAAATACCTACAAAGCTTGTTACGGGAGCTGTCCGTTCAACTCTTGATTACGGAACGGTTGCAGATATTATTACTGAGCTTTCCGGGATGCAGAATGTCCCCGATGTGCTTAATATTGCAGGTGAAGACCCGTTATCAAAATATGAATTAGGTGTTCTTTATGCAAGGGCAGTGGGGGCTGATACATCGCTTATCGTGCCTGTGGAGTCCTTCGGTGCCCCTCCCGTATATGATGCAAGACGGGCAGACAGCACTGTTATGTCAAATGAAAAATTGAAAAAGCTTCTCGGCAGGGAAGAAATAAAAATAAAACTGTGAGGTATATTTATGAAAAAGTTAATTGTTGTTATCAGCGTGGTGCTTATTGCCGTTCTTTTTGCAGCCTGTTCGGATTCGGATAACAAAGGCAGCTACAACGGAAAAACAGAGTCCTTCAGCAATGCGGATGAAGCCTTTGAATCAATGTCAGAGGCAGTTGATTCAGGTGATTATCAGGCAGCTCTTGATTGTTATCAGAACGGTGCTGCAGACGCAGACGAACTTGATCTCAACAGTATGTATTTCTATTCACTTGCTATGAATGAGTACGAAGAAAACGGCTGTATAGGCTATCCTCTTGACATTCTTTATAACAAACCAAGTGATCTGTACACTCCTGCAAAGGAAGCTTATGACAGATTGCTTGCAGAGGTAAAGAATCTCAACGGATGCTACACACTTGATGAAACATATATCTACATTATAGACGGTAAAATTGCAGTTTCAGAGGGCGGCAGACTGACGGGAATTGTTTTCTGCGACAGTGAAATTGCGAAAAATGACGGTGTTTACAGCTGGGTAAGAAGAAATCCCGACGGCACACATGAAACGAAATACACAATTGAGGTTACCGATACAGGCATCACTCTTACAGCGGTTAAAGACAGCACGGATACAAGCCTTGCAGGTGAATATTCAACTGTCGATGCCGAAATGCCCGAGCTTTGTTATTAAGAATTTCCTCCCCTTTAAGGGGAGAATTTTTTTTGTTTTTAAGCGTTATTTTATCTTGTT
>JAFUIY010000039.1 GCA_017473925.1 Clostridia bacterium | reverse complement strand
TGCGTCAGCATTATCGGACGGTTTTGCCTTTTCTTGTACTCAAAATTTTCATTTTTAAGTGCTTCGCAGTTTCGTAAGATAGTAAAATTTCTTGTATTGAAGCCACAAAACGCAGCAAGGCTGACGCCTTGCGAGGCTTTTGGCAATAATACAGGGAATTTTTATCGAGAAACAAATACTTCCTTATGTGGTGTCGGCGTTTTCAGATTTCTCTTTTTATTTTACTGTCTCCAGCCCATATCCTTCATATATTCATAGATAGTGTTGAGATTTGCCGATTCAACGCTGTTGAAATATGAAGCGGCTTCTTCCATTGAAGTTATGTAACCTGTATACCAGCTCTGAGAATTAAAGTATGCTCTCAGCTCTGCATCCTTGAAAATATAGCCGTGGCGGGCGTACATTTCATTGAGGATTATAGTTATTTCATCACGGGTACATGTTGAAAGGTAGCTTCTTGTGATGTACTGATTTGCACTGTCGAAAAGGAACTGTGATGACTGGCTGTTGTTGTCATTATATGTAAAAGTGGGAACAGCCTGCTGATTTGTAACGGGTGCTGTTGTGCGGACAGCTTCAGTTGTGGGGGCTGCAGTTGTTGTATCTGTGGTAGTTTCCTGCTGAACAATGACTTCAACACTCTGAGTGTCGCTTTCAGTTGTTGTTTCAGGCTGCTTTGTGTCAGCCGTGTCATCCTTGTGTCCCACTGAATAACCGATAATTGCAGCAATTCCCGCAATTATGATGACTGCCATGACAATGACTGCAACAATCAGCCCTGTATTTACTTTTTTCTGAGGAGGCTGTTGCTGCGGCTGAGACGAATTCCACTGACCGGGATTCGTAAGAACAGTCTGAGGCTCAGTGTAAGAGTTAATGACTGTCTGCTGATTATCATTGAAAAGTGCTGTTGCTTCTTCACTCATGGGATAATTCTGAGCACCGCAGTTGGCGCAGAAAAATGTATCCGGTTTCATTAATGCTCCGCATTTTTTGCAATTCATGACAATCTTCCTTTTATAATAATGATTTTCTCAGCTCATCTGCAGATGCAGGATGAATATATGCAGGGGCAACATCAAGAATTGACTTACAGCCTGATGCACCCTCCTTGGCGAGTCTGTAAGCAGCTCTTGCATATGCAACGAGCACGCTTGAAGTGAACTCGGGGTTTGAGTCAAGTGTGAGCTTGTATTCGATGACATGCTTGTTTGCATTGTCAAAGCCTGTTGAGCCTGTTCTGAAAACCATACCTCCGTGGGGAATACCTTTGTGGTCACGGCTGAGCTCTTCTTCGCTTATAAAGTGAACGGTTGTGTCGTAATCTGCAAAGTAGTTGGGCATTGTTACAATCTGTTCTTCGATTGCCTTAAGGTCTGCGCCCTCTTCTGCAACAACAAAGCATTCTCTTGTGTGCTTCTGTCTGGTTGTAAGCTCGGGATTTTCACCGTTTCTGACGCTTGCAAGTGCTTCTTCAACGGGGATTGTGTACTGCCTTGCATCCTTTACGCCTGCAATTCTTCTGATTGCATCGGAATGACCCTGGCTGACACCCTTGCCCCAGAATGTGTAGTCGTTTCCGTCGGGGAGGATTGCCTGACCGAGCATACGGTTGAGCGAGAAAAGACCGGGATCCCAGCCGATTGAAATAATGCCGACTGTTCCGTTTTCCTTACATACTGCATCAACATTTGCAAAATGCTCGGGAATTTTTGCATGTGTATCGAATGAATCAACAACATTGAAATACTTTGCCATTGCAGGTGTCTGCTCAGGCAGATCCTTTGCAGAGCCTCCGCAGAGAATCATAACGTCAATGTCATTCTTCATTTCAGCCGCTTTTTCCATTGAATAGACGGGTACACCCGATACGGGCTTTACGTCATCAGGATTTCTTCTTGTAAAAAGAGCAACAAGCTCCATATCACTGCATTTTGATACGGCACATTCAACGCCTTTTCCGAGGTTGCCGTAGCCTGCAATTGCAACTTTAATCATAAAAATCACCTTCTGAAAAAGATATAAAAATTATATTACAGAGTATTTGAAATTGCAATATAAAACTCACAAAAAAAACATTAAATGAAAAAAATAAAAATTATACATAAATACTAATTTGTAAAAAGGACCGTCTGTCTGACGGCCCTTGATTTTTATTTATCTTCTTTCTGTTTCTTTTCTCTTGATGTGATGTTGTTGAGAAGTGAAACCATAAGAATAATGATGCCTGTGACACCGAAGATACCTACCATGCCGAGTCCCATGATTTTGAGGACTTCTATGACAGCTTCTGTGTCGATTTCGCCGAGATTACTGAAGAATGCAACGAAGTCATTTGCAAAATCTGTGAAGAATGTGCCGAAGAAGCCTGATGATTCAGCAACAACCTCGCTGACAGCTTCGGATACAGCTTCAGAGACAGCTTCACCTGAAACTTCTTCAAGTACATTTGCCATTGATTCAAATTCCATTGTGAAACCCTCCTTACTTTACAAATGCGAGAATAAGACCGCCTGCGATAACTGATGCAACCTGACCTGAAACGTTGACACCGACAGCCTGCATAAGCAGGAAGTTTGTCTTATCTTCTTCAAGACCCATTTTGTTGACAACACGTGATGCCATGGGGAATGCAGAGATACCTGCAGCACCGATCATGGGATTTATTTTGTTGCCTTCCTTGAGGAAGAGGTTCATAAGCTTTGCAAGCATAACACCGCCGAATGTATCGAAAACGAATGCAACAAGACCGAGAAGCATAATGATGATTGTTTCAACACGAAGGAATTCAGCAGCAGTCATTCTTGAAGCAATTGTGATGCCGAGGAAGATTGTGATAAGGTTTGCAAGAACATTCTGTGCTGTCTGTGAAAGTGAATTGAGAACACCGCATTCTCTGATAAGGTTACCGAACATAAGGAAACCGATGAGAGCAACTGCGTCAGGAGCAACAAGACCTACAATGATTGTAACAAAGATGGGGAAAAGGATTCTTGTTGTCTTTGAAACCTTTTTCTTTGTGTTTTTCATTCTGATAAGACGCTCTTTCTTTGTTGTGCAGAGCTTGATGATAGGAGGCTGAACAATGGGTACGAGCGCCATATATGAATATGCCGCAACCATGATAGCCGCTGTGTAAGTTGAGTTGAGTGTCTGTGCAACGAAGATTGATGTAGGACCGTCAGCAGCACCGATAATAGCAACTGAAGCTGCGTCGTGAACATCGAAACCGAAAAGTGTTGCAAGGAACATTGTGAAGAAAATGCCGAACTGTGCAGCTGCGCCGAACAGCATAAGCTTCGGGTTAGAGAGCAGAGGCTCGAAGTCAATCATTGCACCGATACCGATGAACAGAACAAGAGGCATAAGCTCATGACTGTTGATACCGATTTCAAAGATGTGGTCGATAACAGCCTGTGCACCTGAGAAGGGCAGATTGACAAGAATTGCGCCGAATCCCATGGGAAGAAGAAGTGAGGGCTCCATTTCTTTCTTTATCGCAAGATAAATAAGGAGACCGCCGATTGCCCACATGATAACATGGCCAATCTCAATTCCCATTACGGTTTGTAAGAGTACTTCCATTTTTTACCTCCATAAACGGGTTGACCGTATAATATCAGCGTAATTATAGCACATAAAACTGAAAAAAACACTAACAAAAATACAAAAAAATAAAGTTTATGCATTCTATCCTAATTATATGTATAATAATTCAATTAATTTGTAATTTGTGCGATTTTAAAGAAAAAAGCAGCCACCGTGAGTGACTGCTTTTTGCTGGGAGCATGAATTTGAAATTGAAAATAGTTTTAATGTATCAAAACTGTCTTATTCCTAAATTAAAATTGCATGTTATTATTTGCCTGATGGTTTGTGGTTTATCAATTGCTTTGTTACTCCGGGGCCTTTCATATCTCTTATCAGATATGATGTGTTATTGTTGTTTTGTGTAACAAAACCGTATACATAATAAGGGGAAATAGCCTTGTTTATGTTTGTCTCCTGATACCATTTTGTATTGTTATTGCCACTTGATATTGAAAAATGGAGATGTGCACCTTTGGAATTTCCTACATTTCCGACTTTTCCTATCTGCTGACCTTTTTTTATAACATCACCTTCTTTTACACTGATGTTTGTCATATGTGCATAAGTAGAATACCAGGTTGTATATACGGCACCATTGGTTGTAACAAGTTTTTTTGTATGTTTTATTGTTATCTGTCCATTCGATTTTTTGTAATCATCTACGTGTACAACACCGTCTTCAACAGCATATACAGCATAGCCTTTACAGTTTTTTTTGTTTTTCAGTGTTATATCTACAGAACTGTATGCGGATTTATTTTTTCCACCGTGACCTTCATATGTGCTTGCATACCATATCTGTTTGGTTGACAGAGGGAAACATATTTTTGTCGGTGTATCAGTGAAAGTTGTTGATTGATTTGTTGAATTTGCGGATGTAGATGATGTTTTAAAGCTCTTTACGGGGCTTGTATATGTTTTTTTGTTTGCGATAACGTATATTTTATAATAATATGTTGTGTTAGGTTTGAGTTTTTCGTTGTATTTGCTCATTAAAAAGCTTGAGTTAAGGTAAGATGATTTAATGTTAATTTTATCGGGAGATGGATTCTTTTTTAAATTATTATTGGATGTTCCGATGTAAAAGCCACCTTCTGTAAAAGTCACTTTTTTTGAAAATGATATTTTACTGCTTATTTTTGCATCATTTGATGAAACATCTGATACATTATTCATTTTCCATGTGGCAGGGGATGCAGCAGATGTTGAAATTGTTCCGATTGATAATAATGTAATGATAATCATTACTATAGAAATGATTTTTTTCATGTTGTAAAATTCTCCTTTGCATTATTTTGTTTGCAATATAGTGTTTAAGGTAATGAAATAGTGTTTGCTGTGAATGATAAATATCTTGTATTATCAGCTCCATTTTCTTGTATATATTTTTGTGATCACATGTATTTTACAATTATAATATTAGCAGAAAAATATAAAAAAGGAGAAAAATGTAATAATCAACACGATTTTTGTAATTTTTTGCATAAAAAAGCAGCCACCGGAGTGACTGCTATAATTTTGTATTAATCAGAATGTTGATGACATATCTGCCTGAACGGTTTCCTTGACATCCTTTTTAGCCTTTGAAGTTGCTCTTCTCTTGTTGAGCTCTGAGAGGTAGAGGTCTTCATCAAGAGGAAGTGTTACGGGGACATTTCCGAGCCATGATGAAAGGTAAGCCGCATTACAGATTGTAAGACCGTTGATTCCTTCAATACCTTCGGCAACAAGGGGCTCGCCACGGAGAATGTGAGCGGCAAAAGCGTTTGTAACGCCCACATGCTGCTCATTCATACCGTCTGTTTCAACTTCAATCTTCTTGCTTTCAAGCTTGCTGAAGCCGTCTTCCGCTGCGTATGTATAATCTGAAAGCTTTTCTGTAAGTTCAACAACTTCAAGTTCACTTGCTGAGCAGATGATTCTTGCCTTATCAAGAGTGATTTCAAGTCTGTTGTCACCGGGGCAGTCGCCTGTTGTTGTGATGAACACGCCTGTTGCACCGTTGGGATATTCAGCATAGATTGTTACATCATCTTCAACTTCGATATCGTGCCATTTGCCGTTGTGGCAGAATGCAGTAATCTTTGAAGGCATACCGCATATCCACTGCCAGAGGTCAAGATTATGAGGTGCCTGATTCATAAGAACACCGCCGCCTTCACCGTCCCATGTTGCTCTCCATCCGCCTGAATTGTAGTAACCCTGAGTTCTGTACCAGTCAGTGATAATCCAGTTTGTTCTTCTGATTTCACCGTAAACACCGCTTTCAACAAGTTCTTTTACCTTGCGGAAAATGTGGTTTGTTCTCTGGTTGTACATAAGAGCAAATGTCTTATCCTGAGTTTTTACATATTCATTGAGTTCACGTACATCCTTTGTAAAAACGCCTGCGGGCTTTTCGCAGAGAACGTGAATGCCCTTTTCAAGAGCCTGCTTGGAAAGAACGGGGTGAAGATAATGGGGAGTTGCAATGATAATTGCATCAACAATACCGCTGTCAAGAAGTTCATCTGTGCTTGTGAATGTCTTAACCTCGGGAACCTGTGTGAGTGCAAAGTCAAGTCTGTCCTGCTTGATATCGCAGACAGCAACAAGTTCCATTTCCTTGATCTTGCCTTCTTTATACATATTTATGTGGGATGAACCCATATTACCGATACCGATAATTGCGTATTTTAGTTTTGCTGACATAAAATCTTTCTCCTTTTTTAATTAAGTTACAAATCAGACTTTGTCGGGATAGTTAGGAGTGTGGAGTTAGGAGTTAGGAGTTAGGAGTTTCGGAAGTCCTGCGGACTTGGATTTATATAGTGGGGCCCCCGAAAATCGTTAGATTTTTGGGGAGAGGAGAAGTAACGAAGTGATTGAGTTTTCGTGTTTACACGGAAACGATTGATACGTAGTTTACTTCGACGAGGGGGTTAAGGGGCTTGCCCCTTCCTTCGCTCCTCACTCATCATTCCTAACTCCTCACTTTGTAATTTGTCGAGGGTACCTCGACAAATTACTGTTTACCAGATAACCTTATCGTCTACATCTTTCTGTGCCATTGCCATAAAGTCTTCAACTGTCATAGCGCCTTGGTCACCGAAGCCTCTCTTTCTTACTGAAAGAGTGCCTTCTTCTGCTTCCTTGTCACCGACAACGAGCATATAGGGAATCTTTTCCATCTGTGCTGAACGGATTTTGTAGCCTGTCTTTTCACTTCTGTCGTCAACAGTTACTCTCATGCCGAGTGCTTCAAGCTTAGCCTTGACTTCGTAACAGTAGTCAAGATGTCTGTCTGCAATGGGAAGGAAACGGATCTGTTCGGGAGCAAGCCACATGGGGAATGCACCTGCGTACTTTTCAATAAGGAGTGCGAGTGTTCTTTCGTAACAGCCGATTGATGTTCTGTGAATGATATAGGGATTCTTCTTTGTGCCGTCACGGTCAACGTATTCCATACCGAACTTTTCAGCAAGCATCTGGTCAATCTGGATTGTGATAAGAGTATCTTCCTTGCCGTAAACGTTCTTGATCTGAATGTCGAGCTTGGGACCGTAGAAAGCAGCTTCACCGATACCGATTTTATAGTCAATGCCGATATCGTCAAGGATTTCTTTCATGATGCCCTGAGCTTCGTCCCACTGCTCCTGTGTGCCGATGTATTTTGCTGTGTCTGCGGGATCCCACTGTGAGAAACGGTAAGAAACATCTTCGTAAAGACCGAGAGTTTTAAGCATAAAGATGCAAAGGTCAAGACAACGCTTGAATTCGTCAGCAAGCTGTTCGGGGAGACACATAAGATGACCCTCTGAAATTGTGAACTGACGTACACGGATAAGACCGTGCATTTCGCCTGATGATTCGTTTCTGAAAAGAGTTGATGTTTCAGCAAGTCTCATGGGAAGGTCACGGTATGAACGTGCTCTGTTGAGATATGCCTGATACTGGAAAGGACATGTCATGGGACGAAGTGCAAAAACTTCATCGTCCTTTTCTTCGTCACCCATAACGAACATGCCGTCTTTATAGTGATCCCAATGGCCTGAAATCTTGTAAAGGTCGCTCTTTGCCATAAGGGGTGTCTTTGTACGTACCCAGCCACGCTTTGTTTCTTCGTCTTCAACGAATCTCTGGAGTGTCTGAACGATGAATGTACCCTTGGGAAGAAGAACGGGAAGTCCCTGACCGATGCAATCAACAGTTGTGAAGAGTTCAAGTTCTCTGCCGAGCTTGTTGTGGTCACGCTTCTTTGCTTCTTCCATTCTGAGAAGATGTTCTTCAAGGTCAGCTGCCTTTGTGTAAGCTGTACCGTATACACGCTGAAGCATCTTCTTTGTTGAGTCGCCTCTCCAGTAAGCACCTGTTGCACTTGTGAGCTTGAATGCCTTTACTCTTGAAGTGTCGGGAATGTGAGGACCTGCACAGAGCTCAACAAAATCGCCCTGCTTGAAGAATGAAATGTTTTCGCCTTTTCCTGCGTGTTCTTCGATAAGCTCAACCTTGTAGGGTTCGTCTTTTTCTTTCATCATTGCGAGAGCTTCGTCGGGAGTCATCTCAAATTTTTCAAGCTGTAAGCCCTCTTTGACTATCTTTTTCATTTCACCCTCGATTTTTTCAAGCACTTCGGGGGTGAAAGGAACATCAACATCAAAATCATAATAGAAACCGTTGTCGATTGCAGGACCTATAGCAAGTTTTGCAGCAGGGAACAGTCTTTTGACTGCCTGAGCAAGAATGTGAGATGCTGTGTGACGGAATGCCTTTTTGCCTTCTTCGTCATCGAATGTGAGAATTTCGAGAGCACAATCCTTGTCAAGAACTGTACGAAGGTCAGCCACTTCACCGTCGATTCTGCATACACAAGCTGCCTTGTAAAGACCCATGCCGAGATTTTTCGCCACGTCAGCGGCAGTTACACCGGCGTCAAATTCTTTGATAACACCGTCTTTAAGAGAAATTTTAATCATATATATTACCTCCGTTGAAATTTACCGGTTTAATTTTTTTTATTATTTTATCGAAATCAGATTCGATATTTTGTGTTTTATTAAATTCTGTATATTCTGAATGAGTTGCCCGTTTTGAATTCACACGGTAACCGACGGAAATGATAACATCGAGATTATAGAATTCTATGTCTCTTTTTACATCTCTGTTGCCTTCACGACGAACTACCGAGATTTTCTCGGTAGTTGCCTCAGGAATCAATTCTCTGTCAGTATATATATTCCTGATATGCAAAGAAATGTTATCAGATGAACAGTCAAACAGTTCAGCCATTGATTTCTGACTGAGCCATATGGTTTCATCTTTTATTACTGCATTAACTGATATATTCTCGTCTGCAGAATTATATATAAGGAAATTAAAGTTATCGTTTACCATTTTCGTCACCATAAAAAATAAAAAAACTTCATCCCAAAAAACAGGGATGAAGCATAAACTCCACGGTTCCACCCAAATTACGGACATAACATATCCGTCACTCAAGGGACTTTAACGCAGTCATACGGCACACCTTAACGCACTTTTCTGAAAAATGCTTTCCGGCGGCACTCGGGAGCGGTAACGATTGCTTACACTTTATTCTGCTCACAGCTTCTGCAGAACTCTCTGAAAAAGTGACGGTGCAATGCCTTCTCCGTCATAGTTTTATCACTATTACATTTAATTATAAACAATTGAAATAAAATGTCAAGTGGAAAAATCAGAATTTGTCGGGATAATGCACAATGCAAAATGCATAATGCACAATTATATAATCCAAGCCCGTAGGGCTTCCGAAACAATTTGCCGAAGGCAAATTATATCACATTTGCGAAGCAAATATATCACATCCGTCACAGACGGATATATCACATTTTACGCAGGAAAATATATCACTCAGTAATTTATCGCTCAGCGATAAATTACTGTTTACTTGAGATATTGCATATATACCCAGCCCTCTTGGCCGTCGAGGGTGATTTTGCCCCAGCCGCTCTTGACTTCGATAACTTCAACGGTTGTGCCGTTTTTGAGTGTGCTGATGATTTCACCGTCAGGGGAGTGGTTGTCACGGACATTAAGAGGTGAGCTGCCTGTAAGCGTGACAGTATATGTGCCCGGAGTTGTGGGAGCGTCAGGAGTTTCTTCTGCCTCGTCCTCATCGTCTTTTTTAACAGAAGTCTCTTCTGCCTTGGTGGTTGTTTCGGGGTCTTTGTTGTCAGGCACAGAGTCGGGAGTGTAGTTGAGGTCTGTCATTTCAACCCAGCCTGTGAAAGCGTTGTATGTTGTCTTGCCGAGACCGTCCTGAATCTCAGTGATTTCAAGGATTGCACCACGGGGGATTGTTGCAGTGATTCTTCTGTCAGTTGCAGATTTGTATACGAAGATGTTCTTGTACTCTGACTTTACAGTGTAGATGCCAGTCTTGTAGTCAATTTCATCTTCGTCCTTGTCATTGTTTTTATCATCCTTGTCTGAATCCTGTTCCTTGTTTGCAGGGAGCTTGTCCTTGTCGGTATCGTCTTCACTCACGTTTGATGATGTGTTTTCCGTACCCCAGAAGCCGAAGGACATGCCGATTTCGTAAACACCCTTTACGGAAAGCACGATACCGAGGATGACTGCAACAATAATTATGATTGCCTTGACATTGATGTGAGGACCTGCTTTTTTGTCAGCTTCAGATGCTTCCTGCTCCTGATAGACTTCATTATCATCATAGTAGTCATCTGACGGCTCCTGTTCAATAACAATTCGTTTGTTTACAGGTGCAGAAACAGGCGTGAACTGCTTTGTTCTATCATCGGTATAAGCCTTTGCAGGCTGTTTGCCGTTGTCCTTTTCTTCATTTCTGCTGACAAACATTCTGTCATATTCAAGCACATGTGCTGTTGCCGTATCATATGCATGAGGATCCGTGTATTCCGGTGCATTGGGGTCAGTGCTGAAAATATCGGGAATGTTTATGGTTTTGTCTGTAGTAGTTTTTTTGTCTTGTGAGGGGGGGAGCTCGGTTCTGAGCTTTTCGGTTACAGACTTGTCAAATTTCATTGTGTCTGAGGATACGGCAGGTGACTGCTGTGTGTTCAGACGGACAACCCTTCCGCAACCGGGACAATATTTTTTTCCTTCGGGAATTTCGTTTCCGCAGATGTGACATTTCATAATATTATACCTCCGTTTAAAGCCCTGAGAAAAGCTTTTTCATTCTTTCTGCAGCGGCAGTTCTTCTTTTTTCAGTTTCCTTTTCATTATATATATAGACATCATTTTCCTTTTCGTATACGCTTCCTGATCTGAGCACGGGAAGAGATGAAATATGAATGTCTGTTTTTAAGCCGTTTTCATCAATGAGTACGGCAAAATCTCCTTCAGTTCTGTCAAGTGTATAGAACATGCTGTTACCTCCGTGTGCTTATTTCATAGCTGTCCTTGTAACATTTTACGGTGACAGTGCCGTTTTGTGCAGTGGTGTAGATGTCGTCAGTGTATTCTGAAAGCCTGTCCATGATAACATCCATGGGATGACCGTATTTGTTGTCCTTTCCCACATGGATTATTACAGTCTCCGGGCTGACAGTATCAATGAATTCCTCTGTGGATGATGTGTCGCTTCCGTGATGGCCTGCTTTGAGTATTGTTGATTTTATGCTGTCATATTTATCAAGAATTGCTTTTTCGGCGCCTGCTTCAGCATCACCTGTCATCATGAAAGATGTTGAACCGACCGTTATATGCATTACTATTGAATTATTGTTTTCCATGCTTGAATAGAAATTGATTGGTGAAAGAATCCTGCATAATGCATATCCCATGGAAAATTCATAGCCGGCTTGAGCTATAATCAGCTCAGCTTCACAGGCAGTTGCGGCATCAATGAAATCAGTGAAGGTCCGTGTTGACTGACTGTCCTCAGAGGGCTTTGAAATGATAACCTTCTTTGCGGGGATTTCGCTGAGTATTTCTGCCATTGAACCGATATGGTCCGAGTGGGCATGTGTTGCGACAAGATAATCAAGCTCTGTTATGCCCGATTCGGTCAATGTCTCAATAATTGCAGGAGCATTTTCAGCTTCACCGCTGTCTATGAGCATTGATGTGTTGTCTGAGACAAACAATGTGCAGTCGCCTTGTCCGACATCAATAAATGTTGCCGTTGCCATAACATCGGAGTCGTCAACATTATGTGTGTTTATGTAAGGCGTACCTGTAACTGATGAGTTAAGCTTATCCCATACACCTGTGACTTCCATTATTCCTGAAATCACAAGGGCAACAAGCAGAATGATAATTACAGGTAAAGGCAGCTGCTTTTTACTTTTTCTTTTTGCCATTGCTCTGATACCTCTTTTCTTTGCCGCCTCTTAAAGCTTTTCCTTTATAAGGACGGCTTTGGGTATTCTGCTGTCTTTTTGACTGAGTGAATTTCTGTGAGCCTTTTATAAGACAATCGGGACCGTTGCCGATAAGGTCTGTTCGTCTTGCCTTTATGAGTGCTTCCTCGACCATTGCCTGATTCTTCGGGTCAAAGTATCTTATCAATGCTCTCTGCATTGCTTTGTCGTGGGAATTCTTTGCAACAAACACCTTTTCGAGTGTGTACGGGTCGAGTTCTGTATAGAACATTGCAGTGGAAATCGTTCCGGGAGTCGGGTAGAAGTCCTGCACCTGCTCGGGGTGGAGCTTCTGCTGTTTTATAAAAAGAGCGAGTTCAATGGCATCATTGAGAGTGCTTCCCGGATGGGAAGACATGAGGTAGGGGACGATGTATTGTTCCTTGCCTGCCGATTTGCTCAGTTCAAAATATCTCTTTACAAATTTTATATATGTTTCAATATGGGGCTTACCCATTTTGTCAAGAACCTGTGCCGAGCAATGCTCGGGTGCAACCTTGAGCTGACCGCTGACATGATATTTTACAAGCTCTTTGAAAAAATCTTCATTTCTGTCTTCAAGCATATAATCAAATCTTATGCCTGAACGTACAAAAACCTTTCTGACCTTCGGCAATTCTCTTACTGCTCTGAGAATATCGAGATATTCACCCTGGTCTGCAACAAGATTCTTACAGGGAGTGGGGGCAAGACACTTTTTACCCTTGCACAGTCCTCTTTCTTCCTGACCTTTGCATGAGGGATGCCGGAAGTTTGCGGAAGGACCGCCTATATCGTGAATATATCCTTTGAAACCGTCAAGTGTTGTAAGCAGTTTTGCTTCTTTTATAATTGATTCTTTACTTCTTGAAGTTATGTATCTGCCCTGATGGAATGCAAGTGAGCAGAAATTACACGCACCGAAACAGCCTCTGACATGAGTAATTGAAAATTCGACTTCTTCAAGCCCCGGCACACCGCCGAGCCTGTCATATGACGGATGCCATTTTCGCATATAGGGGAGCTCGTAAACCTTGTCGAGCTCTTCCGTTGTAAGAGGCATCATGGGTTCATTCTGCACGAGCATCACCTTGCCGTGCTTCTGTTTTATTACTCTGCCTCTGAAAAAGTCCTGTTCATCCTGCTGGATACGGCATGAAACTGCGTATTCCTTTTTGCTCTGACAGACATTCTCAAATGAGGGACATTCCGTGCCTGTGTATGGTGTTTCACGGACATCGCATTTGTAGCAGGTTCCCTTTATATCTCTTATATCTTTGACATCAAAGCCGTCACGGAGTCTGTCTGCAATCTCAACAACCTGTTTTTCACCCATGCCGAAAATGAGAAGG
Organism: Clostridia bacterium; assembly: GCA_017473925.1. GTDB lineage: Bacteria > Bacillota > Clostridia > Oscillospirales > Acutalibacteraceae > UBA1081. The sequence continues at coordinate 10,249 of JAFUIY010000039.1, read as the reverse complement.
TCTGCATCTGATGAAATCAGGATTGAGGGACGGATTGCATCATCCCAGTAGTCATAGTGTGCGAATCTTCGTAAGGATGCTTCAAGACCGCCTATGATTACGGGAATATCTCCGTAAATGCTTCTGATTTTTTTACAGTATACATCCACGGCTCTGTCGGGTCGTTTGCCCATGATTCCGCCGGGAGTGTATGCATCTGAAGACCTTTGTCTTTTTGCAACTGTATAATGTGCAACCATTGAATCTATGTTGCCCGATGAAACGAAGAAGCCGTATTTCGGTCTGCCGAAACGGGTGAAATCCCTGTCACTTCTCCAGTCGGGCTGTGAGAGAAAAGCGATTTTATAACCTGCATTTTCGAGGACACGGGTGATTATGGATGCACCGAAGCTGGGGTGATCCACATAGGCATCACCGCTGACATACACGAAATCGGGCTGTTCCCAGCCACGCTTTTTCATATCCTCACGATTTACAGGTAAAAAGTCATTCATCGTCTGTTGCTCCGTCAATATCGGCAGGGGAGCTTGATGCCATGGCGTTCATTTCGTACCACTGAGCCTTTGTAAGGAGTACCTTTCGGGGCTTACTTCCCGCATGGGGACCTACAACACCTCTGTCTTCGAGTGCATCCATGATTCTGCCTGCTTTTGCGAAGCCGAGGCTGAGATGTCTCTGAAGTGATGAGATTGAAGCCTTGTCGGGGTTGTCAATGACAAGCTCTGCCGCTTTAAGAATAATTTCGTTATCTGCATCGGAAACCTGACCGCCGCCCTCTTCTTTGTTGCCCTTCTTGGGAGCAGCTGCAAGAGCCTGCTTGTCGATTTCCTGCTGAATATCGTCGCTGTAAGATGTTGCTTCCTGAGTTTTTACAAACTCAACAACCTTTTCAATTTCTTCGTCTGAAAGGTAACAGCCCTGAACACGCTGAGGCTTTGATTTGCCTATGGGATTGAAGAGCATATCGCCGAGACCTAAGAGTTTTTCAGCACCCGAAGCGTCAAGGATTGTTCTTGAGTCAACCTGTGAAGAAACGGAAAGTGCGATTCTTGAGGGAATATTTGCCTTGATAAGACCTGTGATAACGTCAACTGATGGTCTCTGAGTTGCAACAACAAGATGCATACCTGCAGCACGTGCCATCTGAGCAAGTCTTGTTATGGAGCCTTCAACCTCTGAGGGGGCTACCGACATAAGGTCAGAAAGCTCGTCGATAACAATAACAATCTGAGGCATCTTTTTAAGTGTGGGGTCCTGATCACAGAGCTTATTGTATGTGCCGATATCTCTTACACCTGTTGTTGTGAATGTGTTATATCTGTTGACCATTTCAGTAACAGCCCAGCCCAATGCACCTGCTGCCTTTCTCGGGTCGGAAACTACGGGAACAAGCAGATGGGGAATGCCGTTGTAAACTGCAAATTCAACTGATTTGGGGTCTATGAGAAGAATCTTTACTTCGCTTGGCTTAGCGTTGTAGAGAATACTTACAATCATTGAGTTAAGACAGACAGATTTACCTGAGCCTGTAGTACCTGCGACAAGAAGATGAGGCATCTTTGCAAGGTCTGCACAGACAACATTGCCTGCGATGTCTTTGCCGAGGGCAACATTGAGCTTACTCTTTGAGCTTCTGTAAATATCGCTGTCTACGATTTCACGCATTGTGACTGTTGTTCTGCCTCTGTTGGGCACTTCGATACCTATAGCAGATTTGTTCGGAATAGGAGCTTCAATTCTGACGCCTGCAGGAGCTGCAAGGTGAAGAGCAAGGTCATCTGCAAGACCTGTGAATTTGCTGATTTTGACACCCGGTGCAGGAGCCAATTCATATCTTGTGACAGAGGGGCCGGGAACGACATCCACAACTGTTGCGGAAACATTGAAGCTGTTAAGAGCCTCGATAAGCTTGTCTGCTGTCGCCTTGAGGTCTGCCTGAGATGCTGTTCTTGTGCTCTTTACGGGCATACGGAGACAGTCAAGGGGAGGAAGTATGTAGTTTTCCTCTTCCTCTTCTTCCTGCACTGTATTTTCGATTTCGGATGCAACCTTTGCTTCTGCTGAGTCGATTTCAGCCTTTGAGAGCTTCTTTTCCTCCTCTGCTGCCTGCTTTTCTGCGGCAAGGGCAAAGATATCCTTGATTTCGGGTGCTTCGGCTTCTGCTTCGGGAATGATTACCTCTGCGGGAGCTTCTTCTGCAGGCTCATCAAAGGGAATGAACTCTTCTGCAGGTGCTTCTGTGACGGGAGCTTCAGCAGGTGCTTCCTCCTTTACGGCTTCTGAATCAAGGTCATCCTCACGGTATACGAACAGGTGGCTTCTTTTTGTTTTCTTCGGCACTTCGCCTGTTTCTTCATCAACATTATCGAAATCAAAAAGAAGATTCTGCTTTGCTTCACTGATTTTATCTGCAGCCTTTTTTGCAGGCTTTTCAATTCCTTTTATAAGCTTTATGAGTGTGAAGCCTGTCAGGAACATGAATGCAAGGAAAATGAGAATTATAAGAATTGCAACAGCGGGAGCCTTTGAAGAGCCGATAAACATGAGCGCTTCACCGATTATTGCACTGAAAATACCCCAGCCGACCTTTCTCCGGTCGAAATAGAGGAGAAATTCATTCTTTATGTCTTCGCCGAATGAGAGATTGCCGTTGTGGGTGATGACATACATAAGAGCGCTTATAAAAAGTGTCAGCGCAACACCCTGTGCAATTTTGATGCCGATTGACTGCTTCATTTTTTCCATGGACATCATTATTGCCGTGTAAATCAGTACGCAGGGGAGCATAAAGCCCGAATAGCCGAGAAGACCGAAAACAAAGCCACGGATGCCGTACCACATTGTGCCGCTGTCTGCAGGAATGAGTACAATGCTGAATAAAACAAGGGAAACGGCAAAAATAATAAGTGCTGCTGTCTGGTTTCTCTTTTTTATGTACTCAGCTTTGCGGATTTCTTCCTCCATGCGAAGCTGTTCGAGTTCTGCCTTTGTTGGCTTTTTCTTCTTCGGAATGATATCTGAAGAAGACTTTTTAGCTGTATTTTGTTGTTTCTTTTCTGTTTTTTTCTTCTGTTCAGCCATGAGTTACTCCTTGAGAATTAAATCAGAATTTATCGGGATAATGCACAATGCAAAATGCATAATGCACAATTATAAAATCCAAGCCCGAAGGGCTTCCGAAACAATTTGCCGAAGGCAAATTATATCACATTTGCGTAGCAAATATATCACATCCGTCGAAGACGGATATATCACATTTTCCGCAGGAAAATATATCACTGCATTAATTTATCGCTCAGCGATAAATTAATGGTTGTCTTTCTGTTCTTTTATCAGCTCGTAAAGGCATTGAGTTGCATCACTGAGTGTGCCTACTCTGTCAATAAGACCTTCCTTTACCGCTGTTTCGCCACCGAGTACAGTTCCCACATCTGTGACAAGCTCTCCACCCGTTGCATGCATGAGCTCTCTGAATCTTTCGGGAGAAATTCCTGAATTGTCGCATACAAAACGGACAATTCTCTCCTGCATGTTCCGGAAATAGTTGAGAGTCTGCGGAACACCGAGCACGAGGCCGTTCATTCTGACGGGATGCACCGTCATTGTTGCAGAGGGTACAATAAATGACTTGTCTGCCGATACTGCAAGGGGGACACCTATTGAATGACCGCCGCCGAGCACGAGGGAAACAACGGGCTTATTCATGCCTGCGATGAGCTCTGCCAGGGCAAGACCTGCTTCAATGTCACCGCCGACTGTGTTGAGAATTACGATAAGTCCGTCAACATCGTTGCTCTCTTCAATTGCAACAAGCTGAGGAATCACATGCTCATATTTAGTAGCTTTTGTGCCCGATGGGAGCAGGTAATGTCCCTCGACCTGACCGATAATTGTAAGACAATGAATGAAATGTCCGTTTTTGTTTATTGTAACACTGCCGTCGCAGGAGGAATCCTGCTTTTCGGGGGTGTTGTCGCTGTCACCTGACTGATTGTCTTCTGCTGAAAAGGGTGACGGAAATGTAAAGCCGTAAGGCGGATTGTTTTTATCTTTGTTCATGTTCAGTTCTCCTTGAAGGGAATTATCTGTATTGATTATCCCCTTAAAGAGCTGAATTATGCTTTTCTTAATTTTCCGGCTATTGCAAAAATTATGAAAATGATTATGTCTGCCGCAACGATTGTTGCACCCACAGGAGTGTCAGCAAGGACAGAAACAAGAATGCCTGCAAGTGAACATCCCACGGAAATAACCGAAGCGCAGATTGTCACACTTCTGAAGCTTCTGAAAACACGCATTGCCGAGAGTGCAGGGAAAATGATGAGAGCAGAAATAAGAAGTGCACCCACAAGGTTCATTGCAATAACTATTACAACTGCTGTCAGAATCGCAAGTGACAGATTGTAAACTGAGGATTTTGTGCCCGTTGCCGATGCAAAGCTTTCATCAAATGTAACGGCAAAAATACGGTTGTAGAAAAGGATGTATGCTGTTATTACTACAGCTGCAAGGACTATACATGTGTAAACATCCGTTGCAGAGAGCGTGAGAATTGATGTGGAGCCGAAAAGTGTTGTACAGACATCACCGCTGATGTTGGCGTTTGTTGAAAATACATTCATCAGGAGATATCCCACAGCAAGTGCACCCACTGAGAGCATCGCAATTGCCGCATCGCCCTTGATTTTTGAGTTCTGCCCCATTCTCAGGAGTATTACTGCGGCAATTATCGTGACGGGAAGTGTGAAATACATCGGTGCGATTTTCAGCACTGCTGCAATTGCAATTGCTCCGAATGCCACATGTGAAAGACCGTCACCTATCATTGAGTATCTTTTCAGCACAAGGCTTACACCTAAAAGTGCTGCACACAGTGACACGAGAATGCCTGCAATGAAGGCATATTTCACGAAGTCGAACTGAAAATAATATGAGAGTGTTTCAAACATACTTATGCTTCCCCTCCTTTGCCCGAGATACGGCGGAATGCTTCGGAAGAAAGGTATTCTTCTTTTGTTCCGCAGAAAAGGGGAGTATTGCCGATGTGAAGTATATGTGTTGCATTGCTTACGGCATGTCCGATATCGTGAGAAACCATTATGATTGTCATGCCGTGAGCCTTGTTGAGTGAATTGATGATTGAATATAGCTCTTCGGTCACAACAGGGTCAAGCCCTGCTGCAGGTTCATCGAGAATCAGCAGTCTGTCAGCGGCACATAATGCCCTTGCGAGAAGTACTCTCTGTTGCTGACCGCCCGAAAGCTCTCTGTAGCATTTCTTCTCAATGTCTTTTATGCCGAGGAGCTTCATGTTTTTGTCGGCTTTCTGCTTGTCCTCTTTTGTATAGAAAGGAGTGAATCTGCCTGATGAAAGACAGCCTGAAAGCACAACTTCACGCACATTTGCAGGGAAATCACGCTGTACTTCTGTCTGCTGAGGCAGATATCCGATGTTTTTCTTTTTAAGGGAGTCACCGAATGTAATATCGCCCTGAGAAACCTTTTTAAGCCCGAGCAAAGCCTTCATAAGAGTGCTTTTGCCCGAACCGTTTTCGCCGACAATGCACAGATAGTCACCCTGATTTACAGTAAAATCAATCCCTGTGACTATTGTGTTGCCTTCATATGCGAGTGATACGTTTCTGCAGGATATAAGTGCCATTAACCGAGTGCCTCCGTTAAGGTTGTGAGATTGTTTTCCATTACGGAAAGATATGTCAGTCCCTTGTCTGCATCAGCCTGTGTGACTGACTGACATGAGCCGAGAGTTAGAACTTTTACGCCTGTTTCACGGCTTATTGTGTCTGCAAGCTTGCCGTCTGATTTCTCAATGACGAGGATGCAGGGCAGGGAAAGCTCTTTTGTTTTTTCAATGAGGAATGTCATTGTTTCAAAGCTTGCTTCAGACTCTGCCGAGCAACCGGGGAATGCCGCAAAATACTCAATGCCGTAATCCTCAGTCAGGTATCTGAAAGGGAATCTGTCTGCAACAAGGATTGTGTTTCTTTTTGCTTCCGACATGAGTGAAGCATATTTTCCGTCAAGCTCACTGAGCTTGTCTGTGTAAGCTGCCGCATTTGATTTATAGGTTTCTGCATTTTCACTGTCTGCCTTGCAGAGTGTATCGCAGATTGCATTGACTGCAGTCTGTGCTTTTTTCAGTGAAAGCCAGATGTGTTCGTCGTATTCATCGGTGTCTGCTTCACCGTGGTCATGAATCTGCATGCCTTCGACAGTTTCTTCCTCGAGAACTCCCGTAACGGTCATGAGAGAAAGAACCTTGAGTGAATCATTTTCCGCAGAATTGATTGCGCTGTCAACCCATTTGTCCGAAACACCGCCGATGTGGATGAATACATCAGCCTCTGCAAGAAGAACAATGTCACTTGCTGTAGGCTCAAATGAGTGCATGTCAGCACCGCTTTTGTCAAGATAAATGACATTGCACATGTCACCTGTCACATTCCGTGTCCAGTCATAAACAGGAAAAACTGTTGTGACAACCGTAAGCTTTCCGTCATCTTCTGCGATGTCTGCGGTGTTATCCGTGCAGGCAGTAAAAGATAAAATAAGAATAAAAGAAAGAAATAATATGATTACTTTTTTCATAGATTAACCGTTTGCAAGCTTTTCGTTTGCCTGCATCTTGAGATATGCTGTGATAAAGCCGTCAATGTCGCCGTCCATAACAGCATTGATGTTGCCGTTTTCAAAGCCTGTTCTTGTGTCCTTTGCAAGGGTATAGGGCATGAAGACATATGAACGTATCTGGCTGCCCCAGGTGATTTCTCTCTGCTCCCCCTTGATGTCTTCAATCTTTTCGAGATTTTCTCTCTCTTTGATTTCGATAAGCTTTGATTTGAGCATACGCATAGCCACATCACGGTTCTGATACTGGCTTCGTTCAACCTGACTGGCAACGACGATGCCTGTGGGGATATGAGTAAGACGGACAGCAGATGATGTCTTGTTGACCTTCTGCCCGCCGGCACCGCTTGCACGGTAAACGTCCATTTTGATGTCTGCAGGGTTGATGTCAACTTCGACCGTGTCGTCGATTTCGGGCATTACTTCAAGTGAAGCGAATGAAGTGTGTCTTCTGCCCGATGCATCAAAGGGAGAAACACGGACAAGTCTGTGAACACCCATTTCGCCCTTGAGATAGCCGTATGCATTTTCGCCCTCAACAAGGATTGTTGCAGATTTGATACCTGCTTCGTCACCGTCAAGATAGTCAACTGTAGTTGTCTTGAAGCCGTGACGCTCGCCCCATCTGTGGTACATTCTGAAAAGCATCATTGCCCAGTCCTGAGCTTCTGTTCCGCCGGAACCTGCGTGGAATGTGAGAATTGCATTCTTGCTGTCATATTCACCTGTAAGGAGAGTAGAAAGTGTCTGTGAATCAAGGTCTGCAATGATTCTTTCAACAGCTTCTGTACACTCGTCAATCATTGACTCGTCGCCTTCGTCATCTGCAAGGTCAATGAGTGTCATTGTATCTTCATAGTCTTCGCACAGCTTGTTGTATTTTTCAACTCTGCCCTTGAGCATTGCTGTTCTCTGAAGCACCTTCTGGCTGTTTTCGATGTCGTTCCAGAATTCCTCCTGAGCAGCCTTGAGCTCAAGCTCTTCGATTTCTTTTGACATGGCTTTAAGACCGATAGCCTCTGCGAGTTCTTTTATGGGGTCTTCGGTCTTTCTGAGCTTTAATCTGAGTTCTTCGTATTGTAACATAAGGAATCTCCTATATAATTATTATTTATTTTAAATATTTACATACAATATTTATTATAACAATACAATATATCTTTGTCAAGACTAATAAACAATAATTTATCGTGCCGATAAATTATTGAGTGATATATTTTACTGTGGAAAATGTGATATATCCGTCAATGACGGATGTGATATATTTGCTACGCAAATGTGATATAATTTGCCTTCGGCAAATTGTTTCGGAAGCCCTTCGGGCTTGGATTATGTAATTATTCATTATGCATTTTGCATTGTGCATTATCCCGATAAATTCTGATTTAAAAAAAACCGGTCACTGAGTGACCGGAAAAATTATTGAACTTCTGTTTCGTTGCCGTTGTTATCAAGATAGAAAACCTTTCCGCCGTCGTCACCGCAGAGTGTGTAGATTTCATCATCCTTGAAAACGATTGCTGCACCGTTGTCTATGGCAAGTCCCTGAATTGCTCTTGTCTTTATTGCGTCCTTGAAAACATGCCAGTAATCGCTGTCATAGTGGGGTGCACAGCAGTAGGGGAGAATGTCAATGCAGTCGATGAACATGAATGAATGGTCTTCACCGCAGTCATCCCAGCCCTCCTTGCACCAGCACATGGCACCTGAGCTGTAGCCTGAGAGGATTATGCCTTTTTCGTAGGCTTTCTTAAAGATTTTGTCTGCACCCGTTCTTTTCCATGTGTCCATGAGAAATTTCAGATTTCCTCCGCCGACATAAACAATGTCTGCTGACATGATTTTTCTTTCGATTTCTGCAGGTGTTAGTGTTGGGTCTGTAAGGAAAAGATTTGCGATTTTACAGCCGTACTGACGGAAAGAGTCGAATATCACTTCGTCACCGATAATATAGTCAAAGCCTGCCGTGGGAACATAGAGAACACGGGGTTCAGGCTTGCCTGAAAGTGAAACAAGATGCTTGAAAAGCGGCAGGATTTCTCCGTTATCGTATCGTCCGCCGCCGATTGCCATTATTGTACCCATATTATTTGCTCCTTTGCTAAATCAGAATTTGTCAATGAACAATTTACAATTTACAATGTACAATGATTTACAAAGAAACTGCCTGTATCGCTGCATCTGCACGATTGTAAATTGTACATTGTACATTGTTAATTGGCTCGATAAATTACTGTTTGTTTTATTTTACACCAAAAAAATATCTCTGTCAATTGACCTTTTGATAAAAGTATGATATAATCAAACGGAATATAGGCAGAAAAGGACTTGTTATGAAAATTCTTATTGATGCCGATGCATGTCCCGTTGTTGATATAACGGTAAAGCTTGCTTCGGAATACGATAAAAAGTGCATCATTATCTGTGACACGGCACATTATATTGTCCGTGAAAATGCAGAGACAATCACTGCTGAAAAGGGTGCAGACAGCGTGGATTTCAGGCTTGTCAATCTCGTGGGTAAAGGCGACATTGCTGTCACTCAGGATTACGGTCTTGCCGCCATGTGCCTTGCAAAACAGGCTGTGCCGATTAATCAGAACGGTCTCATTTTTACGGATAAAAACATAGAAAAGCTGCTCTATACAAGGTTTGTTTCAAAGAAAATCCGTATGGCGGGAGGCAGGACAAAAGGCCCCTCAAAACGGACAAAAGCGCAGGATAAGGATTTTGAAAAGACCCTGCGTATGCTGCTTGAAAAGGAGAAAAGCGATGGCAGTACAGAAGAAACAGTATGAACTGATAAATGCACTGAAAATTATTGCTGCATTTTTTGTTGTGGGAATTCACGTGCACTTTCCCGGTGACTTCGGAAGAGCTTTTATTGCTGTAGCAAGGTTTGCCGTACCTTTCTTTTTCATGGTTTCGGGATTCTTCTGTTATTATGAAAACAAAGAATGTATCAACGAAAAATATAAACGTAAAATAAAACATCTTGCAGTTATTTTTGCAGGCAGTTTTGTCATGTATCTTGCCTACGGTCTGCTTGCAGGTGCAGTGAATAACAACATCGGTGATTACATATCACATAAATTCTCATTGATTGCATTCATTGAGTTCTTTGTGTTCAATCATCCCCGTGTCATGGAAGCACTCTGGTTCCTGCCTGCTCTTTGTTATGCAACTATTGTCTTCTTTATTTTCGAGAAGAAAGGTATAACGAAGAAGATGTATTTTCTTATTCCCGTGCTGTTTTTTGCAGGTGTGGTGCTTCGTGAACTTCCGGAATTCATTGACGGAATGCCTTCACTTTTCAGTAAGGCATACCTGTGCAGAAACTGGCTGTTTGTGGGACTTCCGTTTTTTATGACAGGTCATTTTATAAGGGCGAATGAGGAAAAGCTGACAAAGAAATTTTCAGATATTTCTCTTATTGTTGTAATGATTGCCGCGACTGCTGAATCCGTTGCCGTTGATTTGCTTCATGCCCAGAAAAGCCTGTATATCGGCACTTTCTTTGCTGTCGCAGCACTGTTTATCTTTGCTCTCAAAAAAGAGGGTAAAATAAAAACGGGTAAAATTGCATATCTCGGAGCGGAGT
>JAFUIY010000038.1 GCA_017473925.1 Clostridia bacterium | reverse complement strand
CAATAAACTCAATATTTAGATTTATCTGATAGTGGAAATCACAGATTTCCAATTTGTCTTCGACAAATCGGCGGCTTGAGGGCAAGCCGCCCTACGAAAAATGTTTGTATTACGACGGACTGCCAATGCCAGCTCCTACGACGAGAAATATATAATTATGCATTATGCATTTTGCATTGTGCATTATCCCGATAAATTCTGATTTGTATGCAAAAAAAAGACCGTCTTGCGACGGTCTTAATGTTTTGTTTTAATTATGCACCGAGATTGCCAAGGTCTTCAAAGATGCCGAAGAAATATGAGAAGATTTCTTCGATAACTGAGAAGATCTGCTGGATGAAACCAACAAGGCTGCCCATCATTTCCTGTCTTGCGTTTGCTGAAACACCCATAACCTGGATTTCGATATCTTCCTGAACACCGCCTTCTGTTGCCATACCTTCGTCAACGATAGGACCTTTAATGTCATAGTAGCCGTATTCATCGGGTTCCATGTAAAATGTGTTTACATAAACATAAGAATCTGACTTGTCGTATTCGGGAGCAAGAACAACACGGAATGAGAATACCTTACCGAATTCTACTGTAGCAACATCAACATCGCCGTCTTTTGAAATTACATAGTAAGCTTCTGTTTTGGGAAGATTGATTTCGTAAATTTTAACAAGGTCTTTGTATGATGTTGAGTAAACCTGAACCTTGAGTGCGTTTGCGGGAGTGATGCTGAAAACACCTCTGTCATTGTCGATAATGTTTTCTGCTTTAAGACTCTGACCGCCAGCTGTGATCTGCATTCTGCCTACATCGCACCAGGCGCCTTCCTTACCTTCTTCAGGAGTAATCATAAGGAAGAGCTTCTGACCGTGAGGAACAAGAACTGTTGTTTCTGCAGATGCGAGTGTGTAGCTTGATGATTCTGTGTAATCAAGGTCTGCATCGCCTGCCTGATACTGATAGTAGCCTACAGTATAAGTTGTTTCAAAGTTCTGTCTGTTCCATGTTTCAAGGTAAGAATAACCGACTGTGAATGTGCCGGGGATAGTAACCTGATGAGAAAGTGTACCCTTTACAGTCATCTTGTCGATGTTTTCGATTGTACCGTAGTTGAATGCTGCTGAACCTGATGCAAGGTAGCATTCAGCAGTTGTGCCGATTGTGAGCTTACCTGTGTCGTTGTTAACGAATGTTGCATCTGAAAGCTCTGTGCCTGTACCTGAAAGGTTAAGTGTACCGCCGTTTTCGATAATAACATTACCGCTGTTGATAAGACGGCCTGCAGCACCTGTGAAGATAACTGAACCACCCTTTGCAATCAAGAGAGTTGCGCCTTCTTCAACTCTTGCTGTTGTAGCAATTGTGTAAGTACCTGTAATTTTGTATGTATCACCTGCAGGGACTGAGAAAGCAGCATTTACTGTTGTACTTTCTGACCATACTGTCTCAGCAGCTGAAGCAGCGAAAGGTACACAAGCGAGAAGCATGATGCATGTCATTAAAATAGCAATGAATTTTTTCATGACTTTTCCTCCTTTAGAAAATCATTATGCATAATTATTATAATGCATAAGACGTGCTTTGTCAATAGAATTTTTTAATCGCTTTATATTTATTTATAATATATATAGCGAAAAACTAACGGATTTCCGTTACGGAATAGCCTTCATTTTCTATAGCAGAAATAAGCTCTGCATCCGTGTATTCTTTTGTGAGCGTAACGTATGCACATTTGTCTTCAAGGCTTACCTCGGCAGTGATACCCTCCATTGAGTTGAGAAGCTTTTCAACTCTGCCTGTGCAGTGGCTGCACATCATGCCTTCAATAAAGATTGTTTTTTTCATAGTTTCTGTCCTTTCTTCAATGATTGTTTCATCTGTTTTGCTCTGTTTGTTTTTATATAATTTCAGCCTGAGTGCATTTGAGACAACACATACGGAGCTCATGCTCATACATGCTGCACCGATCATCGGGCTGAGCTTTATACCGAAGGGAATGAAGAGAATGCCTGCTGCAAGGGGAATTCCGAGAATATTGTAGAAAAACGCCCAGAAGAGATTCTGCCTGATATTTCTCATAACGGCTTTGCTGAGTCTGACTGCACCGACAGCGTCATTCAGGTCGCTCTTCATCAGCACGATATCGGCTGATTCAATTGCGACATCCGTACCTGTGCCGATTGCAATGCCTACATCTGCTCTTGTGAGGGCAGGGGCATCATTTATGCCGTCGCCTATCATTGCAACAGTTTTGTTCTCGCTCTGCAGACGGCGTATGACTTCCTCTTTGCCGTCGGGAAGAACATCTGCAATGAAGTTTTCTATCCCTGCTTTCTCTGCAATATGCTGTGCTGTTTTTCTGTTGTCACCCGTAAGCATTATTACATCAATGCCCATTTTTCTGAAGCTTTTTACTGCTTCGGGGCTTGACTCCTTGATAGTGTCCGCAACGGCAATTATGCCCTTGAATATGCCGTTTTCCGCAATGAAAAGGGGAGTCTTTCCCTGCATTGTAAGATTGTTGTAAGCCTTTTCCGACAAAGAGATATCAATGCCGTTGTCATTCATCAGCAGTACATTTCCCGCAAGAACCGTTGAGTCTGCGAGCTGTGCACGGATGCCTCTGCCGGGAATGTTCAGATAGTTTTCTGCAGCAAGAGGGCTGAGCTGCATATCCTCTGCTTTTTCACAGACGGCTGCAGCAAGGGGATGCTCTGAGAGCTTTTCGGCTGAAAATGCCGTTGTCAGCAGTTCTTTTTCCGTTGTGTTTTCAGCAGGTAAAATGTCCGTGACCGTGGGTTTTCCCGAAGTCACGGTGCCTGTCTTGTCAAGGACAACAGTGTCAATCTTATGTGCTGTTTCAAGTGCCGTTGCACTTTTTATGAGAATGCCTTCAGATGCACCTTTTCCCATTCCGACCATTATTGCCGTGGGTGTTGCAAGGCCGAGAGCACAGGGACATGAAATTACAAGCACTGAAATTGCAGTGTCAAAGGCAAGTGCAAAATCGTTTTTTATAATCATCCATGCAATGAATGTTATTACTGCAATTGATATGACTGCAGGAACAAAAACACCGCTGACCTTGTCTGCAAGCTTTGCAATGGGCGCCTTTGAGGATGATGCTTCTTCAACGAGCCTGAGAATTTTTGCAAGTGCAGTATCATCGCCGACCTTTTCTGCAGTGAATCTTATATAGCCGTTTTTGTTGACTGTGCCGCCGGTAACGTTGTCGCCGACAGCCTTTTCAACGGGGATGCTTTCACCTGTGATTGCAGATTCATCAACGGATGTGTTTCCCTGAATGATTCTGCCGTCAACGGGAATGCTCATGCCGGGTTTTACTATGATTATGTCACCTGCTTTGACATCTTCCGTGGGTATTTCTGTTTCTTTTCCGTCCTTATAAAGAATTGCAGTGTCGGGAGACAGTGCAAGAAGTGACGAAATCGCAGTTGTAGTCTTCTTTTTTGCGTTTGCCTCAAGGAATTTGCCGAGAGTTATAAGGGTGAGTATCATTGCACCCGATTCAAAATAAAGATTATGAAGAATTGCTTCTGCTGCTGCAGTTTTACCTTCTGCAATCGCATGTGACAAGGTAAAAACGGAGTAAACACCGTAAATAATGGCTGCAGATGAGCCCGTCGCAACAAGCGAATCCATATCGGGATGACGCCTGAAAAGACTCCTGAAGCCGTTGATGTAGTATTTTCTGTTTACATACATTACGGGCAGAGTCAGAAGAAACTGTGTGAATGCAAATGCGACACCGTTTTTTGTGCCTGTGAGAAAAGCGGGAAGTGGCAGTGAAATCATATGCCCCATTGCAACATACATGAGGGGAATAAGGCATACAAATGAGACAATAAGCCGTGTCTTCATGTTTTTCAGCTCATCGTCTTTTGCAGGTTCTTTCTTCTGTATCTTTTTTTTGTCTTCGTGAATATATGCACCGTAGCCTGCTGATGTGACAGCAGAGATAATCTGCTGTTCATCTGTTGTTTTTTCGTCGAAAACAACGGTCATGCTGTTTGTCAGAAGACTCACTTCGCAGGACTCAACTCCCGCAAGCTTGTTTACACTTCTTTCAACGGCAGCACTGCATGCACTGCAGGACATACCCGTGACATCAAATTTCTGTTTCATAAAACACCTTTAATCAGAATTTGTCAATGAACAATTTACAATTTACAATGTACAATGATTTACAAAGAACTGCCTGTATCGCTACATCTGCACGATTGTACATTGTACATTGTTAATTGACTCGATAAATTACTGTTTACATTTTACACCTTTTTATCCGACTGTGTCAACATTTTATTGACTGAAATAAAAATATGAGTATAATAAAAATAAATAAAATGCATCGGAGGCGGGAAAATGAATACAGAAAAAGAATCTGCTTTCGGCTTCCTCCGTGCTATGGTTTTTCCTGACAGATGTGTTTTCTGTGACGACGCAATTGAATACAGAAGTATTGTCTGTAAGGATTGCAGAAGGGCTGTTGAGCCGATTGACGGAAAATGCTGTAATACATGCGGTCTCCCCGTAAAGGAATGTGATTGCAAAGGAAAAAGCACATTTTACACTGCAATGACAGCAGTTTTCAGGTATGAGGGCGTTGTCAGAAAAGGTATTCACAGCTGGAAATATTCTGACACATTCCGTAACACAGGGTTTTATGCAGGGATGATTGCAGAAAAGGTCAGGAATACTTATGCTGATGTTGATTTTGATTATATCGCTTTTGTTCCTCAGACACGGGAGGAAACTGACGAAAAAGGCTTCAACCAGAGCGAGGAGCTTGCATGTGCCGTAAGTGAGGAGCTCTGTGTTCCTGTGGGGGATTTTCTTGTAAAGCTTTACGAAACAGACCGTCAGCACTCACTTCCTCTGCACGATAAAAGGGGAAACACCTTCGGCGTGTTTGACTGTATAAATACGGAAAATATCAGAGACAAAAAGATATTGCTTATTGATGATGTAAGAACATCGGGCTCGACAATAAACGAATGTGCAAAAATGCTCAGACTGTACGATTCGGGAGATGTTTATTGTGCTGTTATTGCCGCAGCCGTTCCAAAGAAAGGAGAAAAATAATGTTATCACAGAAAGTAAGCTTCAGAAAAGCTGTTCCCGTGTGGGAAAAGGACAAGGAAACGGTAATGAATCACTCAATCGTGCTCAGGAGTGTTATCGGAAAGGATTTAGATGCCGTTCTCAGACTTGCTGCTCACTCAAGGTATCAGATTTTTGTAAACGGTAAGTTCTTTGCGGCAGGTCCTGCAAGGGCTGCTCACGGATTTTTCAGGGTAAGTGAATATAACCTGAAAGCAAAGCTGACAGACAACGAAAATGTCGTTGCCGTTATCGTTGCAGGCTATAATGTCAACAGCTTCTATCTTACCGACCAGCCTCCCTTTGTATGCATGGAAATTGAAAAAGACGGTGAGATACTGAATGCGACGGGCAGTGACGCTGAATTTGAAGCCCTTACATACAAAGCCCGTATGAGAAATGTCATGCGTTATTCATTCCAGAGGCCTTTCACTGAAAGCTATGTCTTTGATGCATATTATGATGCATTCATGACACGTCCCGAGGAAAAATATGAAAATATTGAGCTTGTAAAAACCGACGAAAAGGTTTTTATTTCCCGTAATGTTCCTTACTGCCGTTACAATGAAATCAAGGCGAAGAAAATTGTTGCAAAGGGTATTATGATTCCCACAAAGAACAAAAAAGTCTACGATGACAGAAGCCTTACGGAGATAGGTGATGAGCTCAAAGGGTATAAGAAGAATGAAATAGAGGCCGACACCGTAAATGACCTTTATGCTCATGTTATGCAGATTCTTGAGCCTGAAACAATTGACACTGAGCCTGTTCTTCTCGGCTCAAACTGCTGTGCAGTCTATGACATGGGCATCAACACGACGGGATATATCCGCCTTTCTCTGACAGCAGAGCATGACACACAGATTTACGCCGTATTCAACGAAAAGCTGCCCGAGGAGGGTTATCCCGATGCTGGCAGAGACGGCTGTGCAAATGTCGTAAAATGGGCACTTCAGGGCGGAAGAACATATGATATCGTGTCCTTTGAGCCCTACACATTCAGATATATCCAGATAATTTCAGCCTATGCACCCACCCTTATCAGCAATGTTTCCCAGTACCGTGAGTGTTATGATGAAGCTCTGCTTGTCAACAAAAAGCAGATGCCCGATGAGGATTTACAGAAGATTTATGATGCTGCTGTGGAGACCTTTGTGCAGAATTCAACTGATATATTCATGGACTGTCCCTCAAGAGAGCGTGCAGGCTGGCTTTGTGACAGCTTCTTTACATCAAGGGTCGAAAAGGAGCTGACAGGAAAGAGTATTGTTGAAAATAATTACCTTGAGAATTTCATTCTGCCCGAAAAATTTGCTCATCTGCCTGACGGTATACTTCCCATGTGTTATCCTGCCGACCACAATGACGGCTGTTACATTCCCAACTGGGCAATGTGGTATGTCCTTGAACTGTATGAATACCTTGAGAGAAGCGGTGACAGAGCACTTGTTGATGCCGCAAAGGAAAAGGTTTATAAGCTTTATAATTTCTTCAGAGGCTATGAAAATGCCGACGGTCTTCTTGAAAAGCTTGACAGCTGGGTGTTCGTTGAATGGTCAGAGGCAAACAGCTTTGTTCAGGATATAAATTATCCCTCAAATATGCTTTATTCGATGTTCCTTGATGCAATTTCAGACCTTTACGGTGACAATGAGCTTCACGAAAAGGCTGAAAAACTCAGAGAAACAATAAGAACCCACTCTTTTGACGGTGAGTTCTTCTGTGATAATGCTGTTTATGATGATTCGGGTGAAGCAGTCAGAACGGATAACAGGTCTGAGACATGTCAGTACTATGCATTCTTTACGGGTACTGCAAGCAAGGACGCTTACCCTGAGCTTTACGAAAGGCTTGTGAATGAATTCGGCTCTGTCAGGGATGAAAAGGACAATTACCCTGAGATTCACCGTTCAAATGCATTCATCGGAAACTATCTCCGTCTGCAGATTCTTTTTGAAGACGGACTTTATGAAAAGGTCGTTGATGATATAAGAAAATTCTTCCTGCCCATGGCTGAATGCACGGGCACATTGTGGGAGAATATGACAGACTCTGCAAGCTGTAACCACGGTTTCGCAAGCCATGTCATCTGCTGGCTGAATAAGATTTTTTAATCAATAAGCTTAATGTATAATTTGTCTGCAGTTTTTCTGCGGAAAACAGATTGCCATACGGTGTGTTCCGTGAGATTGTGTCTCAGTGACGAACAAGCCGTGTGGTGATTTTCTTTTGCCATGCCTGTCATGAATACTGCTGTGGGGCCGTCTGCACCGCCTATTATCGCAATTGATGAAGCAGAGGTATCATGCGTGCTGTCATCACTGTTGCAGGGTATGGGCTCATCGTTGGGGACAGTGTCTGTCAGTGCAAAATCCTTGCAGTCAGGCTCAAGGGAGAAAATCATCTGTCTGTAATGCGACGGGAGCTTCATGCCGTCAAAGTCGGGAATTGACAGTGCTTCTTCTGTGATTTCAAGGGCTGTCAGCTCATGTTCTGTGCTGTCAACGGGGTTTATGATTTTCACTTTTCCGTTGTTTCCGCAGGTGAATTTTTCACCGTAAACCCTTTCATGCTCCTCGGCAAATTCAATTGACAGCGATTTTATCACTGTTTTCTTCGTTACGGTATAAGGGAAGCTCATTCTGTGCATTGTCCATGCCTTGTTTTTGTCAAGACCGTAATGGTTCATGACCTTCAGTGTCTCTTCACTGTTTTCTCCGCCGTCGGGCAGAAGTGCCTGAGGAATGAAATTTATTGCCGAGCCGAAGCTTCTGCCGAGCTTCCTGCCGTTGACACAAAGTGTTGCCCTGAAAGAAATATCAAGGGGATTTTCCCGTTCAAGCTCCCGCAGCTGTTCCTGAGTAAGACTGTCTTCTCTGCAGCTGAAGTAAGCCCATTTATCAAAGAAGTCTTTTATCATTTCGGGCTCTGTGCCGATTAATATGTCGGCAATAATACCCTTGGGACACAGATAAACTGCAGGGATATACCATGCTCTGTCAAGTCTTTCAAAGGTCTTGTCGACGGCAATTTTCTTTGCATTTTTACCCTTTTTTCTGTTCGAGAATCCTCCTGTAAAGGTGACAAACCAGTCTTCAAGCTCATCGGCTGTGATTTTTATAATTTTTGTGGCAGTAAGAGGTGTACCCGTATTATCTGAGTGATAATATGAAATTAGAGCATAATCACCGCCGTCAAAGATTGCAGGGTAGCAGTAGCCGTTGTTCGGGTCACTTTCAAGGGTGAGGATTATGGGAAATGTTCTGCCGTCATCCTTGCTGACAGCGCACATAAGCGGGGTTCTGCCCCATGTGTTTTCACAACTGCGTGTTGTGTAATTCGGGATGGGATTGAACACTGCAAGGGTGTAACCGCAGGCACGCTTCATAAGAAGCGGTGAGTCAGGGGATGAGAAAAATCTGGCAGGTACGGGAGAAGTCCATGTCTTGCCGTTGTCTTCAGAGGTGCATCTGAACTGAAAAGCAAGGTCAGTCCTTGAATATGCTGTGAGAGTGCCGTCTGAATGCTGATAGACACATGTTTCCTGAAGTCCCGTTTCGCTGATATCTGCAAAGGGAATGTCCTGTCTTTCTGCGATTTCACGCCATGTTCTGCCGTTGTCATCGGATGCGAAAATGCACTTTAATCCGTGTTCAATGATTTCCTTTCTGCCGTTTACCGTTCCTGTATGAAAGTTCGCAGGGAGTATTATTCTGCCGTCTGAAAGCACAACGGCATGGTCATTCTCAATGACATAATAATTTTCATCATCGTCGGTTATTTTTTCAGGTGTACTCCATGTTTTTCCTTCGTCATCCGAATGTGAGAAAAAGGGGACAGCGTTGATTGTTGCCTTGTCCTTTCTGAGATAGAGAATGCCGATATTGCCGTCTGTCATTCTGAAAAGAGAGGGACACATATAATTGTCGGCATTTTCATCGTGGGTAAAGATTATCTCTGGCTCTGACCATGTTTCGCCTTCGTCAGCTGAAAAGAGAGCCGCAATGTCTGCGACACTGTCATCTGCCCATGTTTCACCCGAAAAACGGGAATAAACGAACATGATTCTGCCGTCATTCAGACTTATGAATGTACCCTCGCCGTTTCTCGGCGTTGTTCCGTCTGCACCCATAAAAAGAACCTGTCTGCCTGTGTTTTTTTTCATACAATCACCCCTGATAATGAAATTATTATATATGAACTGCAGAGAAATGTAAACAGGAAAAAGAAAAAGTCCCCACCTGAGTGAGGACTTATGGAATAAATCTTAGTTTTCGTAAACGCTGACCTTTTTGCGGTCTTTGCCCATTCTCTCAAACTTAACAGTACCGTTAACAAGAGCGAAAAGTGTATCGTCAGAACCCTTACCAACGTTGTTGCCGGGGTGGATCTTTGTGCCTCTCTGACGAACAAGAATTGTTCCTGCATTAACAGTCTGGCCGTCTGCACGCTTTACGCCGAGTCTCTTTGATTCAGAATCACGGCCGTTACGGGTTGAACCCATACCTTTTTTATGCGCAAAAAGCTGAATGTTTATCTTGAGCATAGCTTATACCTCCGTAATTATTTTGATAAAGTCGGGATAGTCCTTCGCAAGCTCTGAAATATGAAGCTCCAGACCTCTGAGGATATCCGTTGCGGCTTGATTTCTGCCGCTCAGAGAAATTTTCATATATCCGTCACTGACATCAGCGCTGACCTCTTCACCGAGTATTTCGGTTATCGTGTTCACCGCCATGTAAGCTGCCGATGAAACTGCGGCACAGACAATGTCCTGCCCTGATTCAGCCGAGCCCGAATGCCCTTCGATAGTGAAACTACCTTTGCGGATATTAAACTTAGCTCTGATCATTAAGCGTTGATTGAAGCAACTTCAATCTTTGTGTAGGGCTGTCTGTGGCCCATCTTACGCTTTTCGTTTTTCTTTGCTTTGTAGGTAGCAACAGTAATTTTCTTGCCCTTGCCGTTCTTAACAGCCTTAGCTGTAACGGTTGCACCTGCAACATAGGGAGCGCCGACTTTGATGCCGTCGTCTGCACCTACAGCAATAACCTTATCAAAAACTACTTCGCTGTCAGCTTCAACGTCAAGCTTTTCGATGAAGACGATTGAGCCTTCTTCTACTTTGTACTGCTTGCCGCCTGTTTCGATAATTGCGTACATCAGATTTACCTTCCTTATTAAGACTCGCTACGACGGGCGGGATAATTCCACTTTCAGGGCGCAAAAAGCCCTGCCTGCCATATGCGGCGAAGAAATTATAACATTATTATGAGACGTTGTCAACTTGAATTTTGCGTTTTTGCTTTATTTTGATGCATTTTTGTATAACTGTATAAATACAGCCCTTTTATAAACAACCTTTGTTATGAAATAAAACAAGGACAGTCGGTGTGACTGCCCTTGTATTGAAGGTTTACTGATGCTTTCTGACTGTTTCAGCCATTGTGAAATAGAAATCCTCAAAGCTTGTGGGGTAATCTGCAGTACCGCTGAAGTCGAAATGGTCGAAGCCTTCCATGATGTCCATGTAGTACCAGCTGCCTCTTTCAATTTCACCGCCGTTTGCAATTGTTTCCGAATATGAGAAGGATTTTTCTGCATCGTCAGCAGGATAGAGAGCACTTGCAAGGGGTACGATACCGTCGTTGTATTCCCAGCTCTTGTCGAAGGTGAAGCCGTCAATGGTCTTGCCTTCAAGCTGACCGATGTATATTGATGTCATGTAGAACATTGCAAATGTTGACACAATAGGCATTTCGTTGTCCATTGCATTTGTTGTGGTCGATTTGCCTGTGTAGGAGTAATATGTTACAGAGGGTACAAGCTCAATTTTTTCGTTGAGCTCTGCTGCACCTCTGATTGTCATATCATAACCGCAGTTGTCGTTTGATGCAACAGCATTTCTGACATTTTCCATGCTGAATTTTGCTCTCTTTTCGTTCTGCTTGGGTGTGAGTCCGAAATGACCGAACTGAAGACGCCACATCATGACTTCATCACCGATAAGGCAGCCTGCGATGTTTGCTGCTGTAAAAATAAATGTCATAAGAGACTCAGAATCTGCGATAAGGTTTGCGATAGGTGAGCCGTTATTGACGCTTGAAAGGAGGATACATGAATTTATGCATTCGTCGTGACCGCCTGTGAAAAGGGGAGATGTATCTTCACCTGTTGCAGCAATTTCAGCCTCGTCACCGTATGCAAGAAGAGAAACAAAAAGTCTGACTGTAGGACCGCCGAAGCTGTGACCTACAACATTTATCTTGCTTTCGACATCCCATACTTCGTCCATAAGCTGATTACCTTCGTATGAGTAGCCGTATCTGTCATGACCGTGAGCCTTTGAATGAGCTTCACCGTAGTCAACAACAGTACCTGTAAGCTGTGCGTAAAGCTCACATGCTCTGTCCCATGCACTGCTGAAAGGACCGACTGATGCGGCATAAGATTCAATACCTGCTTCATTGAAAATCTTTATAAGGTCAGTGCCGTCACCGCTTGCACCGCCCCAGTTGGGCCATGTTTCATTGAATTTGTTGTATGAACCCCATGCACCCATACCGTGAACAAAAACGTAAGGGTAGCTGCCGTCAATTTCATATGTCCTGCCGTCTGCTGATGTGTAATTCTCTGCAGAAGCGGGGATTATGCACGCTGAAAGGAGCATTGCGATTGCAATTAATACGGATAATAATTTTTTCATATTTATTCCTCCTTTTTTCTTATTTTAAAATAAGAATTATGCAAATATATAATAATAATGTTAATTATTTTTTAACAAAATTATTAATTTTTTTCTTCTTGACTAATAACATATATGTGGTAAAATATATACAGGAAAGGAGTGGTTTTATGTGTTCACAGGAACAGCTTTCTGAAATAGCAGTTGTTCTTGCAGAAGAAACGAAAAAAATCCTCGGTGATAAACTTGATACAATAATTCTGTACGGTTCTTATGCAAGAGGTGACTATGATGCAGAGTCTGATATAGATATAATGGTCAGAATTATATGTGCCCGTGATGAACTGGCTTTTTATCGGAAAGTTTTTAACAGGCTTGCAGGTCGTTTGTCGATAGATAATGACATCAGTGTTTTTATAACACTTGTTGATTCGCCTTCCTTTGAAAAATATAAAAGCCACCTGCCGTTTTATGAAAACGTGGAAAGAGAGGGAGTAAAAATTGCCTGATAAAGAAACAGTTGAATTATCACTCAGGCAGTTGAAACGGGCTGCTGATATTACAGGTTTTATTCCTGCTTATATTGATATCGGTGATTATAACGGTGCAGTAAACAGAGCATATTATGCAGTTTTTCATGCGATAAAAGCTGTGGAATTGTTGGATAATTATGATTCAAAAAAGCATTCGGGGCTTATTGCCCGTTTCAGGCAGGAATATATAAAAACAGGAATTATTGATGTGAAATATTCAGACATGATTCAGGATTTGTCGCAGTTCCGTAATGACAGTGATTACAATATTCTTGCTGTGATAACACTTTCGGATGCACAGGAACAATATGCAAATGCAAAAGATTTTGTAAGCATGATTGATGATTACATTAAAATGAGACTTGATATAAAATAGAAAAAGAGGTAGTATTATGGCAAATTCAGATGTAAAATACACAATAAAAAATCCTTATGCTGATGTTGCATCACTTATGGGTAATGAGGAAAATCATTACAAGACAAATCTTCACACCCATTCAACATACAGCGATGCAAACGAAACAATGACAAAGATGATTGAAGCATACTATGATTATGACTTTGATATCCTTGCATTTGCAGAGCACGGTGTTCTCGGCAAGGAGTGGGATCAGGACCCCTCAATCATCCCCCTTTATCTTTTCCAGAACCTCTGGCACGGAAAGCGTGTTCACCCCACAACAGCAGAGTATCATGCATTCCTTGACGGTACATATAAGACAGCAAAGAACGCAAGAACAAAAAAGAGAGGTCTTATGTGTGTTCCCGGTGCCATTGAAGCCAATATGTTCACACTTATGAAGAACCATGTCAACGGCTATTTCACTGACGACTCAACAGAGGGTATCTGCGGTAAGGAAAACGATTTTGAAGAACCGATCAGGAAAATTGAAAAAAGCGGCGGACTTTCACACATCAACCATCCTACAGACTGGATCGGTGCAGGTAAGCATCCCGAGCTTGCAAAGGAACCTGAAATTGTAAAATTCTTTGCAGACCTTCTCAGAAGATATAAGTCATGTATGGGTATTGAGGTTCTCAATATGTACGACAGACCCAACAGAAGCGACAGAATTCTCTGGGATGAGCTTCTTAAGGTTCTTATTCCCGAGGGCGAAAGAACTGTATGGGGCTTCGGCAACAGCGATGCTCATCAGGGCGACCAGGCTGACACTGCATTCATGGATTTCATTCTTCCCGAATATTCACTCGGCAATCTCCGTAAGGCTATGGAAAACGGCAACTTCTTTGCTATGGCCCGTTATGCAAAGAATGAGCTTGGTGAGAATTTTGTTGGTAAGGGAATTCTTCCCCGTTTCACAAAGATTGAAGTTGACGATGAAAACGACACAATCACAGTTGCAGGCAACAACTGCAAGGCAATTGACTTCATTGCTGACGGTAAGGTTATCAAGACAATTGAGAATGATACAGACGGCAACATGGAGCTTACAATCACACTTGCAGAGCACAGTGCCGATATCAGCTGCTATGTCAGAGTACAGCTCAGAGGCGAAGGCGGTATCTGTATGTCACAGCCTTTCATCTGTGATGACGGAGACATGAAGAGATTCATCAGCAAGGATATTGCTCTGAAAGAGTATAAGGGTATCGAACTTTTCAAGAAGAAATTTGTCGATACAAGACTCGGCGTTATTGCAAATAAGCTGATAATCAAGAAAAAGTATAATAATCATTATTTTTAATTAGTAATAAAAATATAAAATCCGGAAATGCATTTTCTGCATCTCCGGATTTTTTCGATTAATTATAAAACAACATCAAATATTGCTTTTTTATCTGTCCACATGTTGACTTCATATTCAACTTCAATGTTTTCAGCATTCTCAGGAACTTCAAAATATATGTAACCTGATGTGGTTCTTCCTGCTGAAAGTGTGAAAACAGAAATTTCGTCATCTCCGCCATAATATCTTTCGGCAGACTGATTGTCTGCATAGCAATAGAAAGAATTCAGATATGCATCCACATCACCTTCGTTTACAAAATCAAATTTTAATCTGATGATTTTGTTTCCGTCTTTGGGACTGAGATAACTGCTGTAATCGTTCCATTCTTCAGCAGAAACATATGTAATTTTCAGATTACCGTCAGCTACTGATTCACCGACAGCGAATGTTGTCTTCACTGTTGTAGTTTCAGCAACAGCTGTTGTCGTTTCGTCTGTCTGTACAACATTTTCATTATCTGCAGAAGTGTCAGTATTGTTTTCACTTCCTGAGCCGAATATGCCGATTACAACAAGAATTGCAACAACAATCAGAACCCAGAACCACCATTTCTTTGTGATTGGCTTTTTCTGTTTTTCCGTGGGTGTGTTTGCGGGGGCAGGATTAACCTGTGCACCGCAACCGGGACAAATCTGTGTGTTTTCTGCGATTTCTTTTTTACAATTTGGACATAACATAAATAATCCTCCTTTTTTGTAGCTCCGATTAATGCATCGGAACTCGTTGGTATTTATATCTTACTGCAATTTGCAGTAAAAGTCAATACTGCATTTTGCAGTAATTATACTGAATACGGTGATTATTTATGTATAAGCATATCCGTGACCTGCGTGAAGATAATGACATAACACAAAGTGCAATTGCTTCGTATCTCAATTGTTCACAGCAGGTGTACAGTAATTATGAATTGGGGCAGCGGGATATTCCTACAGATATTCTTATAAAGCTGTCTGCATTTTACGGAGTATCAACGGATTATCTGCTTGACCTGACGGATAGAAAAGAACGGAATATATAAAAACACGGTGTAGTCCATTAAAGGACTTACACCGTATATTTTTTGCATGAAAAGAATGAGAGAGTATGGGGAAATTATTCAGTAACAGTGAATTTAACTGTAAGTGTTGTGTCGCCTGATGTGAAAGAGAAGTTCTCTGTACCGACACCGATAGCCTTTACCTGGCATACATAAAGAGTCTGGTTAGCATCAAGGTCTGAGTTTTCTGTTATGAACTTGATAACATCTTCACCAAGGTCGTCAGCTGTGAAGTCTGCACCTTCTTCTGTGCAAAGATAGAAGCTGTCTGAGATTTCAAGATTGTAGCCTGTAGTACCTTCATCGTTTTCATCGTATGCAACATAAGTGCTTTCTTCTGATACACCTGATGCAACAATGGATGTTTCTGTGATTTTGCCGTCAGTGTCATCACTGTTGATATTCATTTCAAGTGAACCTGTGACACCATCTTCATAGTTTGCAACAACTGCAAAGTATGCAGTTTCACCGTTTTTGAGTGTGAGCTCTGTTGCTGAAGTTTTCACTTCTGTTGCAGTGTGCTTTCCGCAGGCAGCGAAGCATGCAACGATAAGTGCAAGTGCACTCAGACAAGCGATTAATTTAATTACGGAATTCTTTTTCATGATATTATGTTTCCTTTCTTCTTACCGGGATTCTCAGTCATTCTTTCCTTTTTTCATTTTTGCAACAAATAACTCCCGACATGTGTGTATCGGTCATGAAATGAATGTTGAAAAAACGGGGGTATTTTTTCATAAATAACATGTAACAGTTATTTATTGCGATATTCATTATAGAACTCTTTGTCTGAAAAGTCAATATTATAAATTTAATTAAATCTATTGCTGTATGCATTATTTTTTGTATTACTGTTATTATTAATATGGGTGATGTTAATGGCAGTGGATTTCAGAATTATAGGAAAACGGATAAAAATGAAAAGAAAAGAAAAAAATATGACTCAGGAAGCGCTTGCTGAAAAACTGTATGTTTCTGTAGGCTATATAAGCAATATGGAAAGAGGAACAACAAAAATCAATCTTTCCACATTATCAGATATTGCTGATGTTCTTGATTGCGATATCAGCGAATTTGTGTCTGAAGCATCGGTTTACGGAAAAACATATATGTTTGATGAAATCAATGAACTGGTAGGAAGACTTGATGAAAATGAACGAAGAACATTATCCGAACTGCTGAAAACATATCTGAGTAATAAATAAAACGGTGTAACTCCTTCCGGAATTACACCGTATATTTTTTTAATCAAGGAAGTCCTTGAGCTTTTTGCTTCTCTGGGGATGACGGAGCTTTCTGAGAGCCTTTGCTTCAATCTGACGGATTCTTTCTCTTGTGACGTTGAACTCGGCACCGACTTCTTCAAGTGTCTTGGGGTGGCCGTCTTCAAGGCCGAAACGAAGCGTGAGAACCTTTGCCTCTCTGGGAGTAAGAGTCTTGAGCACTGCACTGAGAGCCTCCTTGAGAAGAAGCTGAGAAGCAGCGTCAGCGGGAGCGAGAGCATCTTCGTCGGGAATGAAGTCACCGAGATGGCTGTCTTCCTCCTCACCGATGGGAGTTTCCAGTGAAACGGGCTCCTGTGCAACTCTGAGGATTTCACGGACCTTTTCAACACTCATGCCGAGCTCTGCAGCGATTTCTTCAGCTGTAGGCTCTCTGCCGTTCTTGTGAAGAAGAAGTGAATTTGTCTTCTTAACCTTGTTGATTGTTTCAACCATGTGAACGGGAATACGGATTGTTCTTGCCTGGTCTGCAATAGCTCTTGTGATAGCCTGTCTGATCCACCATGTTGCATATGTTGAGAACTTGAAGCCCTTTGTGTAGTCGAATTTTTCAACAGCCTTGATAAGACCAAGGTTGCCTTCCTGAATAAGGTCAAGGAACTGCATTCCTCTTCCGCCGTAACGCTTTGCGATGCTTACAACAAGTCTGAGGTTTGCTTCTTCGAGTCTTCTCTTTGCTTCGGGGTCATTGTCTGCAATTCTCATTGCAAGGTCAATTTCTTCTTCGGCTGTGAGAAGGGGAACCTTACCGATTTCCTTAAGATAGACCTTTACGGGGTCATCCATCTGGATATTCTTGACATCTGAGTCATCTATGTCAATTTCTGCAGACTTGCCGATATCGGCATCGTCAAAATTGAGAACGTCGAGCATCGCATCGCTGAGGTCATCAACGATTTCAATGTTGTTCTGTTCAAGGGATTCATAAAGCTTGTCGAGCTCTTCAATGTCAAACTCGATTTCGAGAATGGCAGAGTCAATTTCCTGTGTTGTCAGCTTACCCTGAGCCTTACCTTTTTCGATAAGTCGGGTAAAAACATTTTTCTTGTCGCCTGTTTCCATATCTTTCACCTGTCCTGTATTTATTACTGTTTTCTGAATTGCTTTATCCATTCGTCATCAGTCATCTGAGCAGGATTTTTCCTTTCTCTCTCCGCTTTTTCCTGCTTCATGCGATTGATGCAGTCAAGGCATTCCTGAACGGTGTTGCCTAAGTTTTCACGCATGGATTCAAGCCTTACAAGATATCCCGTTTCTTCATCTGTCAGCTCCTCAGCGAAATATGTAACCCCGACGGGTCTGTTTTCATCAAGGTGCTTTGCTATGAGCCTGAATATCCTGTGGTTGAGTTCTGTTGCAAAATCTTCGTCACTGAGCTTGTCCTTTATTTTGAAATAAAAGTCGGGATTGTGAAGAAGAGATGCAATAAGGGTTTCTTCTGCCTTTGCCGCAAAAATATTCTTCTGACGCTCGGGATTAACCTTTTTCATTGCTTCGTCATTGAATGTTGCAGCCTTTGAGAAGTTTTCCTTTGTTTCACGGCGTGCCTGCTGCTTTGATTTCTTTTCTATCTGTACGACGATGGCTTCTTTTGCCACGCCGAGCTCTGAAGAAAGCTTTGAAGCATAAACATCCCATTGAATCGGATTGCGGAACTTCGCAAGAATGTCCACAGCCTGTCCGAGATAAGCGACTTTGCCGTCTGATGTCTGCAGGTCAAAACCTTTCTTTGCCCGTTGAAGGTCAAAATCAACATCGCCCACAGCAGAAGAGAGAATCTGCTGCATTTTGTCTTTGCCGTATTTTTTTATTATTTCATCAGGGTCCTTGCCGCCCTGCAACCTTGCAACCTTTATCCTGAGAGGTGTTCTTGACAAAATACCGATAGCCTTCCGTGTAGCGTTCTGTCCCGCTTCGTCGTTATCATACGACAATATGACTTCTTCGGCGTATTTTGAAATAAGCTTTGCCTGTTCAGGTGTAAAGGCTGTGCCGAGACCCGCAACAGCGTTCTCAAACCCTGCCTGATGATAAGCTATAACGTCCATGTAGCCCTCACAGAGAATGAGGGTCTTGTCAGTGCCCCTTTTTGCAAAATTAAGTGCAAAAACGCCCTGACTCTTTTTATAAACAAGGGTGTCCGAGGTGTTTATATACTTCGGCTTTGAGTCGTCAAGCACTCGTCCGCCGAATGCTATGACACTGCCCTTTACATCAATAATCGGGAACATTGCCCTGTTACGGTATGTGTCAATGATGTAGCCCTTCTGGGTTTTTTTTGCAAGGTCTGCCGCAACAAGCTCCTGCTCCGTGTAGCCCTTTGACTTCATGTGCCTGAGAAGACCGTCCCATCTGTCGGGAGCAAAGCCCAGACCGAAATGACGGATTGTTTCCTGAGTCAGACCACGGTCAAGGAAATAATCAAGCCCTTTTTTACCCTCAGGGGTGAAAAGGGAATTGTGGAAGAATTTTGCAGCCTCACGGTTTGCATCAAGCATTCTTCGTTTCATTTTCGCAACACCGTCGTCATAACCGTCAGCAGGGAGGGGAAGCCCTGACCTTTCGGCAAGGAGCGTGACCGCCTCACCGTATGCAAGATTCTCTATGTTTTTGATGAATGTGATTGCGTCACCGCCCGAACCGCAGCCGAAGCAGTAGTATGACTGGGTGTTGATGTAAACGGTGAAGGAAGGTGTTTTTTCATTGTGGAAGGGACAAAGCCCCGTGGCAAGAGCACCTTTTACACGCAGATCAACATAAGGGGATATGACATCGACAATATCGTTTCTGTCCCGCAATTCGGACAGGAATTCATCACTGAAACGCATATCTTAACCCCCTTTTATATAGTATATACTCAGTTTGTATTCAAAATCCTTTAAATAAACACAAAAAATTTAAAATAATCATATTTCGGCGTATTTTTCGCCCAATTTGACGGAACTGAATTTGCCGAAGCTCGAATCAATGAGCTTTGCATCGAAAAGCGGAACATTTACTGAGGGCATATAGAACCTGACAGTGACATTTTCGCCGAAATCAGTGTCTTCCGTTACCCCCTCGAACTCCGGTATAAGGGAAGTGAGTCTGCCGTAATAGTTGTAGTCGCATGTGACGCTCAGGACTGTGCATACGCTCATTTTTACAATTCCCGCTGCCTCAACAGCAATCTTTGATGTGTGGGAGTATGCCCTTACAAGTCCGCCCGCACCGAGAAGCACACCGCCGAAATAGCGTGTCGCAACAACAACACAGTCGGTGATGTTTTCTTTAAGCAATACATCAAGAACGGGAACACCTGCAGTGCCCGACGGCTCACCGTCGTCAGAATAACGCCTTGCCTGACCGTCACGGAGAACATAGGCATAGACATTATGTGTAGCATCCCAGTGTCTGCTTCTTATTGTGTTGATGAAATCCATTGCCTCGTCCTGTGTTGTCACGGGCTTTGCATAGCCTATAAAACGGGAACGCTTTTCTATGAATTCATCGCTCGCTTCTTTTCTGAGTGTGAGATAGTCGGACATGATTTCTCCTTATAAATCAGAATTTGTAGGGATAGTTAGGAGTGCGGAGTTAGGAGTTAGGAGTTTCGGAAGCCCTACGGGCTTGGATTATAAAATGGGGTTTAAGGGGCTTGCCCCTTCCTTAACTCCTCACTCCTCATTCCTAACTCCTCACTTATTAATTTGTCGAGGGTACCTCGACAAATTACTGTTTGTCATACGACAAAAAGCGGCACCGATAAACAGTGCCGTTTCTTAAAGTCTGAATTACTTGTCAAGGTTATAACGCTTCTTGAATCTGTCAACACGTCCGCCTGTATCAACAAGCTTCTGCTTACCTGTGAAGAACGGATGGCACTTTGAACAGATATCAACACGAAGACCGTCCTTTGTTGAACCTGTCTCATATACAGCACCGCAAGCGCACTTTACCTGAGTCTGGTTATAATTAGGATGAATACCCTCTTTCATTACGATTCACCTCTTTCAATCATTTACATAACGGATGTATTGTATCACAAAGCATCGGGAAATGCAAGAATATTTTGAAAAAAATTTAAAGAATTTACGATTTTTGTTTTGTGATTATTTTGTTATGTATACAATATTCGACATTTTAACAAAAGTTTTTGTGATATGAAAAAAAAATTGTTGACAAGCAACAAAAAATGTGATATATTAGACGATGTATAAAGATGATATGAATGGTGTATGGTATGGTCAATGGCGAAAAAATGCCTGATTACAACAGTTTTTCTGATGAAGAATTGCTGCAGCAGCTCAGAAACGGCTCGGACAAGGCATTTTCTGAAATCGTAAAAAGATATTCAGCAGTCGTCAGCTACATCACACGGTCATATTATGCTGATGCATTAACCGAGGATGACTGGTTTCAGGAGGGCATGATAGGCTTCCTGAATGCCGTGAAGTCTTTTGATGAGAATGCGGGAGTTTCCTTTTCCTCTTATTCTTCTGTCTGCATAAAAAACAGAATCAATTCTGTATGGCGCAGGTCAAGGAAAAATGAAAATCTGACTTCTGCAAGTCTTGATGAGCTTTTTGAAAATAATCATCCGTCGGTCTGTTCTCCTGAAGATGACTACATAAATAACGAACAGTATCTTCTTGCAGTCAGTGATTTTCTTGACAGACTTTCTGCTGTTGAACGTGAAGTTTTTCTTTGTTACATTTCGGGGTACGGTTATCAGGAAATTGCCCGCAGGCTTGGCATCAACGAAAAAGCTGTTGACAATGCTCTGTGCCGAGCAAAAGCCAAGATGAAAAAATCATTCAGAAAATGAGCTATTTCGCCAAAGGCGTTTAGTTATACAGTCCGGTATTACGAGCTTTTACAGCCGATGCCGGCAAAAAATTAAAAGTGAGGTACCAACTTATGTACGAAGACAAAACACTTGTCTGCAAGGATTGCGGAAAAGAATTCCTTTTCTCAGCAAGCGAACAGGAATTTTACGCAGAGAAAGGCTTTGAGAATGAGCCTCAGCGTTGCAGAGACTGCCGTCAGGCACGTAAGGCAAGCAGAAACGGCGAACGCAAGTTCTACACTGCTGTCTGCAGAGAATGCGGCGGTGAAGCAAAGGTTCCCTTTGAGCCCAAGAGCGACAGAGGAGTTCTTTGCAGTGCATGCTTTGAGAAGTCAAAGGCTGTTGCAGAAGAATAAGTTTACATATACTTAATCTTGATAATTTCAGGTATACCTCAGGGTATGCCTGTTTTTTTCTGATTAATACTTGTTTAATAGGTAAAAATGTTATATAATAAATGTATAAAAAATTAAAAGGAGCGTCTGTA
The DNA here is from genome assembly GCA_017473925.1 of Clostridia bacterium. GTDB lineage: Bacteria > Bacillota > Clostridia > Oscillospirales > Acutalibacteraceae > UBA1081. The sequence goes on along the minus strand of JAFUIY010000038.1, from coordinate 15,594 downwards.
ATGAAGCATTATTCTTCAGTTATCATAGGTCACATTACCATGGACAGAAATGTTGACCACCTCGGCAATGAAATCAGAAGCCCCGGCGGTGCCGTCATATTCTCATCAGCCTCTGCCAATGCTTTAGGTCATAATGTCCTTGCCCTTACAAAGGTTGCAAAAAAGGATTGGGACCGTCTTGAAGCCTTTACTGTGCCAAAGGAAAATCTGCTTTGTCTTGACTGTGAGAGCTCATCAAACATGTATAATCAGTATTTCACTCCCGATAAGGAGCGCAGAAAATGTGTCTGCACAAGCATAGGCACACCCTTTGTTGCATCTGATATTCCGGATGATATTACGGCTGACATATTCCATTTTGCAGGGCTTGTGTACGGTGATTTCCCCAATGAGCTGATAAAAGCCACATCGAAGAGAGGAAAAATTGCCGTTGATGTTCAGGCTTGTCTTCGTCATGTTGATGTCAATGACGGCGGAACAATGCATTTTGAGGACTGGGCTGACAAAAAGGAAATGCTTCCCTATATTGATTTTCTTAAGACAGATGCTGCTGAGGCTGAAATTCTCACAGGACTTGAGGACAGATATGAAGCGGCCAAAGTTCTTCATTCGTGGGGTGCAAAGGAAATTGTCATCACACATAATTCTGAGGTTATCGCTTATGACGGGGAAAAGTTCTGTTCATGCCCCATAAAGGCGAGAAACTTAAGCGGAAGAACAGGCAGAGGCGACACAACCTTTGCTGCATATATAAATGAAAGGCTTACTCATGATATGGAGCATTCGCTTCTTTATGCAACAGCAACTGTTTCACTTAAAATGGAAACTCCCGGACCCTTCAGGGGTACGAGAGCTGATGTCGAAGCATATATTGACGAGTTCTATAAATGATTAAAAAATTATAAGACCATCAGAAACGATGGTCTTATGTTTTTATCTTTTAAATGTTGAGTCTTTGAAATCAACACATACGACATCTGTAAGTGACTGGGTGAATTCGTCATAAACAAAGATGTTCAGTCCGTAGTCGGTTTTTGATTTCAGCTGCTTGTTGAAGTATATTCTGTTGAAGATATACTTTGTACCGTCTTCGTCATAGAACGGTTCTGATTTAATCAGTGCACCGTCTGTTTTACCGAGGGATACAGCCTTTGAAAAGCCCTCGTCGGGACTGTGTTTATAGCTGTCAATTTCACCGTTTCTGAGTATCCATACGCCGCCGTCATAGGGTGCAGTTTTTATTCCCGCTGAAGACAGAATTCTGTTTGCAATGATTTTGCTGTTAGAGGGAATTTCTGCATAATTATGGCATGAAAGCGTCATTATGATTGTGTATCTGTCATTCGAGAATACGGGTGCATAGTCGGCGGCACTTGTGATTAATGAATTGTTGTGGTTCTCAAGCTGATTGTAGTAGACTTCGGCATCCTTGTCCCATGATACATATTTTTCATTGCCTCTGTTGTCGGGAATATTGTAATTTACCCTCAGCTGATTTGCTATAAACCGTGTAAGCTTTGTGTTTCCAAGGTAATTCAGATGCTGATTGTCTGCAAAATCAGTTTTATAGTCAATTCCTACTGCCTCTTTGTATTCTGTAAGGAAGTTGTAGAAAGGTACACCGTAATCATTCGCAACAGCTTCTGCCTGATTGAAAAAGCCCTGATGGAACGGCTCGGCAGCAAAGGGAATTGCAGTAACAATTACCGGAATGTTTTTGCTCTGTGCAAGCTCCAGAATCATCTTGTAATAGAACATGGATTTGTCGGACATTTCATTGATGTAGTTGACACCCGTGAGGTCAGGCTCGTTCACGGCTTCGCTCCTGAAATAACAATAGAAGCCCTTGTGGTTCTCATACATGGCTCTGTTTGCCTGATAAGGATAGAAGTCTGTTTTGTTGAGGTCTGAATACCTTGAATGGTACTGCAGGACATCAAGGTAATACTGTATGCCTGTGTCTGTGTGGTCAAAGCTGACTTCTATTGCTTCCTTTTTTGTGTCTGACCATTTAAGACCGTATGTGTTCTTTATCGCAAAACTTGTTTCTCCGTATTCACCTGAATAATGGAGGGTGTATACATCAAGAATAATAACCTTCGGTGTCTGTGTTTTCAGTGCCTCTTCAAGATAATAGTAGGTGTTCCATATAGGCTGTGCGGCACCGCAGAGGTCAAAGGCGGCATAACCGTACTCGTTCCACATGACGGCAGTATTTATGCCCTGATATGCATGGCTTGAGCCGAGCACAAGTACATCGACACTGTTTTCGGGCAGGTCATAGAAAGCGTCCAGCTTGAATGTGCTGTCGAGATATTTGAAATCAAGAGCATGGAGTGTGCCTGTGATTGTCAGCGCAAAAAGAAGCACAAATGAAATGATTTTTATAAAATTCTTTTTCATTTTACCGCTCCTTTAAAACTGAAAATATATGAATTCCTGAGCATCAAAGCTGTAGCCGTATGCACCGAAAATAATAACGACGAAAAGCAGAATAAAGATGACTGCACCTCTGACCCAGAACACCTGATTGTCTGTGAGGTTTTCAAAACGGATATTCTTTCTGCGTTTCATGTAATCGACAAAGAAAAGAACTGCAACTGAAATAAGCAGGATGTTCATTTCCTGTCTGTCAAGACCGAGATTGTATATAACACCTGTTGTGATTGCCCACGGATTCAGGTGAGTGACCATTCTTACGATGTAATCGAAGGCTGCACCGATGCTGTCTGCCCTGAAGAAAATCCATGCAAGGCAGGTGAGTGCAAAGGTTGAAAGCATCTGACAGAGTCTGAATGAGGTTGACTGTGTCTTAAATCCGAGCTTTTTATAAAGCCTTTCTTTTGCAGGCTTTGTGACGGCACCGATAACCTGATAAGCACCGTGAAGACCGCCCCATACGATGTAAGTCCAGTCAGCACCGTGCCACAGACCGCTGACAAGGAAAACAATCATGGTGTTGATATATTTTCTTAATGTTCCTTTTCTGTTGCCGCCGAGGGGGATATAAAGGTAATCTCTGAACCATGTTGAGAGTGAAATGTGCCATCTGCGCCAGAATTCCTTGATTGAAAGGGCAAAATACGGAGTATCAAAATTGTCCATAAGCGTAAAGCCCATTATCTGCGCTGCACCCTGAGCAATGGTTGAGTAGCTTGCAAAGTCGCAGTAAATCTGTATCGCAAAGAAAACCACACCGGTGACAAGCTCAAAGGTGCCCATTGCATAGTAGTTTTCAAATACATTGTTTGCAATTGTTGCAGCTCTGTCTGCCACAATGACCTTAAGGAAGAAGCCCCACATCATAACGGCAGTGCCTCTGACGATTCTCTCATAATTCCACAGCTTTATGGTGTGTACCTCCTTCAGCTGCTTCATGAGGTTGCCCGAGCGTTCAATGGGGCCTGCCACAAGCTGAGGGAAGAAAGAAACAAAGAGCGCGTAACGGAAGAGATTATATTCTGCTTCAACATCTTTTCTGTAAACATCGATAACATAACCCAGTGCCTGGAAGGTGTAGAATGATATACCGACGGGAAGAAGGATGCTGAAGTTTTCTCCCACAGCATCAATGCCGAAAGCAGACAGTATTGCATTTATGTTGTCGAGTGCAAAGCCTGTATATTTATAAAGGAAAAGAATTGCAAGGTTTATGGCTATCCCGCCGAAGAGTGTGATTTTCTGCAGAATTTTCCACTTTTCTCCTTCGTTTTTTCTGAACTGGTCAATAAGTATGCCGCAAAGGAAGGTAAGCACTGTTGAGAATGCGATAAGAATAGCGTATTCTGCATTCCAGCTCATATAGAAATAGTAGCTTGTTATAAGAAGCCATATGTACCTGAGCTTTTTAGGTACAATGAAATAGACCGCAAGCACTACGGGGAAAAATATCATAAAATGAAGAGAATTGAATTGCATACTGACCTCGTTCACAAATTTATTCACTATACATTATATAATATAATATCTGCGAAATCAATAAAAAAAAGAAAGACGATGCAATTTTTTTGCACCGTCTTTGTGTTATTAAGGATTATTCACATTCTGCGATGAGGTCGTAGATAGCACCGTAGATGTTTGATGCTGCTGTATCACCGAGAGATGTAAGACCCCAGCTGCTGTCAATTGTGATACCCATGAGGCCTTCGCCTTCTCTGTATCTGATTGTAGCATATGTGAAGAAGTTGTCAGGCATGATGTAACCGAGAGCATCGTTTACAAGGTCGCATACGATAACGTCTTCTGTGCCGAGGATTTCGTAAGCTGAATCAAGAACGAATTCGTCCATGCTTCCGCCGCCCTTGATGAGCTCTGCATATGTTTCACCGGGGCAAAGGATAACCTTGATGTCGCCGATTTCCATGTAGCCTACTTCTGTAACTGCATAGTACTGACCGTTAGCATCATAAACCATCTTGTTGTTAGCAGCTGAAAGCTTGCCAAGAAGTTCATAAACGCCGTTGTCAACAGGAGCAAGATATTCGTTGTGAGCAACGTTGAGTACGGGAGCAACAACTCTTTCTTCAACTGTTTCTCTTGTATACCAGGGAGTATAGTTTTCATTGTCAGCTGCAACAGCTTCTCTTTCAGCATCAACGAGAGTTGCAAGTCTTTCTTCGGGAGTCATTGTCATACCGAGAAGGATGTAACCGAGTTCTTCACCGTAACGGATTGTTGCATCGATTCTGTCAAGGTCAAGACCGTCACATGATGCGCCCTGATCTTCTGTGTATGTACCTACAGCACCCTGAAGGAAGATGAAGTTATAGCCGCCTTCATTGATGATCTGTTCTGTGTAGTAAACAAAGTCTGATGTACCGACTTTTGTACCAAAGCCGATTGTTTCGGGATGCACACCGAAGTTTGTGATGATTGTGCCCTGTGAACCGTCATCGGGAGTGAACATGAATCTGTAGAGGTCCTCCATCATGATGTCGGGCTCTGTACGGTCACGTACATATTCTGCTGCATTTGTTGTAGCATATGTAAGTGTACCTGTTGTCATTGATTCATAAGCGCTCTTTACACATTCAGCTGTCTTGTCAATGATAATCTGACGGAATTCGTTGTCAATAGCGGGAGCAAGGTTTGTACCGCCAACAAAAGCCTGAACAATGTTTGTAAGAATCTTGTTGACTGTGTCTGTGTAGATACCCTGTGTGTCAATACCGCTGTGAACGTGAGTTGCAGAGATATTGATACTTACGATGTTGTTCTCTGCTGCGAAATCTGCAAGAGCATCTCTGATGAGAGCTACGTCAGCATTTGCAAGACCGAGACAGTCAATAGCAGCGATAGCAACTGAGCCTCTGCCTGAACCGTCATCAAGAACAACAACTCTGACCTTGAGGTCATCGAGGAGTTCTTCGAGCTTATGGCTTACATCGTAACCACCCTTGTAGTACTTGACTTCGTCAAAGTCAGCGGGAACGATTGATGCCTGAGCATAACCGAGGCTCCACTGTGCATTCTCAGCGGGTTCATCAAGAAATTCGTCATGACCTTCCATGAATGTGGGCTGAGTGTAGTTATCTGTTGTTTCGATAAGGTATGTGGGCGGGAAAAGCTTGACGATGAAGTTAAGAAGACCGTCAACAACTTTATTGAAAACTGTGTTGAGTGTGTTTGCAACGCCTGCCATAAAGGGCTGGTCTGCAGTTTCTTCAGCAACAGCAGCTGCCGATGCACCTGTTACGCCTGTAAAAATAAGTGTAAAGCTGAGAACAAGCGCAAGGATTGCTTTTGATGTTTTTTTCATTTTAAATCACAACCTGACTTTAAAATATAATTATACACACAGATTATAACATCACTGTATAAAAAATGCAATAGGAAGAACAGGATTTTTCTTTTAATAATTTATTAATAAAACAAACAGTAATTTGTAGAACCAATTAACAATGTACAATGTACAATTTACAATCGTGCAGATGTAGCGATACAGGCGGTTTTATGTAAATCATTGTACATTGTAAATTGTTCATTGATAAATTCTGATTTATCAGAAAAAACAGCCACCGCCTGAGCGATGACTGTCTGTTATCAGTTATTGAAAAATTATCAATACTTGTTATAGAGAGGACCGTAAGCAGCACATGCTCTGTAGTCCTGACCTTCCTTATCCATGCCGAATGCATTCCAGCATGCAGGACGGAAAATCTTTTCTTCGGGTACGTTATGCATGCATACGGGGATACGGAGCATTGAACACATTGTGATAAGGTCTGCACCGATGTGACCGTAAGAAATAGCACCGTGGTTAGCACCCCAGTTGTTCATAACTTCATATGCTGTCTTGAAGGGGCTGCCTTCCTTACCGTCGCATCTGGGAGCGAACCATGTGCAGGGCCATGTGGGGTCAGTTCTGTCCCAGAGAGTCTTTGTAACGTCATCGGGAAGAGCAACTGTCCAGCCTTCAGCAATCTGGAGAACGGGACCGAGACCCTTTACAAGGTTAAGTCTTATCATTGTAACGGGCATTTCAGCCTTTGTAACAAAGTGTGATGAGAATCCGCCGCCTCTGAAGTAGCCGTTGTCAGCTGCACACCAGTCTGTAGCTTCAAGAATAGCCTTCTGGTCTGCTTCTGTAACATCCCACCATTCCTTCATAACAGCATTGCCGTTTTCATCCTTAGCTTCACCGCAGGCGTCAAGACAAGCTGCACCTGAGTTGATAAGGTGAATAAAGCCATCGCAATCCTTTGCCTTGCCTTCGATATCGTAGCCTGTAGCTCTCTTTACAGCTGAGCCTGACCAGTAGGTACGGACATCAGCAAAAATCTGAGCTCTGTTTGTAAGGAGCTTTGAGAAGAGCATTCCGAGACCGTTGAGAACGTCATTTTCTGTTGCAAGGATGTAGGGCTCTCTTGCACCGTTCCAGTCAAATGATGTGTTGAGCATTGCTTCGGGGAAGTCACAGTTGGGATAGAAGTCTGTCCACTGTCTCTGACCCTGGAAGCCTGCTGCAATAGCATTGTGACCGATCTGTTCTTCTGAGAACTTTTCTTCGAGCTTCTTGTTGCCGCTCATAAGGTCCTTGATGATACACATCATCTTAACTACGAATTCCCAGGATTCAGCCTTTTCTTCGTCTGACTTCTTAACGAAATCGGGGTTCTTGTCCCAGCCTTCCTTGCAGTTAGCCTTTGTCCATGCAAGAGCCTTCTGATATTCTTCTTCGTCGTAGATGCCTTCTGTCATTCGTCTGATAACTTCAACCTCGTCAACAGACTCAACTCTCATACCGAGATAGCTTTCGATGAATGAGGGATCGATGATTGAACCGCCGATACCCATACAGACTGAACCGATCTGAAGATATGACTTGCCTCTCATTGTAGCAACAGCAACAGCAGCTCTGCCGAAACGAAGGAGCTTTTCTTTTACATCCTCGGGAATCTGAGCTGATTCGTCAAGGTTCTGAACCTCGTGACCGTAAATGCCGAATGCGGGAAGTCCCTTCTGTGCATGGGAAGCGAGAACGGCTGCAAGATAAACTGCACCGGGACGCTCTGTACCGTTGAAGCCCCATACACCCTTAATTGTGTTGGGATCCATATCCATTGTTTCGCTGCCGTAGCACCAGCAGGGAGTAACGGAAAGAGTGATGTCAACGCCTTCCTTCTTGAACTGAGAAGCACACTTTGCAGTTTCACCTGCTCTGCCGATTGTACAATCGGAAATAACAACCTTTACGGGTTCGCCGTTTGAGTACTTAAGGTTGTTTCTGAAAAGCTCAGCTGCAGCCTTAGCCATACCCATTGTCTGCTCTTCAAGTGAGCCTCTTACATCAAGAGGTCCTTTTCTTGCGTCGATAACAGGACGGATACCGATTACGGGATATTCGCCTGCAAATCTTTTTTCTGCCATTTGTATCAACCTTTCTTTATATAAAGTGAAATTGTTCACTTAAAATTACTTTACTATTTTAACAAAATTCTTATATGCTTCTTCCCATTTGTCAGCGTCAACGGGCTCGTAAACCTTGAGGTTTTCGCCCTTTGCAATGATTTTTCTTGCCTCTGCAATGTCCTTGATATCACCCGATGCCATAAGCTGTACAGCCACATTGCCGAGAACTGTTGCTTCAATGGGGCCTGCATAGACTGTTCTGTTGCATGATGATGCTGTGAGTGCGCAGAGGAATGTGTCCTTTGTTCCGCCGCCCATGACATGGATTCTGTCGTATTTCTTACCGACACAATCCTCGATACCTGCAAGAACATACTTATACTTCATTGCAAGGCTTTCGTAGATGCATCTCATGACCTCGCCGACAGTCTCTGGAATATACTGATTTGTCTTTCTGCAGAATTCACGGACTCTTTCAGGCATATCGCCCATTGCAACAAAATCGGGTGCATCGGGGTCGATAAAGCACTTGAAGGGCTCTGCCTTTAATGCCTCCTGCTCAAGCTGAGCATATGAATATTCCTTGCCCTCTCTCATCCACTGGCGTCTGCTTTCCTGAATGAGCCAGAGACCGCATATATTCTTAAGGAAGGCTGTTGTGTAGTTGTAGCCGCCTTCGTTTGTGACATTGAGCTTTCTTGCTTTTTCGTTTACAACGGGCTCGTCAAGCTCTGTACCGAAAAGGCTCCATGTGCCGCTGCTGATGAATGCAAAATCCTTGCTTTCGCTGGGGATTGCCGTTATAGCGCTCTGTGTGTCATGTCCGCAGACGGAAATGACGGGGATTCTTTCAAGACCGAGCTCTGCTCTGAGTGAACGTCTGAGATAACCCATTTTTGTGCCTGAGGGAACAATGTCACAAAGAATATGTGTGGGGATTTTCATTGCTCTGAGAAGCTCGTAATCCCAGTCCTGAGTGTCAATGTTGACCATCTGTGATGTTGTTGCGATGGAGTATTCCGACACTTTTTTATCTGTGAGCATGTATGCAAAAAGGTCAGGCATAAAAAGGAGCTTGTCTGCTCTTTCAAGAAGCTCAGGTCTGTTGAGTTTTAATGAAAGAAGCTGGAAAAGAGTGTTGAACTCCATGAACTGGATGCCTGTTCTGTCGTACATTTCTGTGCGGGACATGTATTTTCTTGCTTCGTCAATCATGCCTACATTACGCTCATCACGGTAATGAACGGGGTTTTCAAGAAGATAACCTTTTTCGTCGATAAGACCGAAATCAACCCCCCATGTGTCGATGCCGATGCTGTCAATTTCGCCGTACTGCTTTGCCTTGAGAATGCCCTGCTTGATTTCATGGAAAAGTCTCAGGACGTCCCAGTAGAATGTATGACCGACCTTGACGGGGTCGTTTGAAAATCTGTGAATTTCTTCAAGAGTGATTTTTTCGCCGTCAAATGTGCCGAGAATAGCTCTGCCGCTTGAAGCGCCGAAATCGAATGCAAGAACTTTTTTCATTATCTGATCTCCTCCGGATTGTTGGGTCTGAATGTTGAGAAAATGTAGTTTTCCGTGCCGGCATAGCCGCTTCTGTCCGCATTTTTTATGCTGCTGTAGCACTGCTTTGCCTCTGTCATGTGTCTTACAGCCTGACAGGACTGAATCCACGAATTTATTTCGCCTACAAAGAAGCTTTCAGATACAGCCATAAGGCATGTGTCACGGTATTGTGAGTAAAAGTCATATTTGTTGTCAAGAAGGTCAACCCTCTCGATGAAGTACATATAGCTTTTATCTGCATTTGTGATTATGAATGCACTGCCTGTGGGCTGTCTGAAAACGGCATCGATGAATTCGGGCGTGAAAGCAGAGTCATTTCTGCCCACAACTGCCATTGTTGCACTGATATCTGCCGAAACCTGACCTGTGACAGCCATGAATGCTTCATCCATGGTGTAAACATTGCTGTTGACATAGTTTGCAATCTGACTGTTTGCATTGTAACGCTTCAGAGCATCACTTTTTGCAGTGTCATATGCGGCTCTGTCAGTTGCATCAAGTGCATTGTATTCTTCGGGAGTCAGTACGGTATACAGCTCCTCGTAGAAATACTTGATTCCCACATAGTTTGTTGTGAAATACTGCCTGATGTATTCCTCGTTCATGGGCTTTTCGCCGTCAGTGTCGTAGAGTGCAAAGCACAGCTCTTTCCTGAAGTATTCATACTGCTTTATCTTGAAAAAAGCTTCCTTTGAAACGCCTATCTGTGTAAGGTAGCTGCCCCACATGCGCCACAGGGCGTTTGTTTCCCTTGAAACATCTGCTTTTTCGTTGGCTGAAAGAGTTCGTCCTCTGTTCCTGAACTGAGTGTTCACAGCCACATATTCAAGACAGTCTGAGGTTGCAAGGTCAATGCAAGCTGACTGATTCATGCCCTCTGCGGAATAATATGCTTCATTGAGGAAATAGGTGAATATTTCTTTGTCAATGACTGTATTGTTATTTATTGTGATGACTTCACTGTTGCCGATAAATGAGCATGAGCACAGGGACGTACACAGCAATGCACACACAATAAACAGTGAAATGATTTTTTTCATGAGTAATTATCCTTTTACATTTATAAAAAATATTATAACAACTATTTTCATCAAAGTCAATTATTCAATAAATATTTAAGCAAAATGATTTATAACATTTTACATAAACACTCCTTATCATATTTCAATTAACCCCAAAACAGAAAGCAGCCGGTTAAAACCGACTGCTCTTTGTTTTTTTTATCTGTATATCAGTACACATATATACCACTTTCCGTCATCCTTCTGAGTCAGACCGAATGTCAGGGTGGTGTTGTTATCCTTGTTGAAAAAAATACCTGCATTATTGTCATCTGCAGCAGAAATGAGTGCAAAACCGTATTTTTCAAGCTCCTTTATGTAGCCCTTCATGATTTCTTCTGCAGAGCTTTCCGTGAAAGCAGGGGAGTCTGAAGCATAGAGAAAGGAATATACACTCTTTTCACCGTCTGTGTTTTCGTGGCATTCAGAGACGGGACAGGATGCAAAAACACCGAAATCGGGCACATTCACGGGCAGACCGCAGTATGTGACGGGTGCTGTGTCATCAACGGTGACATCCAGCGTTGCAGTCATTGTTTTTCTTCCGCTGAAGCCGACGGTGATTTCAGCCGTACAGTTATCCTCAGCACTTATGTAAATGACCGTTATGTTGCCGTAATTCCTGCCTGTGAAAACGCTCACGCAGTCATTGTCGGAAGAGCATTCAAGGGCGTATTCCTCAGAGGCTGATGCAACGGCATAGAAAAAAGCCGTTCCGCCCTTTCTCATGGTTATTCCCTTTGCGGAAAGCAGGATTTCGCCTGTAAAATCCTCAGCATCCTTTGCAAGCTCAGGGAGAGTGACGGGTGTTGAAATGTCGATTTTTCCGATTTCCTCAACAGGAATTACAAAGTTGAGATTCTGTGCCTCGTTGTGGCTCATTGCAACGATGCCGATGACATTTCCCTTGTTGTCAAGAACGGGTCCGCCGCTGTTTCCCGTTGAAACGGGAGCAGTTATCTGGATGTATTTTATTCCGTTGCCGAGGCTTGAAATCACTCTGTCAACGGCTGAAACACAGCCCCTTGAAAATGTACCCGTATAGCCCTTCGGACTGCCGAGAACGAAGATATCGTCGCCGACATTTACATCCTTTCCGAAAGAGGCAAAGGGAACATTGACAGCAGCCGTTGAGAGCAATGCAATGTCTTTTCTGCTGTCGTAACCGAGAACCGATGTTATGCTGTATTTTCTGCCGTCAGACATTATTGCGACTGCACTTGAAGCAGTGCTGATTACATGAAAATCAGTTACGAGTATACCCTCTGATGATATAAAAAAGCCTGTTCCCACAGTCAGTGCAATTCCGTTTTTGTCATAGGTTCTTATTTCGCATGTGAACTTCTTTGCTTCTTCATATATTTCATTGGGAGTTTTTATTTCTGTATTGCCGTCAGCCGTGATTTCAAAGGTTTCCTCTTCGTTTCTTGTGACGGGCTTTTCGATATTCGCCGCTGTCCTGAGAATTGTTCTGGCATCTGAAGCCGAGACCTTGCCGTCACTGTTTGTGTCGCAGAGCGTTATCTGTCTTTCTGTCGGGAGGTCAAGGGATGCGGCAAAACGCAGTGCAACTCTTGCATCAGATGCAGTTACTCTGCCGTTGCCGTCAGCGTCGCCTACGAGATAAGCAGATGTACAAAGAGCAAAGACTGTCAGAAATATACATGTAATGATAAAAAATAAACTTTTTTTCATTATACATCACCTTCTTGTGAATGTCCTGATTGTGAATTCAGCCTGAGTTTCAAGATAAGGCAGACTGCCGAGCTTTGCCTTGTCTTCATCGCTTGTTCTGTAGTAATAGGGTGTCATTGCGAAAAGACTCATAATTTCTTCCGGAGTGGAGAGTCTGACAGTGCTTTTTACCGTTGCTTCATCTGTAAGAATGAGGCTTTCGTATACTGTGTCATCTTCGTTGTTTTCGTAAGGTGTGCTGTAGAGCACCTCTTTCATTTCCCACAGATGCTTTCTTCCCGGAACAACGGAAAGGAGCTTCCCGTCTTTTTTCAGGATTCTTGCAAATTCCTTTTCCGAAAAGGGAGCGCATATCTGCACTGCAACATCAACACTTTCATCCTTAACGGGGATACGGGCAATATTTGCAACAAAAAAGAATGTTTCCTTATACTTCTTTGCCGCAAGCCTTATCATTTCCTTGGAGATGTCAAAGCCGCTGGCACAGGCACCTGTTTTTCTTCTGAAATAATCGGTGTAGTAACCTTCACCGCAGGAAATATCAAGAACATTGTCATTCCCGCCGATGTGACTGCAGATGCTCTCTGCAAGAAAATCGTAATGTCCTGTTTCAAGAAACAGTCTTCTTGCCTTTGCCATGTCACGGTTGTCACCTATGAGCTCACCTGCCTTGTGTTTTCCTGAAAGCAGGTTGACATAACCCTCCTTTGCCATGTCAAAGGAATGGTTCAGACTGCATTTGTATGTATTTCCGTTTTTTGTGAGTTCTCCTGAACAGACGGGACAGATAAGCATTTTTTCATCTCCGTATAATATTGAATATTTATGGAAACACTCATTGTGAGGTGTATTTCTATGGATTTTCTCAAAGCATTTCTTGTGGGCGGTGCAATCTGTGTCATAGGTCAGATTCTCATAGACAACACAAAGCTCACGCCGGGTAAAATACTTGTAGGCTTTGTTATTTCGGGTGTCATTCTCTCGGCTCTGGGACTCTACGGGCCAATCAAAGAGTTTGCGGGAGCAGGGGCAACGGTACCTCTGACGGGCTTCGGCCATACTCTTGTTGAGGGCACGAAAAAGGCAATTGACGAGCAGGGGCTTATCGGTGTGCTGACGGGGCCTCTGACTTCCTGTTCTGCAGGTGTCATGGCTGCATTGCTGTCAGGTGTGGTTGTTGCCTTTATGACAAAGCCGAAATCAAAGTAATTTTAATCATTATACTATATCTTCCCGTGCTTTTGAATATTTTTTTCAAAAAAAGTGTTGACAATCCCAAAAATAGGATTATACTATAATTAGCACTCTCAATGAGGGAGTGCTAATAATTTATTCAAAGGATGACAGAAATGAGAAAAAAGCAATTTAAAGCAGAATCAAAGAAATTGCTTGATATGATGATTAATTCTATTTATACACATAAGGAGATTTTCCTCAGAGAGCTGATTTCAAATGCAAGTGATGCTGTAGACAAGCTCTATTTCCGTTCGCTTACTGATGAGAGCGTAAGCCTTGCAAAGGATGATTTCAGAATCGTTATTACGCCCGATAAGGATGCAGGCACGCTCACAATTGAGGACAACGGCTGCGGTATGACAGCAGAAGAGCTTGAAAATAACCTCGGTACAATCGCAAGAAGCGGTTCACTTGATTTCAAGAAGAATATGGACGAAAAGACAGATGTTGAAATCATCGGTCAGTTCGGTGTCGGCTTCTATTCCGCATTCATGGTTGCAGACAAGGTCACAGTTCTTTCAAAGGCTTTCGGTGAAGAAACGGCACATCTCTGGGTAAGTGAGGGTGCTGACGGTTACACCGTTGAAGAGGCTGAAAAGGAAACTGCAGGTACTGTTATCACACTTTATTTCAAGGAAGACACAGAAGAGAATAATTATTCAGATTTCCTTGACACTTACCGCATTTCATCAATCGTGAAGAAGTATTCCGACTATATCAGATATCCCATTGTTATGGATGTCACCACAACAAAGCCCGTCGAAGACAAAGAGGGCGAATATGAGCAGGTGACAGAAACAAGAACTCTCAACAGCATGGTTCCCCTCTGGAGAAAGAACAAGAATGAAATCACGGAGGATGAATACAACAGCTTCTATTCTGACAAGTTCTATGACTTTGAAAAGCCTGCAAAGGTCATTCACAGCAAGGTAGAAGGTCAGGCAACATACGATGCTCTTCTTTACATTCCGAAGAGAGCACCCTATGACTACTACACAAAGAACTTTGAAAAGGGCCTTCAGCTCTATTCAAACGGTGTGCTTATCATGGATAAGTGCCCCGACCTGCTTCCCGATTATTTCAGCTTCGTAAAGGGTCTTGTTGACTCTGCAGACCTTTCACTCAACATCTCCCGTGAAGTGCTTCAGCATGACTATCAGCTCAGGCTTATTGCAAAAACAGTTGAAAAGAAAATCAGACAGGAGCTTCTCACAATGCTCCGTAAGGACAGGGAAACATATGAGGAATTCTATAAAGCCTTCGGTATGCAGCTGAAATACGGTCTTTATGAGAATTACGGAGCAAACAAGGAGACACTTCAGGACCTTCTCATGTTTGTTTCCTCCCACGAAGACAAGCTTTCAACGCTCAATGAATATGTTGACCGTATGAAGGAAGGTCAGGACAATATCTACTATGCATGCGGTGAAACAAAGTCAAAGATTGATATGCTTCCTCAGGTTGAGGCTGTAAAGGATAAGGGCTTTGAAATCCTTTATTTCACAGATAATGTTGACGAATTTGCGATTCAGATGCTCATGAAATATGAGGATAAGGGCTTCGTGAATGTATGTGCAGACAAGCTTGACCTTGACACGCAGGAAGAAAAAGAAGCACTTAAAAAGGAAAATGAGGATGCAAAGGATATCCTTGACAAGATGAAGTCATATCTCGGTGACAGCGTTAAGGAAGTCCGTTTTACAAATGCACTCAGAAATCATGTTTCATGCCTTACAAGTGAGGGTATGCTTTCAACTGAAATGGAAAAGGTGCTCAATGCAATGCCCGGTGCAACAGGCATCAAGGCTGAAACAGTGCTCGAAATCAACGCTTCACATCCCGTTGCCGCAAGACTTAAATGCATTGATGACGAAAAGCTCAAAAAGTACACAAAGCTTCTTTATATGCAGGCAAGACTCATCGGCGGTCTTTCAATTGAAGACCCTGCAGAGTTCTGCGCCCTTGTAAGTGAGCTTATGGAATAATTCTTTTGCAGTCATCGCTTCGGCGGTGACTGTTTTTTATTAATCAGAATTTGTAGGGATAATGCACAATGCAAAATGCATAATGCATAATTATAAAATCCAAGCCCGCAGGGCTTCCGAAACAATTTGCCAAAGGCAAATTATATCACATTTGCGAAGCAAATATATCACATCCGTCGAAGACGGATATATCACAT
>JAFUIY010000037.1 GCA_017473925.1 Clostridia bacterium | reverse complement strand
GTGCCTCCCATGGCTCCTGATTGAGAATACGGATTGTGCCGTAAGCATCAATTGCTTTTTTCAGCGATTCGTCCTGAGAGAGCTGTGAAAGGATTTTTGTATAATCCTTACCGAAATCGAAGTAATCATAAAAAACATCCGTGAACTGCTGTGCCGTTATTCCCTGAAAAAGAAGCCCGTTTTCTGTTTTTGTAACGGTGGTTTCAATCCCTCTGACAACACCTGTCCAGGATTTGTCAGCATTTTCCTTCCAACGGAATGCCTGACCGCAGTCAAGGGTGATTCCGAGATTGATTCCGCCGGTATCAGACACTTCAATATGGTTTTCGGCATTTTTAACAAACATTTCTTTGCCCCCGTAAAGTAAAAAAATATAGTTCTGAAAGAGAAAAATAACAACTTGTGTAATGTTTACAAAAATATGGTGAAAAATTTGTACTGATTTTACTCCAAAAAGTATAATCTGTAAAATCAGTACAACTTTTTGTATACAAAAAAAGTTGTCGAAAAAAGTTTTGAACATAGAAAAATGGAAAATTTAAGGTGCAAAACCCTTGTTTTGCATGGAGTTATCAACATTTTGAACAGAGTTTTGAACAGTTTTGAACATTTTATGTGTTATACAAAAAGTATAATATGCTTGCTGGTGTTTTGACAAAAATGCCCTTTCCGAAAGTTTGTAACAATTCACAATTGACAAAATTTCCTGCTGAGAGTTTTAAATTGAACTTGTCTGCATATTTGTACATCATGGAGAAAAAATAGTAAATATAACGGAAAAAGGATGTGCTTTGCAGATGATAAAAGGTGTGAACAGACAGGTTGTTGAAGTGGCGGAAACGGGCAGTGATTATTTTGAAAAGGCACTGTTTTTTGTAAATCCGAAGTATTACGGTATGACAGACGGCAAGCTCCGTGAGAAAGCACAGACGCTCATGAATTCGGCAGGTGCTCCTCCCAGAACAAGGAACGGGAGCAAACGCAGTAAAATCGGTCTGTTTATAGAAATAGCCGCTTCGGCAGCGGCAGGTGCAATAATCACATTGATAACATCGGCTGTTTTTATGGGGTGAGCCTGATATCTGAGAAGAAATCTGTCAGAAGCTGTCTGCATTCGTTCTCCATAAAGCCCTCCTGAAGCTCGGGACGGTGGTTGTAGGGAAGACTGAACAGATTGATTACGGAGTCAACAGACCCTGCTTTCAGGTCATAGGCACCGTAAACAACCTTGCTTATTCTTGAGTTTATGATAGCTCCCGTACACATGGGGCATGGCTCAAGAGTTACATAAAGAACACAGTCCTCAAGCCTCCAGCTGTCAAGAGTCTTGCAGGCATTATCAATTGCTATGATTTCAGCATGATAAAGAGCGTTTTTACCCTTCTCACGCATGTTTCTGCCCTCTGCAATGATTTCACCGTCACGGGCAATGACCGCACCGACGGGGACTTCCCCCTCAGATGCAGCCTGCTTTGCAAGCTCTATTGCCCTTGTCATAAGTTCACGGTGAGTCATGGTGTACCTTTCTTGCAAATCAGAATTTATCAATGAACAATTTACAATTTACAATGTACAATGATTTACAAAGAAACTGCCTGTATCGCTGCATCTGCACGATTGTAAATTGTACATTGTACATTGTTAATTGGCTCGATAAATTACTGTTTACTTTCCAACACAGAACTTTGAGAATACTTCGTTAACTACTGCTTCTCTTGCTTTTTCGCCTGTGAGTTCAAGGAGCTTTTCCGTAGCATAATCGATGCTGACGTTGACGGCATCGAGTGTTACGCCGATTTCAAGCCCCGTGAGTGCTTCATTCAGGCTTTCTGCAGCAGAAGTACAGCACGCATACTGTCTTTCATTTGCAAGGATACCTGCAGATGTGTCAAACTCTGCCGTGCCGAGAAGCTTTTCAATTATTGTTTTCAGGTCGTCAATTCCGTCACCGTTGGCGGCAGAAATGAAGACTGTGTCTGCAATATATTCTTTTATTTTATCAATATCTGTATTGATACCTAAATCTGTCTTGTTTATAATCGCAACGGCTTTTCTGCCTCTGCATTTTGTGAGTAGCTCAATATCGTTGCTGTCAAGGGGCTGTGATGAATCGAAAACAGCAAGCACAAGACTTGATGAATCAAGCTTTTTCATCGTTCTGTCAATGCCGATTGATTCTACTATATCGTCACTTTCGTGAATACCTGCTGTGTCGGCAAGGTGAAGCACGATGTCACCGAGTCTGACTGTTTCCTCAACAACATCTCTCGTTGTGCCTGCAATGTCTGTGACAATGGACTTGTCATAGCCTGCAAGCTGATTCATAAGTGTTGATTTGCCCACATTGGGATGACCGCATATTGCAGTGGGTACACCCTGAGTGACGGCTTTGCCCGAATCAAAATTCTTTATGAGTTTATTCAGTTCATTAAGGCTGTTTTTTACAACCTCATATACATTTTCTTCGTGTGCCTGAGGTACATCTTCGTCTGGGTCGTCTGTCCAGACGGCAATACCTGCGGCAACATTTGTAAGGGAATCGGCAATTGATGCGATTTTTTCGCTGAGCTTACCGTCAAGGGTGTTTGCTGCGGCATTCAGTGCCTGCTGGCCGTGGGCAGAAATTATGTTCATAACGGATTCTGCCTGAGCAAGGTCGATTTTTCCGTTCAGGAATGCTCGTTTTGTGAATTCACCCGGCTCTGCAGGGACAGCCCCTGCACCGAAAACGGTTCTCAGGACCTTCTGTGTTACAAAAAGTCCTCCGTGGCATGAAAGCTCAACAACATCCTCGCCCGTATAACTTTTCGGCGCACGGAAAACAAGTGCCACGCATTCATCGACGGCACTTTCATTTTCATAAATATGACCGAAAAGGGCTGTGTAACCCTTGATATCACAGAGCTTTCTGCCCGAAACGGACACAAAAACCTTGTCGGCAACGGAGACAGCATCGTCACCTGATATTCTGATTACACCTATACCGCCCGATGCATTCGGGGTGGCAATTGCGGCGATTGTTGACATAAATCAGTTTCCTTTCTTGCCAAGATAAATGAGAAGCACGGATATGTCTGCAGGGCTGACACCCGAGATTCTTGATGCCTGTCCGATGTTGACAGGACGGACTTTCTTAAGCTTTTCAGTAGCTTCAAGACGGAGTCCCGTAACATCATCATAATTGATGTCCTCGGGGATGAGTCTGACTTCAAGTCTTCTCATGTCTGCAATCTGTGACAGCTGTCTTTTTATGTAGCCCTCGTATTTCAGCTCCGTTTCGACCTGCTCGAAAATATCGTCTGTCAGGTCGGGACGGGTTTTGTCAACGGGAGTGAGCTTTTCGTAATTCAGCTGTGGTCTTTTGATAAGCTCTGAAAGTCTGACACCCGTTGAAAGGGGTACGGTGCCGTTTTCTATAAATATATAATCGTATTCCTTGTTGGGAGGAATAACGGTGCTTTCAACTCTTTTTCTCTCTTCTGCTATAAGCTCGAGTTTTCTCAGGAATTTATTGTAACGGTCTTCCGAAATAAGACCGATTTTATATCCTGTTCCGGTAAGTCTGATGTCGGCATTATCCTGTCTTAAGAAAAGACGGTATTCACTTCTTGATGTCATCATTCTGTAAGGCTCGTTACAGCCCTTTGTGACAAGGTCGTCAATAAGTGTGCCTATGTATGAGCCTGCTCTGTCAAGAATGAGAGGCTCTTTTCCTTTTAATTTAAGTGCAGCGTTTATACCTGCAACAAGACCCTGTGCGGCGGCTTCTTCATAACCGCTTGAACCGTTGAACTGACCTGCACCGTAAAGGTCGGGAATATCTTTGAATTCAAGTGTGGGCTTCATTGAAACGGGGTCAACACAGTCGTATTCAATGGCATATGCATTACGCATAACCTCAACATTTTCAAGGCCCTTGATAGTTTTCAGGAATTTCAGCTGAACATCCTCGGGAAGTGAGGATGACATCCCCTGAAGATACATTTCTTCCGTGTCAATTCCGCAGGGCTCAATAAATAACTGATGTCGTTCTTTTTCTGCAAAGCGCACGATTTTATCCTCGATACTCGGACAGTAACGGGGACCGATACCCTCGATTTTTCCGCCGTAAAGAGGTGAACGGTGGATGTTGTCGAGGATAATCTGCTTTGTATTGTCGTTTGTGTATGAAATATAACAGACTGCCTTGTTTTCGGGCATTTTTTCTGTTTCAAAGGAGAAGGGTGAACATTTTTCGTCACCCTCCTGAAGCTCAAGTCCCGTAAAATCAACACTTCTTCTGTTGACTCTTGAGGGAGTGCCTGTTTTGAAACGGCGTAAGGGGAGTCCCAGTTTTTTGAGGGAGTCCGTAAGACCGATTGAGGGGAATACACCGTCGGGACCGCTTGAGTAACAAGCATCACCGACATAGATTTTGCCGTCAAGGAATGTGCCCGTTGCAATGATGACCTGCTTTGCAGTGTAAACAGCGTCGAGCTTTGTCACAAGCTCCCATCCGTCATCGCTTCTGCGAAGCCCGACAATCTCAGCCTGCTTAAGGTCAAGGTTTTCCTGCAGTTCAATGCAGTGCTTCATATATGAGGTATAGCCTCGGCGGTCAATCTGTGCACGCAGGGAATGCACGGCAGGACCTTTGCCTCTGTTGAGCATACGGAGCTGAATGGAGTTAGCGTCAGCCGCCTTACCCATTTCACCGCCCAGAGCGTCAATTTCACGGACAAGATGTCCCTTTGATGTGCCTCCGATTGACGGATTGCAGGGAAGATTGCCCACAAAATCGAGTGTGATTGTAAAAAGAACCGTGCGGCAGCCAAGCCTTGCACCTGCAAGAGAAGCCTCTATGCCTGCATGACCTGCTCCGATTACGGCTATATCATAATGTCCTGCCAGAAATTCCATAGTGTATCCTTTCGGTGAATAAAAGTTTAGCGGCAAATCAGAATTTGTCGGGATAATGCACAATGCAAAATGCATAATGCACAATTATATGTTTCTCTTCGTAGGTGCTGCCATTGGCAGTCCGTCGAAATACAAACAAATTTCGTAGGGCGGCTTGCCCTCAAGCCGCCGATTTGTCGAAGACAAATTGGAAATCTTTGATTTCCACTATCAGATAAATCTAAATATTGAGTTTGTTGCAATAGAACGGTGTTCCACCGTTATTGCTCCATTACATTACGCAATCGGCGGGTTGAGGGCAACCCGCCCTACGAAGTTTGTTTTTATTTTGTATGAATATTCGATGAAAGAGCATTTCATTGTGCATTGTGCATTAT
>JAFUIY010000036.1 GCA_017473925.1 Clostridia bacterium | reverse complement strand
TCGGCGGCTTGAGGGCAAGCCGCCCTACGAAATTTGTTTGTATTTCGACGGACTGCCAATGGCAGCACCTACGAAGAGAAACATATAATTGTGCATTATGCATTTTGCATTGTGCATTATCCCGACAAATTCTGATTTGTACTTGCACCAAATACAAAACCTCTCCGTATAATGTGATGAACATTCATTACGGGGAGGTTATAATTTTGAAACGGAAAAGGAACAAATGCCCCTTTACTCCCGGGAGTGCCTTTGTCTTTCTGGGTGTGGGCATTGTGTCTGTCTGTATTTTTCCCTCACAATGGATGGTAGTAATAATGGCAGTGATTCTTGTTGTTGCCGGCATTACACTGATGAAGCATTGAGGGGAGGAACAATGTTTGAAAATACTTGTTATTGAAAGTCCTCGTTTCCTGAAGGGACTGCTCAGACTTGTTTTTAAACTGGAAAAGGCAGAAACAGCATAAAAAACGGGTGGGATGAAATTGCTTTCATCCTGCCCGTTTTACTTTTCTGACAGATATTTTTTTATTGCCATAAATGTTTCGTCACTGATGACATGCTCAATTTTACATGCGTCTTCTGAAGCTGTTTCATGGCTGACACCGATTGCTTCAAGCACCTCTGAAAGAATTCTGTGTCTTTCAAGAATTTTGTCTGCATGGCTTTTGCCTGCTTCTGTCAGCGTGATATAACCGTTTTCATCAACCGATATGAATCCGCCGTTTTTAAGCAGTCCGACGGCTCTTGATACGCTTGGCTTTGAGTAGCCCATATATTCGCCTATGTCAACAGACCTTACATGACGGAGCTTCTGAGAGAGAATAAGTATCGTTTCAAGATACATCTCACCTGATTCCTGTATTTGCATAATATTCACCCGAAGACATTATAACATATCGTCATCTTATTTTCAAGTACTATTACTCAACAGTCACTGATTTCGCAAGGTTTCTGGGTTTGTCGATGTCACGGCCGAGAGCATTTGCAGTATGATATGCGAGAAGCTGTATCACTGTCGACGCTGAAAACGGCATGAGTGATGATGTTTCTTCAGGCAGAAGAATAACCTCATCGGAAATTTCCGTTATTTCCTTTGCATTTCTGTGGCAGATTGAAATGACACAGGCTCCTCTTGCCTTTACCTCACGGATATTGCTTTTCATCTTGTCATAAAAGAAGCTGTCTGTCACAACTGCGATGACGGGAGTGCCTTTTTCAATCAGGGAAATTGTTCCGTGCTTCAGCTCACCTGCAGGATATGCCTGTGAGTTGATATATGATATTTCCTTGAGCTTCAGTGAGGCCTCCGTTGCGAGGATACTGTCCCTTCCTCTGCCGATGAAGAATACATTTCTGTGAACCGAAAGTCTGTCTGCAACGGGAAGAATACTGTTGCTTCTTTGCAATATATCAGGGATATTGTATGTGAAATCATTCTGTACTTCTTTCAGGATTTCTTTTGCATATTCTTCAGTTATTTTTCCGTTAACCAACGCAAGCTTTACGGCAATCATAAGGAGTACAAGCACCTGAACATGAAATGCCTTTGTTGATGCGACCGATATTTCGGCTCCTGCATGAGTACGGATGATACAGTCAGATTCATTTTCCATTGATGAGCCCTGCGCATTCACAACTGAGAGGGTACGGATGCCTCTGCTGTTCATGAGCCTTAGTGCTGCAAGGGAATCTGCAGTTTCACCCGACTGTGAAATAATAATTACAAGGTCATTTTTATCCGTAACAGGGTCATTGTAACGGAATTCGCTTGCAACACATACATTGACGGGAATACGGGCAAGCTTTTCAATGAAGTGTCCGCCGAGGAGCCCTGCATGATATGCAGTACCGCATGCAGTGATGTGTATTGAATTTATCCTTCTGAAAAAATCATCATCAACCGTTTTTGAAAAATCAGGCAAGCCGTTATCGGTGATTGCTTCAAAGGTTTTTTTCATAGCCTCAGGCTCATCATATATTTCTTTCAGCATGAAGTGTCTGAAGCCGTGAATATCTGCACTGTCATTTCTGCTCTCTGCTGTATGCCATGTCGGAGAAAGGCTTCTGCCCTCTCTGTTTATTATTACGATGTCATTTTTGCTTATTACTGCAGTTTCGTAATCATTGAGTCTGCAGTATTTATCGGTATGCTTCCTGAATGCCGAAATGTCCGATGCTATGAAATTTCCGTGAGAGCTTCTGCCGACAATCAACGGGCTGTCTTTTCTCGTTGCAAAAACAGTATCGGGACAGTCACTGAATACAATCCCCAACGCAAAAGAGCCTCTGAGCCGTTCAGAGGCTTTTCTTATTGACTGTATACGGTCACCGCATTCCTTATACTCTTTCTCAATTACGGCTGCTATGACCTCAGTATCTGTATCTGAAGTAAAATTGTAATTCTTTCCGATATAGTTTTCTTTCAGCTCATTGTTGTTTTCAATTATCCCGTTGTGGACGAGCATAAGAGTGTCATTTCCCTGAGGATGGGCGTTTCTTTCAGAGGGCTCACCGTGAGTAGCCCAGCGTGTATGTCCGATTCCGCATTTTTGTTTTCCCCGTATGCTTTCAGCCGTTTTTTCATTCAGGCTGTTGACTCTTCCCGTTGTTCTGACAGTCCTGAGACGGTTGTTTTCAAAAACGGTCAGACCTGCCGAGTCATAACCTCTGTATTCAAGGGCTCTCAGACCGTCAATGATTATGTCCTTTGCATTGCTTTCTCCCGAATAGCCGATAATTCCGCACATGGAACACACCTCCGATATAAAAAGTATGCCCTGTAATTACGGGATATACAATAAAAGTATTAATATACAGTTGATTGAATCATAAAAAAGAATAATGCCCGGTTAACACCGGGCATTATCCTTTTGAAGGAGTATATTATGAAAAACGTTAGGAGAAATCGGAGAATAATGATTTATTAAACAAATTTATTGAATGTGTCTTACATATATATTTATAGCATAAAACAAATTTATTGTCAATAGAAATTTTGCAGGATTTGTTTGTTTTGTATTAATTTTCAGGGTGATTTAATGTACAGTTTAAAACCGGATGACAAAGGGGCTCTTGTGAGTATGGCTCAGCTTGCACTCAGACGGGCAGGAATTTATATCGGTAAAAATGACGGTGTTTTCGGCAGTCATATGCTTCATGCCGTCAGACAGTTCCAACGTATCAACAGTCTGTGTGCAGACGGTATTATCGGCAGTAAAACATGGAACCGACTTGAAAAATACATAAGAGGCTGTTTCAGATATACACTCAGACGAGGAGATACATACTGGATTCTTGCAAACAAATACGGCACAAGTGTCAGGTCGATAATGCTTGCGAATCCTGATATAAACGAGAATTTTCTAAGAACGGGGCAGGTGATAGACATTCCCTTCGGCTTCAGCGTTGTTCCCACGGGGATTGAGTATTCGTCATATCTTGTTTCCCTTGTTACTCAGGGGCTGAAAAAAAGATATCCATTTATTGAAACGGGTGTGTGCGGAAGAAGTGTCATGGGTAGAGATATTCATTGTCTGAAAATCGGAACGGGAAAAAGGGAGGTGTTTTTCAGTGCCGCACATCATGCAAATGAGTGGATCACAACTCCCGTACTTCTTAAATTTGCCGAGGAATATGCCTTTGCATATTCACGACGTGGGGAGATATGCGGTTATTCTGCCGAGGAGCTTTATGAGGACATTTCACTATATATTGTTCCACTTGTGAATCCCGACGGTGTTGACCTTGTGACTGGAGCTGTTAATCGGGGAACGTATTTCGATTCTGCAAAAGAAATTGCCGATAACTTCAGATATATTCCCTTTCCCGAAGGTTGGAAAGCAAATATTGAGGGGACCGACCTTAACCTCAATTATCCCGAGGGGTGGGAAAAGGCAAAAGAGATAAAAGCTTCTCAGGGCTATACCTCTCCCGCACCGAAAAACCATGTTGGTGATTCGCCCTTATCTGCACCCGAAAGCAGGGCAATATATGATTTTACAAAGAGTCATGATTTCAGACTGATAATCGCTTATCATACACAGGGGGCAGTCATTTACGGCGGAAATGAAAATGACTCAATGACTGAGATACTCTGCGAAGCATCGGGATATACTGTCGGAATAATCCCTGAGGAGTCATCCTTTGCCGGTTACAGAGATTGGTTTACGGCACAGTATAACCGACCCGGGTATACTGTTGAAGCAGGAAGAGGTGTCACACCGCTTGATTTATCGCAATTTCCGTGTATTTATTCCGATAATAAGAAACTTCTTGCCGCTGCAATGAATTGCGTAAGCAAAACAGAGTGAAAAATCTGTAAATTTCAAGAATATATTTGACATTTCTCTTCCGATAGTGTAGAATGAAGTGAATAATATTATTTAAGGGTGAAGAGAAATGAAATTAACTGCTGTTAAAAGAGTTGCGGCAGTCCTTCTCGGCATTGTAATGCTTTTTGTGCTGAACTGTTCAGCTTATGCAGAAACCATTCAGGACAGTCTTGAGCAGAGACTTGAGGGGATTGTCAATCAGTTCAATTCTTCAGACAGTGAAACACAGGAATCAATTCAGGATCAGCTTTCTTCTTTTCTTGAAAGTGCAGGTCTCGGTGATCTTGATCTCGGCAGTCTCGGTGATGCCGATATCGGTCAGATAATCGGTGACCTCGGGAATAATCTTGCTGCAGACGAAATTTTCGGTCTCATAGAAGAAGCCTTTGCAAGCGGTTCGGATATGATCAGTGATGTTATCAACGGCGGTCTGGGTACTTCGGACGGTTCAAACACAGCCACAACAAATCCTGCAACAACAGGCTCTCCTAATATCATCATTGCCAACACAAATCCCGTAGGCAATACAAATGCAGTCGGTGTGCCTTCAACATCGGTTCCCACTACATATAATCCGGGCACAACAACTCCGCAGAATATTGTCGGTGCAGGTGTCACAAGTCCCGGAACAACTGCTGCCCCCGTTGCTGTTGACGATGCAATGAGCACCTCAACGATTGCAGTTCTTGTGGTTCTTTCCGTTGCAACAATCGCTGTAATTGTTGCTATTGTGATTTTCTTTATTGTAAAAAGAAAATAATTAAAAAATCATATTGACTTTTTTAAATGCCGGTACTAAAATTAGTATCAGCATTTATTTTTTTGAGAGGTATAAAAACCATGGAAATCAGAATTGAAAAAACTCAGAATCCCAAAGTAAAGCCTGCCGACGAGAGCAAGCTCGGCTTCGGCAATTATTATACAGACCACATGTTTGTAATGAACTATGATGAAGGTCAGGGCTGGCATGATGCAAGAATCGTTCCTTACGGTCCCATTGAGCTTGACCCCGCTGCAATGTGTCTTCATTACGGTCAGGAGGTTTTTGAAGGTCTTAAGGCATACCGTTGCGAAAACGGAGATATCAGACTTTTCAGACCTGACAGAAACATGGCAAGACTCAATATTTCAAATGAGCGTCTCTGCATTCCTCAGATTGACGAGGACTTTGCAGTTGAAGCAATCAAGACTCTTGTAAAGGTTGATGAGGACTGGATTCCTTCTGCAGAAGGCACATCACTTTACATCAGACCCTTCATTTTTGCTGTTGACCCCCACCTCGGTGTTCATGCAGCAAAGCATCTTCTCTTCGTGATTATCCTTTCACCCGTCGGAGCTTACTATCCCGAAGGACTTAACCCCGTTAAGATTTATGTTGAGAATAACTATGTCCGTGCTGTCAAGGGCGGTATGGGTATGGCTAAGACAGGCGGTAACTACGCAGCAGGTCTCAAGGCTCAGGATGACGCTGACAAGGTCGGCTATGCTCAGGTTCTCTGGCTTGACGGTGTTGAGAGAAAGTATATTGAAGAAGTCGGTGCAATGAACGTTTTCTTTGTTCTTGACGGTGAAGTTGTAACACCTGACTTCCAGGGTGCTATCCTCAGCGGTATCACAAGAATGTCATGTATCGAAATCATGAAGTCATGGGGCATGAACGTTTCAGAGAGAAGACTTTCAATTGATGAACTCGCTCAGGCTTATGACGAAGGCAGACTTCTTGAAGCTTTCGGCAGCGGTACAGCCGCAGTCATTTCTCCCATCGGCGAGCTCAAGTGGGGAGACAAGGTTATGACAATCAATAACGGTGAAATCGGTGCAGTTTCTCAGAAGCTCTACGATACACTTACAGGCATCCAGTGGGGCAAAATTGAAGGTCCCAAGGGCTGGAGCGTTAAAATCTGATTTTTACGGGGCTGTAATTTACAGCCCCATTTTGTAAAGTTAATCATCTGTATGATTTATGCATCAAAGGCTTTGGAAAAGTAAATTCTGTAAAGTCTGATTTGCAGGAGAAAGAAATGGAATTTTTACAATCAGAGATTTTTATAAGAATAATGGGCATAATCGGGCTTGTACTCGGTGTTGCCGCATTCCAGAGTAATAAGCATAAAGGTATTGTAATGGCTAAAATGGGTTCAGAGGCGGCTTTTACAATTCAGTATTATCTGCTCGACGCTCCCACAGGTTCAATAATGAACCTTATCGGTGTTGTCAGAAACTTCATTTTTTATAAACTTGTTGAAAAAGGCAAGTCTACAAAAATTGTGATGTGGATTTTCTGCGGAGTTTATGTTCTTTCTGCAATTATCACCTGGGAAGGTCCCGAATCACTTCTTCCGCTTATAGGCAAACTGTGTTCAACGGTTGCATACAGTATGAAGAACACAAGAAATATAAGAATTATCAATATCCCGACGCTTACGATGTGGATTGTGTATAACATCACCTGCAGTGCATGGGAAGCTCTTGCTGCTGATACCATAAGCCTTGTTTCTGTTCTTATTGCAATGGGCAGATTTGATATTGTACCGTATTTCAAAAAGAAAAAAAAGAATAATTAACTTAAAGGGGACAGGTATGTCTCCTTTTTTTATTGAAGTAATGTCAGAATTGTGATATAATAACATTAAATCAGTAAAGGAGTGTGTTATTATGTTCAGAATCAGAAAATCAGTTGTTCTTGCCGTAATTCTCAGTTTTCTTTTATCACTTTGTGTAAGTGCTGAAACAGAGATTCCGTTTGAGGGAGAGGGAACTTATGAAAATCCATATCTTATCTCCACAGCTGAAGAAATGTATGATTTTGCTGAAATTGTCAACAGAGGTTATTCATTTGACGGCGAATACCTGAAACTTACAGACGACCTTATTCTGTTTGATTACAGAACAGCACTTGCTGTCGTAACAACCACATGGATTCCCGTCGGCAGTAGTTTTTCTGTGCCGTTCAAGGGGTCATTTGACGGTGACGGACATGAAATCAGAGGTGTGTATATCTTCTCGGATAAAGGTATGCAGGGGCTTTTCGGTTATGTCTGTGACGGTGAAATAAAAAATCTGACATTGTCAGAATCATTTATCAGCGGTAACGGTCATTATGTGGGCGGTATTGCTGCTATTGTGCTGAGTTCTGATGAGGGTAATCATAATAAGGGGCTTATTAAAAATTGTGTAAACAATGCAAAAGTTTCAAACGGTGATATGCACACCGGCGGTATTGCCGCAAGTGCCGTGATGGTTGTTGACTGTGTCAATAACGGTGATGTGACTTCCGAATCATCATGGGTCGGCGGAATTGTAAATCATGCCTGTCGTGTGGAAAACTGTACAAATAACGGAAATGTCAGTGCTGAATCAGAGGTAGCCGGTGTCTGTTACTCAACTTATTGTGAACAGGGGCACGATTACAAACGAGGTGTTTTCGGTTGCATAAATAACGGCACGGTAAGATATGAAGAAAACGGTTTTGCCATTTCGGATATTTCATGGAGTGATATAATTGATGACTGTGTGAATAACGGCAGTGTTGTAAATGTTACTCAGGAACATGTTCATGAATATACGACAACAGTAGTTGTACCTACCTGTACAGAAGATGGATTTATATTTTACAGATGTTCCTGCGGTGATTCATATAAGGGTGATATTACTCCTGCAACAGGACACAATGAAATATATTTCGGTGTAAATGAACCCACATGTACAACTCCCGGTTGGACTGACGGATCAAAATGTTCTGTCTGCAAGGAAATTCTGTCTCCTGCAGGTGAAATTCCCGCTACAGGTCACAGCGGTGAATGGATAATTGTTACCGAAGCACAGGACGGTAATGACGGACTTGAACAGTTCAGGTGTACTGTCTGCGGTGAGGTGCTTGAAGAAAAAGTCATTCCTGCTGTTTATATCGGCGATATAAACAGTGACGGGAAGATAACTGCCGCTGATGCAAGAATTATTTTAAGATATGCTGCAAGAATTGACAACGGATGGGATGACAATTCTGTTATAAAACTTGCTGATTTTAATGCTGACGGAAAACTTACTGCGGCAGATGCAAGACAGTGTCTCCGTTACGCTGCAAGAGTTGATGATTATTGCAGTGATTTTGGCGTGAATATCAAATAATTGTAAAAAAACAATACTTTTATTGTGTAAAAAAGTATTTGACAACAACGAATACATATGCTATAATGTTGAAGCTACCGAATTCACGGAGTATGGAGTAAACTCAATGAGTATTCACCTGCCTTACTCTGAGATATCGGTAAATAATAAATGAGGTGAAAAACAATGACACAGGCAGAAAAGACAGCAATCATCGCTGAGTACGCTACACACGAAGGCGACACAGGTTCTCCCGAAGTACAGATCGCAGTTCTCACAAAGAGAATCAACGACCTTACAGAGCATCTTAAGGAGCACAAGAAAGACCATCACTCAAGACGTGGTCTTCTCAAGATGGTTGGTCACAGAAGAAACCTTCTTGCATACCTTCAGAAGAATGATATCGAAAGATACCGTTCAATCGTTGCAAGACTCGGTCTTCGTAAGTAATTTCGGAAAACAGGGCGGCAGGCATTATATTGTTTGCCGTCCATTTTTCAAATAATGTACAATTAAAAAGTGTCAGGTTAAGCTTAAACGTATTTTAATGTATAATGTACAATTCAATGTGTATGAAATTCGTATGTGTTGAATTGTACATTAACAGCGTAGGAGCTGACCGGACATAAAAAAATCAAAAAAGGAGATTTTAAAATGTTTACAGATTTCAGAGTATTTGAAACTGAACTTGCAGGCAGACCTCTTAAGGTTGAAGTCGGCAAGATGGCTCAGCTCGCAGCAGGCTCATGTCTCGTCCGTTACGGCGAAACAGAAGTTCTCTGCTCAGTTACAATGGCAGACAAGCCCCGTGAGGGCGTAGATTTCTTCCCCATGTCAGTTGACTTTGAGGAAAAGCTCTACTCAGTTGGTAAGATTCCCGGTTCATTCCAGAGAAGAGAAGGCAAGGCAAGCGAAAAGGCTACTCTTGCATCACGTGTTATCGACAGACCTATCCGTCCTCTTTTCCCCAAGGATATGAGAAACGATGTAGGTATCGTTGCAACAGTTATGTCAGTTGACCCCGATTGCTCACCCGAAATCACAGCTATGATCGGTGTTTCAATCGCTCTTTCAATTTCACAGATTCCCTGGGACGGCCCCGTATCAAGCGTTTCACTCGGTCTTGTTGACGGTGAATTCGTTATCAACCCCACAGTTGAACAGAGAGAAAAGACTCAGATGACAGTTACAGTTGCTTCAACAGCAGACCTTGTTGCTATGATTGAAGC
>JAFUIY010000035.1 GCA_017473925.1 Clostridia bacterium | reverse complement strand
CACGGCAGAGCTTTGCTGTCTTTGCAAATGCTTCAATAATTTCGTGAATCTGCTCCTTTGTCATTTCGGGACAGATGATATCGTGTGCCCAACGAGAAGGCTGGGGAGAGGGAGAAGCAAGCTCATGTGATGTATCAAGGATGGGCTTGATGAGCTTTCTTGTGAATTTATTCTTATGAAGAGGAGCTACAAGCTCGGTAATAGCCCATGAACGGCCCATACCTGCTGTAAGCTGAACGAACAGCTTTGCGCCTGTCTTATGAATTTCATCCATAAATTCCTTAAGGTCTTCAAACATCTTGGGATTCTGCCAGAGCCACTTGCCCCAGAATGTATCACGGAGAGGAGCGATACCGGGAATAATAAGACCTACATTGTTATTTGCTCTTTCAATAAAGAGCTTTGCTGCTTCCTTGTCAAAATGACAGCCGCCGAGCTCAAACCAACCGAAAAGAGATGTACCGCCCATGGGACACATAACAATTCTGTTCTTGATTTCAACGTTGCCTATTTTCCAGGGGGTAAATAATGCATCATATTTCTGATCCATACCGACACAACACTTTCATCATTTATTTCGGGAACATTAAGTTCCATACTGAATAATTATATAATAAACTTCAATGCATGTCAAGGAAGAATGTTAACAAATTAACAAGTGTTTATACATTATTTGGCCTATTCACATCATTATCAGGATGTGGTACAATGTTTTTGCATATATGTAAAAACACCATGGTGAAAACGAGGTGAAGAATGAAAAAAATACTTTCAATTATCATTACGGTTATACTGACGGTGCTGATTCTGTTCCCCGTGAACACTCATGCAGCAGCAACTGTCACAAAGGCAGGTGCGGTCAATATCACAAGCGGCTCACTGAATGTCAGAAGGAGTGCATCATCGTCTTCTGCGGTGATTTCGTCCCTTAAAAAGCATACTTTCGTTGCACTTGTTTCAAAAAGCGGTGCATGGTGGCATGTAGAGTATGAAAAAGGTAAATTCGGCTATGTACACAGCGATTACATCACAACGATGTCAGGAGCCCCCATGACTGTCAGCCTTTCATCAGGCAGTCTGAATGTCAGAAGCGGTCCGTCAACGGCTTATGCAAAAACGGGCAGTCTTGCAATAGGTGAAAGGGTGATTGTACTTTCCTCCTCGGGAGAATGGAAACGGATACTCTATCACGGCACAAAAACGGGTTATGTAAAAGGGAATTACCTGAAAGACCCGTCAGAAGCCGTCAGCTACCCTGCCCTGAGGCTTTCCGTACCCGATTACAAGCAGACAGACAGCCGTTGGGCAGATGTGATAATCGGAAACTCGGGAAAAACTATCGGAAAAATCGGATGTGCAACAACTGCAATTGCAATGATGCAGTCCTACAGGACAGGCACAACGATCTATCCCGATGCGATGTCAAAAAAGCTGAGCTATTCATCAACGGGCAATGTCTACTGGCCGTCAGATTACACAGTCACAACAAACGGCAGCGGATATCTTGCAAAGATATATGATATTCTGAAACAGGGCAAGCCCGTTCTTTTCGGTGCGAAGAACTCATACGGCGGTCAGCACTGGGTTGTAATTACGGGTTACAAGGGCGGAGACAGCCTTACTACGTCAGGATTCATCATCAATGACCCCGGCTCAAAAACAAGAACAA
Organism: Clostridia bacterium; assembly: GCA_017473925.1. Taxonomy (GTDB): domain Bacteria; phylum Bacillota; class Clostridia; order Oscillospirales; family Acutalibacteraceae; genus UBA1081. Next base: position 26,832 of record JAFUIY010000035.1, on the reverse strand, counting down.
CACTCAGTCAGTTCATGAATTCATATCCCGTATTTTATAAGTATTTCCATTATTAAACTCAAAAACGACTTGCAGAAAGAAAACTGCAAGTCGTAATTTTTTTATTTTCTGAAATAAAGACCGTACTTTTTTCTGATTTTCGGATGAAGGAATATTGTAAGAGTGCTGAGCATTTCGGTAACAGAAATAAAGCTGATTTTCACAAAATTCCTGATTCCCCTTCTGAACCATGTTCTTATGGTATTATCGAGAATTCTGAGAGTCTGGATACCCTTTTCACCGGGAGTTTTCAGGAAAAAGCCCCTGAGACGCATATATTTTTTTACTGTAACAAGGTCAATGTCAGGAATATCCTCAGTAAAATTGTCAACAATCCTTTCCATAGGATTTACCGCTGCATAATCATCAATAGTTTCACATTCTTTTATCTTGCCTGCCTCAACAAGCTCTTTATAATGCTCACTGCCGGGAACAGGCACATAATAAGCAAAGCTGTGGGCTATACCGTCAAGGGACTTTGCAAAGTCAACTGTCTTTTTAAGGTCTTCAACAGTCTCACCGGGGAATCCGATAATAAACATTGTTATGGGTACTATTCCCACCTTTACAGACATCTCGATATTGCTTCTGACTTTATCAAGCTTGTTTGCCTTGTTGACACTGCGGAGAATTCTTTCCGAGCCTGACTCGATACCCATAATCATCGAGCGGCAGCCTGCCTTGTAAAGCAGCTCATAATCTTCATAATCATTGAGAATACCGAAGCCGAGATAACCGCTCCAACAGGTATCAATCCCGCTTTCAATTATCCTGTTACAGAAATCATGTGCTTCTTTCTTTGTCAGGAACATTACGTCATCCGTAAAGTCAAATCCGCCGACATTGCAGTTTTCCTTCAGATACTTCATTTCACCGAGCAGGACATCCATTGAACGGCAACGGCGTGTGGAACGGTTATAATTGGGATTGTAACAGTATTTGCATCTGTTGGGACATCCCTTTGAATAATAGATGTTAATAAGATTATCATAACCGTAAGACTTCTGAAGATAGCGGGAAACATCAACAAGTGTCCAGTCAAGAGGAGGCAGAGTTGTAAGGTCAATAAAATCACCCATCGGTGTCTTTACAAACTCTCCGTTTTTCATATAGCACAAGCCTTTTATGTCATCAAAAGGTTTCCCTGCATCAAAAGCATCTGCCATATCACGCCAGGTATATTCACCCTCGTTATATGAAACATAATCAACAAAATCAGTCTCAAGTGCAGCACGGGCAATTCCCGAACCGACCGTACCGCCCCAGACAACGATGATGCCCTTTTTCTTTGCCGCTTTGGAAATGGTAATTGCATCCTTGATAAATGCATGGGACATAATTGTTACACCGATCATATCAGGTCGGTGTTTTTCAAATACATCATTAAGGCTGTCCTTTTCAAAAAAACGGTCATACACAACAGCTTCATGACCGTTTGCATTCAGAAAGGATGCAATTGACAGAATTCCCAACGGTGCATATGAGGCTCTGAACGAACCGTCGATCCGCGGGAAAAACAAAATCGTTTTCATAAATATTTTCCTTTTCTCTTCACTTACACAGTTTTATTATACTCTTTTAGAAAAATAACATCAATAATTCTTTAACATAATTTTAATAATGTAAATAAAATGTTTTTTATTTATTCATAAAAAGAATTCCAATTCAACAAAATGACAAATAATGAGAAAGAAAAATCCGACAGACTGTAAACTGTCGGATTCCTGGCGGTAACTACAAAAAATATATTTTCCGGTTTTATATATACCCGTTAACTCTCGTACAAATCAAGGTGGAACCTTGTATATCATCAATTCCGCAGGAATTGCATATTATCAGCTTCGTGAGAAGTTGCATATCATCAAGTTGACAGAAATACACACCTTCGGTGTGATGAGATTCAATAACGGCAAAGCCGTTATTGATGATATGCACGCTGATGCGTGATGATATACCAAGCCTGTCGGCTTGGATAAAAAAGAAGTAACTTTTGACAATCAAAAGCTACTTCTTTTTTGGTGCGGATAACAGGGGTCGAACCTGCACGCATCGCTGCACAAGATCCTAAATCTTGCGTGTCTGCCAATTCCACCATATCCGCATATGTCAATAATTCAGCAAAGCTGAATTATTGAATGATGTTTGACTATCGTCAAAACGATGTTTTTCTACGCAAAATGATGTATGACCTTCGGTCAAATGATGTGTTTGCCTTCGTCAAACAATGATTAAAGTACCTTTGCGAGGAAATTCTGAAGTCTTTCGCATTTCGGGTTATCGAAAATTTCTTCAGGGGTGCCTTCCTCAAGAATCTTACCTTCATCCATGAAGATAACTCTGTCAGCAACCTCTCTTGCAAAGCCCATTTCGTGAGTAACAACAACCATTGTCATACCCTCTTTTGCAAGGGATTTCATAACTTCAAGAACTTCACCGACCATTTCCGGGTCAAGGGCTGATGTAGGCTCGTCAAAGAGAATAACATCAGGCTCCATTGCCAGTGAACGGACAATTGCCACACGCTGTTTCTGTCCACCTGAAAGGGAATAAGGATATGCATCGGCTTTTTCCTCAAGACCGATTCTTCTGAGAAGTTCCTGTGCTTTTTTATAAGCATTCTCTTTTATTTTTGTGTTATCCGTTTCAACGGGAACAACATTACCCTTCTTTAGATGAAGTTTTATAAGAAGATTGTCACGCTTCTGCTTTTTCAGGTTCTTTTTACCCACAAAAACAGGAGCCATCATGATATTCTGAATAACAGTTTTATTGTTAAAAAGATTAAAGTGCTGGAAAACCATGCCCATCTTCTGTCTGTGAAGATTTATGTCAACCTTGGGGTCTGCAAGATTTTCGCCGCCGAAAATAATTTCACCGCTTGTGGGGTCTTCCATGCAATTAAGGCAACGGAGAAATGTACTCTTACCTGAACCCGAGGGACCGATAACAACAACCTTTTCACCCTTTTTTATGGTTGTGGAGAGATCTTTAAGAACATGATTTGTGCCGAATTTCTTGTTGAGATTAATTACGTCTATCACTCTTACGAAGTCTCCTTTCCATAAGTTTTATAAGAAGCGAAATTGCCATAACAACTACGATGTAGATAAGTGCCATTGTGATGTAAGGAATCATATATTCATATGTAGCACTACCGATTGACCTAAATGCCTTGTACAGGTCTGTTGCACCGACAAATGAAACAACCGATGTTTCCTTGACAAGGGCAATAAACTCATTACCGAGGGTGGGAAGAATATTCTTGACCGCCTGAGGAATGACAACCTTCATCATTGTTGTACCATAGCCGAGACCAACACTTCTGCCGCCTTCCATCTGACCGGGGTCAACAGAAAGAATACCGCCTCGCATGATTTCTGAAATATAGGCACCGCTGTTCATACCGAAAACGATTATTGCAACCACAATCGAATCTACTCTGTTAAAGCCTAAAAGAGGAAGAACAACATAGTAAAACACAAGAAGTTGGACAACAATAGGTGTACCTCTGAAAAGTGCCACATAAAACGAACAGAACTTATCAAGCAAACGGGGAATGAGATTGTATTTGGGGAACACTCTCACGGTTGCAATGACAGTACCGATAAAGATACCGATAACAAGACCCGCGACAGCGATTATCATTGTATTTTTAAGACCGCCGAGAACACTTACATAAGCACCTTTGTCAATAAGTTGTTCCAGAAATTGCGATACCATTCTGCTAAATTCCATAGTGTTTATCCTTTACAATAAGCAATCCCCCACTGAAACAGCGGGGTGTTGCAAAACATTAATTTTTAGTTCAGATTAACCGTTAACTGAAGAAACGATTGCTGCTGCGGGGGCTGCGTCGATAACAACGAAATCAATGCCGCCGTTAAGAAGATCCTGAACTGCAAGTGCGCCGTTATCGTAAGAAACGCATTCTGCATCAAGACCGTCAAAGCCCATTGAACCACCCTTTACATAAGCCTCACCTGTTGTACCTGTCTGAGCACCGACTTTTGTACCTTCGGGAAGAGCAGCAAGAACTGCTTCAACTGCTGCAAGATCTGCACAGCCGTCGAATCTTGTGTCGTCTGCCTTAACGATAATCTGCTGTGATGCTGCATAGTAAGAATCTGAGAATGTAACTGATTCTTCTCTTGCAGGGTCAATTGTAAGACCAGCCATAGCAATATCACACTTATGCTGACCTACTGCAAGACAAACTGAATCAAAGTCCATGTTGTCGATAACAAGTTCTTTGCCGAGTTCCTTTGCAAGGAGAGCTGCGATTTCCATATCAATACCGTAGTAAAGTTCGCCTTCTTTATACTCAAAGGGTGCGAATTCAGCATTTGTAGCTACAACAAGCTGATCTTTTGATTCGTCAAGCTCTGCTGAAGCAACACCAACGGGAGTACCGTCACCAAAGTAGTTGTTGCAGATGTCATCAAATGTGCCGTCTGTGAGAATCTTGTTAACAAATGCGTTTACCTGAGCAAGAAGCTCGGGCTGAGCCTTGTCAACACCGAATGCATACTGTTCATCAGAAAGATTGATGTTGATAAGCTTAACAAGGTCTGTTGACTCAACTGCTGCTTCTGCTTCAGTTGAACCTTCTTCATTTACGGGAGCTTTGTTATCTGTGCATGATGTGAATACAAGAGCAAGAGAACAAACCATTACGAGTGCGAGAACAATTGAAATAATTTTTTTCATCAGTAATTTCTCCTTTTTTATTTATGTAATTTATTACCGTCGTAAAGTATATCACATAATTATACAGAATTCAACCATACTTTTGCATATAAATATGGTCAAATTCTGTATTTTTCACTGTCAATATTAATAAATATTCATGGTTACTGCAGAAATCTGCTGTAGCCCTTTCCGTGACGGACACATCTTGAAACACGGCTGAGAGTTGCAGAAGAAATGTCTGTTTCCTCGATAACCTGATTGTATGTTTTTCCGTCAATAAGAAGCTTTGCTGCCCTGACTCGCTGTGCCATCTGCTCGATTTCGTTAACGGTACACAGGTCATCAAAAAGCAGTCTGCAGTCCTCGGCATTTTCTATTGATGCGATAAGCTCAAAAAGCTCACTGAGCATTGATTCATCTGTTTTCGGCATAATCCACCTCAGATATTCTCAAGGGAACGGCTCAGGAAGGCTTTCATCTTTTCAGACTTCGGATTGCCGAAAATCTCTTCGGGTGTGCCGAATTCCTCGATAACACCGTCAGCCATAAAAATGATTTTGTCAGAGACTTCCCTTGCGAAGCCCATTTCATGAGTGACGACAATCATTGTGCTGTCACCTGTTTTCAGGCTTCTGATAACCTTGAGAACCTCACCCGTAAGCTCAGGGTCAAGGGCTGATGTGGGTTCATCAAAACAGAGAATATCAGGATTAAGTGCAAGTGCACGTGCAATTGCAACTCTCTGCTGCTGACCGCCCGAAAGCTCACAGGGATAATTATTGATTTTATCTGCAAGTCCTACTCTCTCAATAAGCTTCTTTGCATTTTCCTCGATGGCCTTTTCGTCACCGTGCTTCAGCAGAGTGGGGGCAAGCATTATGTTTTTAAGAACATTGTACTGGGGAAACAGGTTGAAATTCTGAAAAACAATACCGAAATGAAGTCTTTTTGTTCTGATTTCTGCTTCCTTCATTCTTTTTGACTTCTTGTCACTGCCGTCATAAAGCAGCTTTCCGTTTACGGTGATAGTTCCCTCATCTGCATATTCAAGGAAATTCAGGCATCTGAGAAGTGTTGTTTTTCCGCTTCCCGATGAACCGATAATTGAAAGGACTTCACCTTTTTCAAGGGAGAATGAGATATCCCTGAGAACCTCGACCTTGCCGAAGCTCTTTTTTATATTACTGACTTCAAGCACTGACATATCTCTCACCCCTTAAAATAATCAAGCTTCTTTTCGATTTTTCTGAAAAGAACCGTAAGAACGCCGTTGAAAATAAGGTAGAATGCTGCTGTGTAGAACAGAGGCCAGATAAGACCTGCACTCTTGATATATACCTGAGCACTCCAGATAATTTCATAAACGGCAATAATTCTTGCAAGAGATGTGTCCTTGACAAGAGTAATGATTTCGTTGCTCATGGGAGGGATGATTCTCTTGATAACCTGAAGAAGCACGATTTTGAAGAAAATCTGTGTCTTTGTCATGCCGAGAACCTGACCTGCTTCATACTGTCCCTTGGGAATTGACTCAATACCGCCTCTGTATATCTCTGAGAAATAGCAGGCGTAATTGATAACGAAAGCCACAAGCACTGCAGGGAAACGGTCAAGACCGTTCCATGTTGCAATCCACTGAATGAGTGCATTGTCTGTCACGGCAAGTAAATCCTCTGCCCATGCACCTGCAAGACCGGGACCGTAAAAAACAACGATAAGCTGAAGCATCAGGGGAGTACCTCTGATAATCCAGATAAATACCTTCATAAGAGCACTGACAGGCTTGAATTTACTCATTGAACAGAAACTGAAAATCAGTCCCAGAGGCAGAGCAAAAAGCAGTGTCAGCCCGAACAGCTTGACTGTGGTGCCGAAGCCGTTCAGCAGGTCAAGCGTAACATTGAGAAATGTTTCCATATAAATAATCCTTTACAGCAAAACCGAGGCAGAAATCACTTTCTGCCCCGAATATTTGGTTTGTTAAAATCAGAATGCGAGTGTAAGCTCGTACTTAGCAGCGAGAGGAGCAAGAACATTTTCCTTCTGAGCCTTCATGAATGCATCAAGAACTGCTGTTGCATCTGAGCCCTTTCTGAAGCCTACGCCGTATTCTTCACTTGTAAGCTCAATGCCCTTTGCAAGCTTGTCATAGCTTGTGCCTGCACCTGTCATAGCGTTAGCCATTGTGATGTCGATGATACATGCATCAGCTGTGCCTGACTGAACTTCCATGAGAGCGTCAGCCTGTGTGAGAACTGCTGTGTATGCAAACTTATTGTCCTTAGCAGCCTGTTCGCCTGCTGAACCTGATTCAACTGCGAAGCTGAGATCTGCCATTGAAGCTGCATCTGCATAATCAGCAACCTTGTCAGCAGCCATAACAACAACCTGAGCATTCTTTACATAAGCAGCTGAACAGCTTGTGTTGAGCTTAACTTCGTCTGTGATTGTCATACCGTTCCAGATACAGTCAATCTTGTTTGATTCAAGCTCGAAGAACTTGTTGTCCCAGTCAACCTCAATGAATTCAACCTTTACGCCGATTGCTTCGCCGAAAGCTTCTGCAAATTCAGCATCAAAGCCTGTCCATTCATCACTGCCGGGATCCTTGTAATCCATGGGTTCGTAGTCTGTGATACCGACTACAAGTGTACCCTTGGAGATGATCTTTGCAAGGTCTGAATCTTCACCGAGGTCATCAAGACCTGTAACGGGCTCAACATCAAGGTCAAGCTTCTTAGTTGCTTCTTCTTTTACATCAGCCTGGTCTGATACAGCATCTGATGATGCTTCTTCAACGGGAGCTTTAGTGTCTGCACAGCCTGCAAATGCGAATACAAGCAGAGCAGCCATAAGTAATGCGATAAATTTTTTCATGACAATTATGTCTCCTTTCGACAGCACCTGAGTGCTTTTAACAATCGGTATTATACTTCACTAAACTAAAGTTGTAAAGTGTTTTTCATATTTTTAATTATTTTCAGCACTTTAGACAAATGAAGTGATAAAATAATGAGTATATTCAACAAAAAAGCAAACAGTAATTTGTCGAGGTGCCCTCGACAAATTACTGTTTGTCTTCACATCTACCGTTCCCGTCATAACGTTTTCCGTTCTCTCTCCTGCAATCAGGAGTCCTGACAGAGTTATTGTTATAAACAGTATCCACACTGTAATAAGAACAAAGGCTCTGATAATTTTCTTTGATTCTTTCATTTATTGCACATTTTCCTTTATAAATTCAGCTAAAGCATCCCCGAAAAGCCGTCCCGAGTATGCTGCTTCCGACAATGTGTTCATATCCGTTCCCACCTCAACAAGCAGTGAAAATGGAGTCAGGTCCATGTTATACCGTCTGTTGCAGAAATAGACAGGCTTCATAAGGTTTTCATATTCAGTATTGACCTTTTGCATCAGATTAAGCGCAAAGGAAAGATTTGTTTCCCATGACGGAAAGGAATCAACATTACCTCCTTCTGCACCTGCTATTATCATTATCTGTGCAGCTTTTATATTGTCAATTTCCGTTACGGGCTTTACACGGGTTGTGTCGTCATAATGTATTGCATCTCTGTGGACATCAAGTGTTATGACAACTGACGGATACCTGCTGAGGACCTCTGACACCGCTGTCCTTGATTTATCATAAGCACCCGTATAAACTGTGTCATAAACCGTTGTATCATGGATTACACCTATTCCTCTTGCCCTGAGTACAGCTGCAATCTCCTCCCCCACACGGACCATATTTAAAGCAATATCTTCATTTCTTTCGGGGTATTCCGTCGAGAATTTACCGTTGTCAACAGGATTATAGCACTCTGTTGAATGGGTGTGATAAATCAGAACAACAGGCTCAGCATAATCCTTGAACGGCAACCCGCAACCGTTAGTCAGTATCCCTTCAACATCAATGTCTGCATCAACGGTAACATTTCTGACATGAACATTTTCATAGCTGTCCGTTGCCTGATATGCAATATAAGTTTTCTCCGTAACCGTACCGTTCCCGGTGTAATTCTTCAGAAAATCATCACGGAGAATTGCTTCGTTCTCCGTTATATCATCGGGCGTGACTGTAAGGTCACGGAATTGTCTTTTCAGCTCAAAGTCTGCAATACTCCCCTCTCGCTGAAAATATTCCATGTCACTCTGATGCATTTCAATTCTTTCAAAAAATCTGTTTCTGAAATCTTTAATTGTTATATATATTCCTTCGGGTATGGAAAAAAGAGCACATCTGCCGACAGCATCTGTCAGAAATGCACCGTAGTTAACTGTTATAAAATATGAAAACAAAACAATTATGCAGGATATAATCGATGTTACACCTGAGGATGGCTTCAGATGAAGCCTCTTCTTCATAATATTCCGTCTGATTTCAATCACCCGTAAATATATATAAATATTTACATCGGTTTAGACTTCTCAGAAAAAGAAAAAAACCATCATATGAATGATGGTTTAAAACATTATTCTTCCACAGCATGCTTCTGATTGAATTTATCAAGAAGCAGTGCAGAAACAACACCTGCTGCAATACAGACAACATTGACAATACAGCTGACAACTGATGTTGCGAAGCTCTCAAAGGGAATAATCATTACAGTTGCTGCAATAACAATGCCTACAATACCGTGGAAAGCCACAGAGTAATGCTTCTTGAATAGCATATCAACAGCCTTTGCAAACAGGATAACGGTTGCAAGAGCACCGATACCGCCGGGAATAAGAACAGAGAAATCAAGATGTCCTATTCCGTCAACAAAGGGCTCGTAAAGACCGAGAGGCATAAGAAGTGTTGAGAAGCTCATACCGGGAGCAATCACACTCAGGGCAAGACAGAAACCGCAGAACAGATACCAGAAGAAATTCGGTGCAATCTGAACAGAGAAAACTCTGAGGCTTATAAGCAGTGCAAAGATAAACACCATTGCAACAGCCATTGAAACAAATGAAGCCTTGCTTCTGCCCTTTTCTCCCGCTTCTCTGAAAAGTGAAGGAAGCATACCTGCAATAAGTCCGATAAAGACACAGACAGACGGTGCAGGATATTTTTCAAGAAGGAATGCGAGAAGATTCGCAACACCGAGGAAACCTACAACACCGCCGATGCCGACGGGAAGCAGCTTCGGAAAATGAGTTCTGAAGTTATGTATCGGGTCTGCAAGAAACTCCATAATTGTCTTATAAATGCCGAAGACAACACACAGGACGCCGCCTGATATACCGGGAAGAACTGCTCCGAGTCCTACAAGAGCACCCTGTACAATCCTGAGGATAAAGGTCTTTGCTTTCATTCGGTTACTCCTTATCTGAAATCACATATTGTTCTCTGCAAGGAATTCCTTTGCAGAGGTTAGAATGCTTTTATCGTTTTCAAACCTGAGTGTGGCAAGAGCCTTGTCATAATCAAGCCAGATATAGTCCTCAATTTCTTCCTGCTGGATAATTGTGTTTGTGTCAGATGTGGAAGCGAGGAAAATCGTCACTCTCTTTTCGACTCTGCCTGCGATTTTGTACTCCGAGGTGGTGCTGAAGCCGTCAAGGATATTGATATGAAGTCCTGTTTCCTCAAGCACCTCACGCTTTGCGGTCATAACAGGAGTTTCGCCCTTTTCGATATGCCCCTTCGGGAAGCCCCAATGGTTGCTTCTTTTATTTTTGATAAGCAGGAAACGGCGGTAACCGTTAATCATACGGAACACAACAGCACCGCATGAGCTTTCATAAAGACAGTCAAGTGTATGCTGTCTGTTCTTTTCGTAGAATCTGATTGCATCCTCAATTTCAAAATTTATATATCTTGATTTCTTGGGTGCTACAATAATATAATTCGGCCGTTTGTCCTGATGACGGACAACGGCGATAATTTTGCCTTCAAAAATATTGACAGGATGGTTGATTCCGAGCACGCATGCAGAATAAATAAATGATTTCTTCTCCGTTTTGATTTCGGCTACACCGAAATTGAGCATATAACGGATATTAGTCTTGCTGTCAAAAGAATTGAAGGGTTTTGTTATTCTTACTCTTACATTTTTACCCAACATAATATTCTCTTCCAATCGCGTATACTGTGAATCATTATACTATATTTTCATATCGCTTGCAATAGTTTTTTAACGGAATAAAGAAAAATTTTAATTCATCTTGTTTTTGCACATTCACGCGGATATACTAACTGCAGGGTGATGAACAGATGATATCAGAAAACAATCATCTTTTCCTGAGGCGGAGCCGTACGGCTTGTGCAGTGACGCCTTACAAAGATGACCTGACACTTTTCAGGCAGATTGACAGCCTTATCAACGACGGAATACAGTATTTTCTTTTCAATGCTGATACTTATGACGGTCTCAGATTTGCAGAACAGGTACTGCTGAGGAAAAAGCTGCAGAAAGGCAACCGTGAAGATAAAATCTATCTTATTGCTGTCACTGAGAATGAAAATGCAATCAATACAAAGGATGAGGAATTCAGAAACATTTTTTTCGACATAATTTCCCGTTGTGATGAATTCATTGACATAAGAAACAGTGAGCCTCATGCATGTGAAACATTCATGCTCGGTAAAAGCAATACATTCATTTAAAAAAGCCGTATGAACTCAATCATACGGCTTTTTTGTATTTTTATATTATGTAAGAAGACTGCCGAAAAGCTCCATAAAGGACTTTTTCTTATATCCGTCAAGGCTGAATTCCGACGGAGAAACTTCTGTTATAAAGGTGGTGACATCAATTCTTGATTTCATTACACCGTCTGTTGAGTTGTATGTTTCAATACGCTTGATTTCGTCATTAACAGTAAACACTTTGCAGTATTCCTTGCCTGTATCAATTGTATATACTACATAGTCAACACCTGCAGACTTTTCGTTTGTTCTGACTATAGCTTTATAATCTCCTGAAGCTGTGCCGAAATCAATCTTTAATTCCTCAGGCTTGATACCGAGAATACTCATTGCAAGTGGTGTCAGCTCACAGTATTTCTTTTCTCTGGGAATAACGATATATGTATCTGATTTACCTGTTACATCCTTGATAACAATATCAAGACTCAGTGTTCCGTTGCCTGTATCAAGTCCCATACCTGCTTTTACATCAGTGGGAGTGATATACATTGAAACAGCATTTTTCTTACCCTGAGAGTAATTGACACCGATAATACCGAAATGACCTTCAAGGAAGCTCTTTATCTGTGAAGGAAGGTCTTCATATTCAATATTGCCTCCGGGTGAAGGAAGTGTTGTGGGCTCTTCCTTCTTTGTGGTTGTTTCTTCTGTTGAAGGCTCAACCTTTGTGGTTGTCTCATCTGTAGAGGGCTCAACCTTTGTGGTTGTCTCATCTGTAGAAGGCTCAATCTTTGTTGTGGTTTCTTCTGTTGAGGGTTCAAGCTTTGTGGTGGTTTCTTCCTTCTCGGTTGTCGTTTCTGTAGGTCTTTCCTCGGGAGGAAGAAGTGACTCAGCAAAGGTATATTCAGCCTTTACAACAACATCATCACTGAGTGTAAGCATCATAACCATTGCATTTCTTGTAAGGCGTACAGAGGATGAATCCTCTTCCCTTACGGTCCACTTGTCAGCCTTGAGAGTGCTGAGTGCATCAGCCTTTGACATACCTGCATATACACCGTTGAGAGTGTAGTCACCGCCTGTGATGATAATTGAGCTTACATTACCCGTATAAATCATATAGGGGTCTGAGATAATTGTCATCTTATCATTTGTGTATTCAATAATATTGTCTGTTCTTCCGACCTTACGCATAGCACCGAATTTGTCCATAAAGCTTCTGTAATTCATGGATATGCCTGTACTCAGCTCAGCTCTTTCAACGGGAGGAGCTGTTGTAGCCTCTGTCTCATCAGGCTTTGTTGTCTCTGTTGTGTCCGGATTTCCCGAAGCATCTTCAATTTCTACGGTGCCGAGGTCCTTTTCAATATTTGCAGCACGGCGGAGAATTGTTCTTGCATCAGATGCAGTAACCTTGCTGTCACCTGATACATCAGCAATAATTTTCTGTGTATCTGTGATTTCATCAAGTCTTGCTGCAGCTCTGAGAACAGTTCTTGCATCCATAGCTGTGATTTTTCCGTTCATATCCACATCACCCTTGAGTACGGTTGCTGCAGATGCAGTCACCATAAGTGTGAATGTGAGCATGAAAACGATAAGTAATGCTGTAAGTTTCTTCATTGGTCATCACCTTTAAAAATAATCAATACACAGATATTATAACTCATTCTGCAGTTACATTGCAACAGGAAAATAAATAAAATAATAAAAAAAGGAAATGTAAAAAAATACATTTCCTTTTTTATTCCATTTTATCAATTAAGCCTTATCTGCTGAACCGAAGAGTTCAATCTTTTCCTTAACAGTAGCCTTGATTGCTTCAAAGCCGGGAGCAAGAAGCTTTCTGGGGTCGAAGCCCTTACCTACAAGGTCCTTACCCTCTTCAACATACTTTCTTGTTGCTTCCTGGAATGCAAGCTGGCATTCTGTGTTAACATTGATCTTTGAAACGCCGAGTGAGATAGCCTTCTGAATCATTTCAGCAGGGATACCTGTACCGCCGTGAAGAACGAGAGGCATTGTGCCTGTCTTTTCCTGAACTGCTGCAAGAGTTTCAAATGAAAGACCTGCCCAGTTTTCGGGATACTTGCCGTGAATGTTACCGATACCTGCAGCGAGCATTGTAACGCCGAGGTCAGCAATCATCTTGCATTCGTTGGGATCAGCACATTCGCCTGCGCCTACAACGCCGTCTTCTTCGCCACCGATTGAACCGACTTCTGCTTCGATTGAAAGACCCTTTTCTTCACAGATAGCAACGAGTTCCTTTGTCTTTGCGATGTTTTCATCGATGGGATAATGTGAACCGTCGAACATGATTGAGCTGAAGCCTGCTTCGATACAAGCCTTTGCGCCTTCGTATGAACCGTGGTCAAGGTGAAGAGCAACGGGAACTGTGATGTTAAGGCATTCAATCATACCTTCAACCATGCCTACAACTGTCTTGTAGCCGCACATATATTTGCCTGCACCTTCAGATACACCGAGGATAACAGGAGAATTCATTTCCTGTGCTGTAAGAAGAATAGCCTTTGTCCATTCAAGGTTATTGATATTGAACTGACCTACTGCATAGTGGCCTGCCTTTGCTTTTGTGAGCATTTCTTTTGCATTTACTAATGGCATAATTATTCACTCCTATAACGGATAAATCCGATTTTTTATAGAATTCATTATACCCTTTCTCAGTGCAAATGTCAAGAGAGAGGTCACATATATTTTCATCATTGTTTCTCTTCAGGGATTACAGACCTTACAGGCCTCGTAGCCGTATCCTTCCGCAACATTACGATTGACACAGGCTGACATATCCTTTATTGTCCGACAGTCTGCTCTGTGATATTTTTTACCCGTAGGTGTTATGTATACAGCTGTGCCGTCGTTTTCTTCAATCCTCGGGATATTATCCCAATCACTGTTTCCCGAACCGGATGAATAATTGCTGTCTGTTGTAGTTTCAGAATCATCAACATTTGTAAATTGCTCTATTTTTGAAGCAACCCTGAGAATTGTCCTTGCATCGGATGCTGTTACCTTTCCGCTGAAATCAACATCGGCACTCTTCAGTTGTTCTTCTTTTAGCTCTTCAAGCTTTGCCGAGCATCTGAGAACAAGTCTTGCATCAGCAGCCGTAACCTTTTCGTTTCCGTCAACATCACCAATGGCAAAAGCAAAGGATGACACATTAAATACCGCAACAAGAGCGAAAGAAACCAAAACACATAAGATTTTTTTCAAAACACACACATCCTGATAATATATAGTATAATAATTAATTAAAAAATTTATCAATATTTAATCATAGCAAAAAACTGCATCTTTATAAGAATTATAATCTCATACCCCCGGGATATAGATTATCTCATCTGTCATGTCTGTTCCACAGACACGTCTGCCGGGAAGTGCAAGGTTATACAGATCCGTCACTGTAGATTCAAGCTCAAAAACACGCTTCGCATCATTATCAAGATACTTCACATCGCCGTATTTCATAATGACGGGTACGAAATATTTATTCTTCATTTCCTTAAGCATCATTCTGCCGTTGTCATTCAGGGCAAGAACCCTTATATAAGGAGGAAGTGAGACGACATCCTCAGCCTTTATGCCGAGAAATGATGAAAGGATAATTCTTCTGATTCTTGCATGGGTATATCTCTTTGTCTTTACCTTATCAAAGATTTCACTCAGAGAAACAGAGGTTTTCACTGCCTCGATAATACGATACTCAATCCCCTCTGCCACATCGGGCACACCGATGAAATCAGAGGGCTTCATTTTACGCAGATGTGCTATAACAGCCGATTCAAGATTTGAATAAAGAGCAGGGAATGTGCCGTTTTCCATACATTCCTCAAGCACGGGAAGACTGTTTGCAGGCACAAAGGATGAATAATCCCTGCCCGTTCTCATGAGATTTCTTATGTTCATTGCAGATGTGATATTGCCGTGGATATTTTCACTGTCGTGACCTGCACCGCTTCTTTTTATTCCTACGGGCTTTATATCGGATCTGAACGAAATAATCGCTTTCAGGTATTCGATTGCAAGGATATTGTTGGGCTTCATCATGATTTCACTGCAGTCTTTGCCGAGAATACGGCTCACAACGGCAGCCCTTGCCTCAGGGTAAGAGCACATGTTATCATCGTAATATTTCTTGATGTCACGACTGTAGACCTTGTCACTGAGTATTCTTGCAATCTGCTCAAGAACAGATATATCCTCATCCTCACAGCCGAATGAAAGGTTGTCGACAATTCCTGCCTGATGAGCTATGTAGACAGCTCCCCTTGCAAATCTTTCTGCAGATGCCGTTGCCCATGGAGTGGGAAGCTCAACAACAAGGTCTGCCCCGTTTTTTATTGCGATTTCAGCCCTTTTTCTCTTCTCAAGAATGGCAGGCTCGCCCCTCTGGACAAAATTGCCCGACATGATTGCCATGATAAAGGAATTGTCCGTCTTCTTCCATGTCTCCTCGATATGATATCTGTGACCGTTGTGGAATGTATTGTATTCTGCAACAATTGCCGTAACCTGCATAATTTTTTCATTTATCCTTTCAAAAATGGTTGAAAAATCTGTTTTATAAGTATATAATATACCATTGGAAGTAAAGTATCAAGAATTATTTTTACGGAGGTTGTTTAAATGAAAGTTCTCGTTATCAATGCCGGCAGCTCATCACTCAAGTATCAGCTTATCGATATGAACGGTGAAGTTGTTATCGCAAAGGGTATCTGCGAAAGAGTCGGCGCTCCCGAGGGTCATTTTGAACTCAAGACAGAAAAGGGCAAGTTTGAAAAGGATGTTGCCATGGCTAACCATACAGAAGCATTCCTTGTTGTCAAAGAAGCTCTTACAACAGGTGAATACAAGGTTATTGATTCACTTGATGAAATTGCAGCAATCGGTCACAGAGTTGTTCAGGGCGGTGCTATTTATAAGGAAAGCACACTCATCACAGAGGATGTTGTCAAGGGTATTGAAAGCCTTTGCGACCTTGCTCCTCTTCACAATCCTGCACACATTCAGGGTATCAACGCTTGTATGGAAGTTTTCGGCAAGGATGTTCCCGAGGTTGCAGTTTTCGACAACGCATTCCATTCAACAATGCCCGAAGAAGCATACATGTTCGGTATTCCTTATGAATATTATGAAAAGTATCAGATCCGCCGTTACGGCTTCCACGGCACATCACACAGATATGTCAGCGGTGAATGTGCAAAAATCATGGGCAAGGATCTCAAGGATATCAAGCTCATCACATGCCATCTCGGCAACGGTTCATCAATCACAGCTATCAAGGACGGCAAGGTTATTGACACATCAATGGGTCTCACTCCCCTTGACGGCTTCATCATGGGCACACGCTCAGGTAACCTTGACCCCTCAGTTGTCACATTCCTTCAGGAAAAGGAAGGCTGGACACCTGCTGAAACAAACGCTGTTCTCAACAAGAAGTCAGGCGTTTTCGGCATTTCAGGCGGTATGAGTGACGACAGAGATATCCTCAAGGCAGCTGCAGAGGGCAACAAGCAGGCTGAGCTTGCAAAGAAGATGCTCTGGTACCAGATCAGAAAGTACATCGGTCAGTACATCGCTGCAATGCAGGGTGTTGACGCAATCGTATTCACAGGAGGTATCGGTGAAAACTCACAGCCCCTTCGTCAGAACATCTGCGAAAGCTTTGCTTACCTCGGTGTTACATTCAATGCTGAAGAGAATGCAAAGGCTATCAGAGGTCAGGGCGGCGAGCTTTCAGGCGCTGATTCAAAGGTAAAGGTTTATGTTATCCCCACAAACGAAGAGCTCATGATTGCAAGAGATACAAAGGACATTGCAGAAAAGGTTCTCGGTTAATTGAATCAATACAAAATTTATGGAGCAGGAAGAACTTTCGTTTTTCCTGCTCCCTTTTTCTTATCTGTTTACACCTGCTATGAAATAGCTTATTTTGTTATCGCTTTTATCAAAACTGATGTTTAAATATGTTGACTTGTCATTACTGTTAAAGTACACATAGAGAGAATTCCCCTGTTCTTCGGTTGTTCCGTTATACGATGAAACAAGTGACTGTAATTCATCCATTGTCAGCTCAAAATCAACAAATCCCGGTACAACAAATAATGATTCATACACATTTGTTGAAATTTCATCTATAAGGCAATTCTCTACAGGAACATTCATTTCCGTATAATTCCACACAGTAATCATATCGGTCTTTTTTTCACCTTTATACAGATATATTGTACCGTTACGTTTACCGGTTACTGTTTCGTCAGATTTTGACTTATCAATCTGCCATCCGTTTTTAAGAAGCTCGCTGACAGGTATGGGGAACTGATACAGAACTCCGTCAATGTCAATAACAGCATCTGCAGGTGTCTTGCCTTCCGAAGCAGGAGTACTGTAATTCTTCACGGCATCCGGAAGTTCATCATGCACTTCATTTATTATTTCTTCTTTTGGCTTATCATTCGTTTGCATATCAACCTTGCCGAGAGTTCCCGTGTCTTTATAAACATAGAATGATACTTTTTTGTAAATATCACTGCTGTATTCAATAATCTTGTATGAATCGCTGTCGTATTCTGTTTTATATTCACCGAAAGCCGCAACAATATCATCAAGAGAGGAGGCACCAAAAGCAACTCCCTTTGCCATTTTAATTCCGCTGATATTGAATTTGACCTCATCGCGGGCAATAATAATACCGTTTACATGACAATCAGAATAAGCCTGTTCACTTGCAGAATAATTCAGGACACGGGCGTTGACCTGAGAACCGTCTGCAGCCTCAAACCAGATAAGATCTTCTTTCCCCGAACCTATTGTCTGTTCAGGCTCTTCATATTTACCCAACATCCATCCGCATCTCATAAACTCTGCAACAGTCATAGGGAAATCATAAACATTGCCGTTAATCTCAATCTGAAAATCGTAAAGATTATCTGTCAATGAATATGATGTCTTGTAATCTGTTCCCTGAGAAACCGGAGCAGTCTGCTCAGAATCTGCATTATTGTCATCATAAACAGATGAATTATCATTGCCTGCACACGAAGCAAGCACGAGACACAAAAGTACAGCAGTCATCATAACTGACACAATTTTTTTTAAAATCATCATAAACAGTCCTTTCAGTTCTTTTTCTTATTCTGTTTTTTCTGTTCCTTTTCCTGCTTTGCAAGTGCTTTCTGCTCTGCAATATGATTCCTAATAATCACACCTGCCTGAGGATTGAGCTTTTCTATGTATTTCACGGTAAGCTCGCTTTTATTGTTGTTATAAACATAGAGTGCAAGGTCAACAGACGAAGCAATATCTGCCTCGACACCCTTTTCCCTGAGCTCCTTTGTCCATTTATTGAATAGTTTTCTTTCGGTCACGTACCCGGCAAGCTCCTGAAGCAGCCAATGGAATACAATACACACAATACCGCCCAGAACTCCCAGAATGATGATAAGTACATCACCCGAAGATACAGATGCAATAATAATACCTGCTCCGCCCAGCAAGGGAAACAAAGATAAAAGGCTCAGTATTGTTCCGATAAATGATTTGTAAATTTTAATCGGTATACGCATTTTTTCACACTCCGTAGTATCAAGTATTATGTCTGACATATGCGTCAATCATTCTGCAGAACAGAATTATATATAAATACACCGTCGGAGGTGCTCCCCGACGGCAATGCACGGCTGTCATACGGGGGATGAATGAACACCGGACGACACAAATATAACAGCCAAAAATAGCCTTGTCAATACTTTTGGAATGAATAACATTTTAATGTAATGAATAATAGTGTTTTTTATTATTCTGAAAAAAACAGCAAAAAATTTCCGCACCGAGTTAATCGATGCGGTTAGATTTTTTGTTAAACTTATTTTACAAGTAAACTTTCGCCGGTCATTTCTGCGGGCTGAGCAACACCCATAATATCAAGAAGTGTGGGGCACATCGTTTTGCGATTATTCAAAAAAGAGCATCCAAAACAGTTTTTCATGTTTGATATGCACCCCAAAAGTTAGACACTTTTGGGGTGCATATCAAATTAATACCTCTTTCTGTATTTGTAATTCAAATAATAAAGCTCTCCGAATTATATGTGAATGTCAATACTCAAAAACATAACGGCATAAACTCCGGGGGCAAAGTTGCTCAATGTTATTTTAAAATCTGCTTTTCCGTATCCGTCATAGCTTATCTGACCACTTGTTATTGTAGTGTTTGTCTTACCATCAACGACACAAACTGTGAAATAGCCTTCATCTCCTGAGTATACAGGTGTTGTTATGTCACCTTCTGCAATAATGGTCACATCATACAATCCTCTGTAATTTTTTGAAACGGATACATTTTTGATCCCGGTTATTGTTACAGATGTCTTCTGACCAAAAAGATTATATGTAGTTACAGCGGGCAGAAGATTTCCGTTTTCGTCACCAAAGAAGAAAGATATGTCTGATGACAGATAGGAATTGCATCTTACACAAAGTCCTGAGTTCACAAGATGACCGTAGTCAAGGCAAGCCTCAGGGTTATCAAGGTCAAGTGTTTCGTCAAGAGGAAGACAGGAAATATTTAGAGAGATATCTTCCCACTTTATACTGAAAGGAGTATATATGTTAAAATTTACAACTCCGTCAGGGCTGACTCCCTTGGGAACATCCGCATAGGGTATTTCAATACATGCAAACAACATCTTTATGTTTTCATTTTCCCATGTTGTAAAGTCAGAAGGCTTGAAATCGTGAGTTTTATTGTAAATTGTTTCACCTGCATGGTTTAAGATTGAAATGTCTGCCATTCCGTAGGACTTTACCTGTTTATCGTAGCTGTCTGAAAAGGCAATAAGCAACTCGAAACATTGTTTTTCATCATTTGTCTGAAATACATAATATGTCAGATACTTAAGTGTGCCGTATTTTTTTATGTCTTCGTCAGAATATCTGATTTCAATTTCGGCTGTTTCTTTATCAACAATTTTGCCGGTATCATCCTTCAGAGAAACCTCAACAGCAAAACTCTCACTAAAATAGTCGACACCTACAGTACGGAAATGCAGTACAAGCTCTGCAATATCAACATAAATCAATGCACCTGAAGCAAGACCTGTTACTGAAATTTCAACATCATCTGCAGTACAATAGTTACCTTCAATCGGAACGAATTCAGCAGTGATTTCATAATTCTCTATATTCTTTACATATGCATAGAACGATGTGTGATTATCCACGTACGCAATCAGTTTTGTTTCTGATAATTCAAGTGACGGAGCCGGCTCAGGCTCGGGTTCGGGCTCCGGCTCAGGTACGGGAATATCAAAGCTGTCAATTTTTGCTGACACACGGAGAATGAGTCTTGCATCTGCAGCAGTGATTTTTTTATCAAAGTTCACATCACCTGCTTTTGACTGTTCATCTGTGAATGTATCTATTCTTGCAGAAGCTCTGAGTGTAAGTCTTGCATCGGCTGCAGTGATTTTGCCGTCACCGTTTACATCACCGTAAACAATCTCAGGAACAGTCGGCATTTCGGCAACATTCACGCTGATTGTTGTTTCAAGTCCTTCCGGAGCAGGAGTGTTGCTTTCAATAGACCACAGCGTTTTTCCGTTATAAATATCCTCCCAGTCATCACTGGTTACAGAAATGTTAGCCTCGCCCTTATGTTTAGCAACAAAAGTAAACTCAATTAACTCGACAATATCGTCCACACAGTTATTAAAGGGTGCAAACGAAACAATCACTGTTCCGGGATTCAGTGTATTCAAGGAATACATATATTCTCTTTCTTCGTCGTTATAAAAACTGCCGTCATTTGTTGTGCCGGGACATTTACATGAAACAAGCTCAAGCATATCGCAATCATATGTAAATTCAAGGGTGCATGCCATAATATGATTCTTCATATTATCAACAGAAACCGAAACATTGAATTCCTCTCCTACAACAACACTGTCAGGCTTATCAATAACATATTCCACACAATAATCCGAAGCCAAATCTATAACACTTACAGAATGCAGTTTGTTTTTTGTCTCAGGAGTACCGTCCTTATCAGAATCCCAATAATAATCTGTATTGGTATAGCCGTCAGTCCAGTCACCTGTTGTAACAGCAAAATAAGTGTTTCCTGTCTTTTTCGCCTTCAACTTAATTTCCACGATTTTAACATAATCTTCAGGACACTTATCATAAGAAAAAAATGCAACAATAACACAGTTAGGTTCTGTATCATTGACAAAACTCGCAAAATGTTTTGATAAATCAAAATCAGAATCTTCTTCTATTTCATCTCCGATACCTGTAGCTGAAACATATTCAAAAATATCATTGTCAAATAGAACTCCAATTGTACCGGCCAGAATATGACCTTTCATCTTATCAACACCGACTGAAACGGTAAACTCTTCACCCTTTGTGACTTCTTCGGGAGCGTCAATAATAAAATTAATAACATAATTGGTAGCAAATATTGTTAAGTTACTGCACAAAAGCATCACTGCAACAAGCACAACAGATAAACATTTCTTCATACAGATTCAACCTCTTTCTTTTTCTTTTTTTTGCTTTTTTGCTTTTTTTGTTTTTTACTTTTTTTTAATTATAGCAGCTTATCAGTCCGATTGTACGGACTTTTTTATCAAAAAATAATGTTTTTTCATTATTTTACTTTTATTATACTCAAACTTTGAGTTAAAGTCAATACTCACATTATGAGTATTTTATAATATTTACGGTGATAGTAATGGACTATATTGACAGACTTATAAGTGTGCGTATTGACAAAGATTTAACACAAAAAGAGGTTGCAAATGTGATTTCAAAATCACAGCAAGGATATGACCATATTGAAAAAAGACGAGCAAAACTGACAATTGAGGATTTTATAAAACTGTGTGACTTTTACAATATCAACCCGTTATATTTTCTTGGATACGAAAATAACATTTACCCTTTGAAATAGCAAAACCGCACCGATTACTCGATGCGGTAATTTTTTATTTATTGTTCTTTGCTGTTTTTCATGAAGAAACAAGTGCTGCTTTTATTCGTGAACACAAATTTTCTATTTTTTTATAATACTGTTCATCAATATAATCAGTCTTATAAAGTATAAGCAACCAATATGATGTTTCGTTTGCTTCTTTAAGAGCAATCTCAAATTTTGCAATAAAATCTGCACGGCTGTGTGCATACTGTGCTTCGTGAATATTCGCACCGACACTTGTCCCGCTGCGACAAATCTGATTTGCAATAACCGACTGTTGTTTTGATTTTAAGATTTTTACCAATTCAACAATTTCAATTGCAAGTTCAATTGATAAATCAATAAGAATATTATCTTTCACAGAACAACCTCCTGTAAAGATGATAGTTTAATCTTTGATTAAAATGATAGTGCAATAAAGTTGCAATGATAGATTGAATGCATGCATTCAAAATGATGGGATGGTTGCAAATAAATTTGCCGAAGGCAACCATCATTGCGAAGCAACATCATCAGCGAAGCGTCATCATTTGCCGAAGGCAACCATCATTTTGTTGATAAAATTTTATTTTATCAACAAGCTTTCGCCTGTCATTTCCTTGGGCTGAGCAACACCCATAATATCAAGAAGTGTGGGGCAGAGGTCACAGAGCTTGCCGCCTTCTTTGAGAGCATAGTCGCTGCCGACAGTGATAACGGGAACGGGATTTGTTGAGTGAGGTGTGAATGCTTCGCCTGATTCGTCGAGCATCTTGTCTGCGTTGCCGTGGTCAGCAGTAATAATCATCTTACCGTCCATCTTTGCAACAGCATCTGCAAGTCTGCCGACACATTCATCAACAGCTTCAACAGCAGCAACAGCAGCCTCGAAGATACCTGTGTGACCGACCATATCGCAGTTTGCGTAGTTGATGATGATAACATCGTACTTACCTGAAAGCACCTGTTCAACAACTGCATCTGTTACTTCGTAAGCACTCATTTCGGGCTTGAGGTCGAATGTTGCAACATCGGGTGAGTTGATGAGGATTCTGTCTTCACCGGGGAACTGAGCTTCAACACCACCGTTGAAGAAGAATGTTACATGAGCATACTTCTGTGTTTCAGCGATTCTCAGCTGTGTCATGCCGAGTGATGAAATATATTCACCCATTGTCATTGTGAGGTCTTCGTTGGGAAGAGCAACTGTAACATTGGGCATTGATGCATCGTACTGAGTCATGCAGACATACTTAACGGGGAAGAAGCCGTTCTTTCTCTCGAAACCGTTGAAATCGGGATCAACAAACATTCTTGTGAGCTGTCTTGCTCTGTCAGGACGGAAGTTGAAACAGATAACTGAATCGTTTTCTTTTATCATGCCGTCTTTATCAATAACAACGGGAAGAACGAATTCGTCTGTGATGCCGTTTGCATATGACTCTTCCATAGCCTTTACGGGGCAGTCACACTGATTGCCTTCGCCGTAAACCATAGCTGCATAAGCCTTTTCTTCTCTGTCCCATGCGAAGTCACGGTCCATTGCATAGTATCTGCCTGAGATAGTAGCAATCTTGCCGAGTCCGATTTCATTGAACTTATCAAGACAATCCTGCATAAAGCCCTTACCTGACTCAACAGAAACGTCACGGCCGTCTGTGATAGCGTGAACATAAACTTTCTCAACGCCCATTTCTTTAGCCATTTCTACAAGACCGAAAAGGTGCTCGATGTGGCTGTGAACACCGCCGTCTGAAAGAAGACCTACAAGGTGAAGAGCAGATTTCTTTTCGTTGCAGTTATCCATAGCAGCTCTGAGCTCTGCATTCTTTGAAAGCTCACCGTCTTTGATCATCTTTGAAATCTTGACAAGCATCTGATAAACAACTCTGCCGGCACCGATGTTTGTGTGACCTACTTCTGAGTTGCCCATCTGACCGTCGGGAAGACCGACATCAAGACCTGATGCACCGATAAGTGTGTTGGGATTTTCTGCAAAGAGCTTGTCAAGACAAGGAGTTTTTGCAAATTCAATTGCATTTCCCTTTGCTCCGGGGTTTGAGCCGAAGCCGTCCATTATACATAAAACATAAGGTTTTTTCATCATATTCATTCCTTTAAAAAAGGGCAGGTTTCTCTCCTGCCCCGTTATTTTTTATTACTTTGAAGCAGCTTTTACGATGATTGAGAAATCTTCTGCCTTGAGTGATGCACCGCCGATAAGACCGCCGTCAACATCTTCCTGAGCAAGAAGTTCATCTGCATTCTTAGCGTTCATTGAACCGCCGTACTGAACAACCATCTTGTCTGCAGCTGCCTGACCGTAAAGCTCAGCAACGCAAACTCTGATTGCATGATTAACTTCGTTAGCCTGTTCAGCTGTAGCTGTCTTGCCTGTGCCGATAGCCCATAC
The DNA here is from genome assembly GCA_017473925.1 of Clostridia bacterium. Classification (GTDB taxonomy): domain Bacteria; phylum Bacillota; class Clostridia; order Oscillospirales; family Acutalibacteraceae; genus UBA1081. Next base: position 2,131 of record JAFUIY010000035.1, on the reverse strand, counting down.
GGGTTCGTAAGCGATAATGATGTTCTCGAGTTCAGCTTCTGAAACGCCGCCGAGAGCAATCTTTGTCTGCATACGGACAACTTCTTCTGTGATGCCCTGTTCTCTCTGTTCAAGGTATTCACCGACACAGAGGATAACTGTAAGACCTGCATCAAGAGCAGCTCTTGTTCTCTTCTGAACAGTTACATCTGTTTCACCGAAGTACTGTCTTCTTTCTGAGTGACCGATGATTACATAAGGAACGCCGATTTCCTTAAGCATTGTTGCTGAAACTTCACCTGTGAAAGCACCGCTTTCTGCCCAGTGACAGTTTTCAACACCGATCTTGATGTTTGAACCTTCTGCTGCTTCCATAGCTGCAAAAACGTCAATGTAAGGAACGCAGAGAACAACATCACAGTCTGCACCTGCAACGAGGGGCTTCATTTCATTGATGAGAGCCTTTGTTTCTGCGGGAGTTTTGTTCATTTTCCAGTTACCTGCGATAACTGCTTTACGGAGTGCTTTATTCATATCTATTACCCTTTCATTATATGTACGGACGGGCAATGCCCGCCCCTACGAGAAATCAATTATTTTGTGCCGATGCAAGCGATACCGGGAAGGTCCTTACCCTCAAGGAATTCAAGAGAAGCACCGCCGCCTGTTGAAACGTGAGTCATCTTGTCGTTGAAGCCGAGCTTCTTGACAGCTGCTGCTGAGTCGCCGCCGCCGATGATTGAAACTGCACCTGCATCTGTTGCTGCTGCAACTGCATTAGCTACAGAGATTGTACCTGAAGCGAAGTTTTCCCACTCTGAAACGCCCATAGGTCCGTTCCAGATAACTGTGCCTGCACCCTGAAGTGCATCTGCGAAGAGCTTTTCTGTCTTGGGACCGATGTCAAGACCCATCCAGCCATCGGGAATATCGTCTGAATCAACAATCTTGTTTTCTGTGTCTGCCTTGTATTCAAGACCTACTCTGTTATCTACGGGGATAAGGAACTTAACGCCCTTTTCCTCTGCAAGCTTCATCATGCTCTTTGCAAGATCAATCTTGTCTTCTTCACAGATTGATGTACCTACTGAGTGGCCCTGAGCTGCGAAGAATGTGTAAGCCATACCGCCGCCTACGATAAGTGTGTCAACCTTTTCCATAAGGTTTTCGATAACGCCGATCTTATCTGAAACCTTAGCACCGCCGAGGATAGCAACGAAGGGTCTTGCAGGATCTTCAAGAGCCTTACCCATAACGTCAACTTCCTTCTGCATAAGGTAGCCGATAGCTGTTTCTTCAACAAAAGCTGCAACGCCTGCTGTTGATGAATGAGCTCTGTGAGCTGAACCGAAAGCATCGTTTACAAAAACATCTGCAAGAGCAGCAAACTTCTTGCTGAGCTCTTCGTCGTTCTTTGTTTCGCCCTTTTCAAAACGAACATTTTCAAGAAGCATTGCTTCGCCTTCCTTGAGTTCTGCAGCGAGAGCCTGAGCTGACTCGCCTACAACGTCCTTAGCAAGCTTAACTTCGATACCGAGATACTTTGAAAGGCATTCTGCAACGGGGCCCATTGAGAATTCGGGGTTGAATTCGCCCTTGGGTCTGCCGAGATGTGAGCAAAGGATAACCTTTGCATTGTTCTGGAGAAGATACTTGATTGTGGGAAGAGAAGCAACAACTCTCTTGTCACTTGTGATAACGCCGTTTTCCATCTTTACGTTGAAGTCGCAACGTACAAGAACCTTTTTGCCGGCAACCTGAATGTCTTCAATTGTCTTTTTGTTTAAAACGCTCATTTTGAAATCTCCTTTTTATATTAAAGAATTTTTTTACATTTTTACACAATCAATATTATATTATATTGTGAAAACTTTATCAATCAGCATTTCTGCCAAATCGAAAAATAATACGGAAAAATCTTTGTATATTTAATATACCCAAAGTATCGCATTATAAAGTTAGTATAGCAAATTTTTCATAAAAATGCAAGAGGAAACAGTAATTTATCGCTGAGCGATAAATTACTGAGTGATATATTTTCCTGCGGAAAATGTGATATATCCGTCTTCGACGGATGTGATATATTTGCTTCGCAAATGTGATATAATTTGCCTTTGGCAAATTGTTTCGGAAGCCCTGCGGGCTTGGATTT